>CAZEOI010000024.1:0-48356 GCA_964513775.1 uncultured Sangeribacter sp. | reverse complement strand
TTCCTGGAGCAAGCGTGTGCAGAATGTAGAACTATAATAGAAGTCGTTATCCTCAGAAAGTAATTGGTAATTTAAACAGTCCCAAAGCTTTCTGCTATCAGGTAAATAGTGAAATATTAATTATGATAATAATAAAGAAACATATTCGGAATCTGATTCTGCCGCTTGCATTGGTCATGGCGGCAGGGTGTTCGCACGATGACGATATGACTTCCAATGGCTCGGATCAGAAAGATGGACAATTTGTGGTGCTCAACATCGCATTGCCCATCAGAGACACCAGATCGAATCCGATGGGAGGTGAAGAGGGTAACGGCAGAGAGAACGGAGTGCTCAATGAAGACAAGATACATGATATTAATGTATTTTTCTATGAAGGAGGCGACACCGGTCTTGACAACGATGATGCGACTGAAATAAAGTTTCATATTTATTATAACATTGAAGATAAGACTGATATCAACAACTCAAAACTTAAGGAGTTGACTGCGGAAGAGAAAGAAGAAGTCGGAAATCTGAATATAAGTGGTAAATATGTACAACTTTCTTTCCCGATATCTAAGGATGGAAGTAATTCAAATATATATGCACTTTTAAAAGATGGTCTTTGTTTTGCAGCAATCGCCAACTTAGGTTATCCCGGTGAGACGGTAAAAACTCTGGGTCAGCTCAGAGACCTTGACTTCACTGCCTACTCAAGCAATAAGTGGAGTGAGTATAAGGTTAGTGAAAAAAGAGCTGATCAAATGGATTATTTCCTTATGTCTACCGGATACAATAAAGAATTTGTATATAATGGAGGCTCTACCGGCACGAATAAATTGAGTTACAGCCCTGACGGTTATTCGGGTACAACTACTCTTGAACGTCTTTATGCCCGCATTGATCTTTGGTATAATGCTAAGGAGAATGCCGGTATCTCCGAGGGAAATACCGATATTGATAATAAATTGACATATTCTGTAAAGGTTTCAAATAATGAGACTACAGACAATAAGGTGTACATATTAAATGTATTACCTGTAAACGTGATGCAGCAACCCTCTTTCTTGTTTAAGAAGGTGACTGCAGTTGCTCCTGCCGACGTAATCGGGGGTTGGACTCAATCCTTTTTGGCAAATATTGAGCAGTTCAATTGGGCAGGTAAGGAGACTCCGGATAATATTACAGCAACATCTCCTAATGCTGATATGCCTACAAATTATGTGATGGAACGTCACACTTTTGCTAAGTCTTCGGATGGTAAAACAGGTGATATACCTATATGGTATGGTTCTACGGCTACCTCTCAAATTGTTACCGCTATAACTAATCGCAGCAAAGGGGCTATTTCCGGTTACTACAATTACAAACGGGAAAAAGTGGCTGGTGATCCTGATTATAATAGTGATTGGGTTTCGGTTATCAGCTATGCCAATGAGAATACGCATCCTGTAGATTGCTACCATAGCAACTATCTTACAGGTTTGGCTATGGGTGCCCTGTATATTCCGGCAGAGATATATAAAAGCTATGATGTGAATGGCGAGAAATCTCCATTTGCGATGACAGATGAGGAAAGAACCAAATTTGGCGTTGCTCGTAAGAATATCTATAGATACTCACCTTCGAAAGATAGTAAGGTTGTAGAATCGGCAACCCTATATTTCTCAAATGAGGAAGCGATGAAAGCTTATGCTAAAGATCACCCTGAGGATAATGCTGTGGTCACTTCGTTTGATTCCGATTTCTATACGGATAAAGATGGTAATAAGGAATTGGGTATAAAGTGCTATTACAATCTTTGGTTGCGTCATTACAACGATGAGAGCGCAAATCCTCAGCTGTCTTATCCGATGGAGTATGCGATTGTAAGAAACAATATCTATCGTGTGGCACTCTCTTTCTCCGGTCCCGGCGATCCGACGCCAACCATGCGAGAGCCCGATACAATGCAAGCCCGCATCTTCGTAAGGAAATGGAACCAAAGGGTTGAGAACAAACCGTTGGAGTTCTAAACCTCGGATTGCGTAATCCAAATGGCTCTAATTCTTTAATAACTAATTTGTAAACTCTAAATCCTGTGATTAAGAAGATTATAAATATCCTTGGAATAACCGCTTTCTTTACATTGATAATGTGTGGTTGTTCAGATGATCTCCGGAATGAAGATATACCTTCCGAAGATGGCAATTCTGTGGAGGTGAAGTTCTCAATTTCCGCTCGTCCGAATAATCCTTTCACAAGGGCGGAAGACGGTGGCACACCTGTGGATCCTGACGATAATGAGAAAATCAATGATTGGTTTCTTATCTTCGTTGATAATAATAAAAATGTCCGTAAGATACTTACGCGTAACGAAACAGGAAAAAGTGGATCTGTCGAGGAGGAGACATTTACATGTATTCTTCCCACTGGTGCTTATTCGGTATATGCATTCGCTAATATTACCTTTGAACAGCTTAAGAGCGCAACCGGTATTCAGATTAAAGGAGAATCCGATGCCGATGTGATTGTTGTAAGAGAAAATGCAACTCTTACTGATGGAATGGTTACCGCGATACAGAATGCTACATGGAAAGGTGAGAATGACGGTTCGACCCAAACAGATGAGGAAACTTCTACAATTCTTGGTTCGCAGGAGGATGTGGCAATAGTGAACTCTGTAAGCAATTCTAATCTTAATCTATGGAGAGTTGATGCCAAAAATGGGATTCCTATGACGGGCTATCAGAAGATAAGTGTTAGGAATGTAATAGAGGAGACTTTCTCAATCGAGGTTGTGAGGATGCTTGCAAAGATAGAGTTGAGGTTTCTAAATCCGAGTGATAAGGACATTACTGTAAATGGTATATATTTCTCTCCTGTCACGGTATCTCCGGTTTCTCTTTTCCCGAAAGGTAACAATGGTATTGGAGATTATTCTTTTTTGGGCAATGGGGCTTTTACTCCTTTGGAAGATGCTAAATATGCTCGTCTTACCTATCCTCTCACACAGCCGTTATCTGTAACCAAGGCATCGAGTGACGATAATGGCAACACTGTTTCCGGTACTAATTCTCTTAGCTTTTTTATTAAAGAGACTTTATCACATACATCAGGCGGCTTTACTGTATGGCTTAATGTCACTCATGAGGGAGGCGTTTCGGAGTATCTGCAATACAGTCCAACAGTCGATATAACCGGTTATATCAACCGTAACGATTGGGTTGTGATTCCCGTTACACTGTCGCAATATGATGCCAATGTGGAAGCCATTTTTTATCCCCCAATCGGAGGGTATCCTCCAATTACAACTGGCGGTCCGGATGGCTCACAAGAGTTTACATTTGGTACTCAGGGGCGTTTTTCACTTAATCCTTATGTAGTTGACAAACTCACAGGAGAAGAACTTCCTTCGACAAGGTATTCTGTAGAGGTGAGTGAGATACTTTCATCAACGAACACAGCCAATATTAATTGGTCAACTGCGTCTAAGATTTATCCGACTGTAACAACAGATACTGATAAAGGTATTTTCACTATGATGCCGGTTAAGGTAGAGCCCTATACCTTGCCTTATGAGCTTATTGGCGAACTTAATACAAATCAGGGTAGTGCCCGGATTAAGTTGACGATAAAAGTTTATGCCGAATCAAGCTCCAATGGAGCGGCTCCAAAGCATACCTATTATAAGTATGTCTATATAATTCGCAAAAATCCGTAGGTTGGTGAATCCACTAACTGTAAAATAGTGGACACCCCCAATGGATATACAATAATCGCTATAACCTCATTATGAAATAGTCTGACATGATGGTCAGGCTCTACTAACCTGATAATAAAATAATTAATTACAATTTAAATATAGAAATTGTTATGCGTGGTCTATACTTAAGTAGATTAGATGAGTATAGCCGAAGGAGGAACAAAAGATGTAAGAACGACCGAGTTGTCAACCGGTCGTTCCTGCTCATTCTATTGGTTTCCTGGCTATCTCTCTTCACATTTATTCCGGTTTCCGCCCAAGGTCAAGAAGGAACAACGGGAGGTTTTCAGCCATTTAATGATGTGGCTAAATCTCTTGTGAGCGGGAGTGAATACAAAACGAATAAAGAGCATCCGGATTATAAGGTTGATAACCTAAGGAAACACGGCCCTAGAACAAGATACTATACCGGTGATGCTGATGGCTCGTGGCCGGCTCCGGCTTATGTGGAGGTTACATTTGATAAGCCTTTAGAATATAAAGATGCCGCTGATGATGATTGTCTGCTTGTATACACAAGACGCGCAGAACATAGTAACACCGGTAACAATACTTTTGATAATTCACATCCTACTGCATTCAGGGTAACAGGCTTTTTTAATGGTGATGATAAAGAATATGAACTATTTTACGTTTATTTTCTTTATCGTGGTCCCTATACTCAAGAGTACTCATCCAAAGTACTTGTGAAAAAGCTTTGGAAAAAGCTGGAGGATATAAATAATGATGTTGCTAATATTGATGGCTTACAGGACGAGGTTAGTCGAGACAAGGCTCTTCTAAAGCTTCGTTTTTATGTCACAGCTAACAATAACCGAGAGATGGGATCTAAAGGATATCGAGAGATGGCGATGTCCAGATTGGATGTGCTTGGTTTGAAGAAGACCGCTGACTATTCTGATACATTCAAGGATCGTCTGCATCTTAAATCAGATTATGTTCGCGATTACGAGAATTATAAATTCGAGAATACTCGTGGAATCTTAGATGATCATAATAAAGTTGCAGGCTGGGATAAGGATCCGAATGATTACAAATCTAATCTTCAATCAAAAGGGATCAATTTGACTTTACCTGATTTCAGTTTTATTGAGGCCTCGGAGACTACTGATCCACCTCTTGCTGAAGGTCAGAAAAGACAACGTACACATACGGTGGAGCATATCATTTATGCTATGCCCGGTGATGTTGTGGGGTTATACCCTTATTACCAGATGTATCAGACAATTTACTATGAGGAGCGTTTCTCGCATTGGTATGATTATCGTAATGGTGGCAGACTTAAATATAAAGCGCCTTGGAGTGGAATTGAGTACGATCTTCTCGATTTCGCAATTGACCCTACAACAGTTCTTATATCAGATAAATATGGTTTTTATGGTAGCCAATATCTTAATAAAAGAGGACCAATTGTAGTGAATAATGAGGATGAATATATTGCGGCAGTTAATTATATAAATAATTATGATAAAAGTTGTTATATAGAACTCGCGGCGGATCTTAATTTTGCAGGTCGAGAAAATGTGCCTATGTTAGGATACGATTGGGATCATGCTTTTTCAGGCGTATTCAACGGTAATGGGAAGACAATAAGCAATCTGCATTATAATTTTCCAGAGAAAGAGGGTGTAGGATTTATTGCTTTTACCGATAACAAGGCGATAATTGAGAATCTCATCATAGATAGTTCTTGCAGTTTCATTGGTGGCTATAATGTCGGTTTAGTGGGAATGCATCGGGGAAATAATCTATATGTTTACAATGTACGGACTGAAGCAACCTGCATTGGAAAGAGGGCTGGAGAACAGGCTGCTGGTGGTATCTTAGGTAAAGGTGACGGTAATCAGAACCGCTTGGTAGTGGAGAATTGCTATATTGGTGGTCAGATTGGTGATCCTGCTGATAATCGAGGTGGCCAGAATAATGCTGCGATAACGGGTTGGATTGGTACATCGGATGTTAAAGAAACAGATCAAACTTACACCAGATTCCAAAATGTGATAGTACGTTGTAAAGTATCCGGATGTGAGGGTGATAATAAGTACTTCAGAAAAAATGAGGGTTACTATACTATTGAAAACTGCTATGGTAATCAAGGAAGTTATCAAGGATTTAATAATCTTGAAGATAGTGCAGACTTGCCGACATTCGCTGCTGGTTGGGTAAATGGAGTTCCTCCTTTAAGAACTGTCAGTGATGCTGACAAGGCACGTTCAGAGGGTGATAGAAAGGCCGGAACATTCGCTACCTTCTTCTGTCCCCGAAATCCTTATGTGAAAGCCGGTGTTCAACATTCTCTTCCCTTTGAAGAGATGGGGGTGGCGGATGAGGATGAGTTTGTTATTGCAGCCGACTTTAGCCAGGAGTTTACAGTCGAAAAGAATGTTGAAACTACCGGAGTTGGAGAGGGAACGATTTATGAGCCTATTATCTCCAGCCGCCATATTTTCAAGATTCGAGACGGTAAGAAATTTGCAGATGACTTCTCCGAAAATGCCGAAGCCAATGAGAATTTCATACGTAAAAATCAGAAGATGGTAAGTGCCCGTGCCGGCGAGCCTTTCCAGATACGTTTTGACACTCCGGTGCCGGCTAATAAGACATCACGCTCTAATTATTACTATAAGATTTCGGATGATGATTATCGACGCGTCTGTACAATGTATATTAAGGTATATAATGCGCAGACCGGTGAAGAGGTGACTGATATGAAATTTGAGCCGAAGGAGCCGTTTAATAGTCAGGGAACACGTACGATAGATGATATATCCTACAGCCTTTGTGGAGGAGGTGAGCAGTATTATCGTATGCTTGAGTGTACTAATCCAAGAGCCGGTAATTATATTGTGCGTTTGTTTGGTAATGATGTGAATGGCGAGCCGATCAAGGTGTGTGGTAGTGATAAAGACCTTGTTGTGATGGAGTATAATATTACATTCCTTCCGGAGGAATATGTCACAATCCTTACTGAGGATGAACTCTATAGTAAGGATAATAGATATAAATATGCTCGCCCTGAAATCCTTGAGGATCAGTTTGGTGAGCCTGATGCCATTGATTTTGACATGTATATGGCTCTTAATGAGGATGCCGCGCTTAAGAATGAGTTTGTAACATCTAAAGGTAGTAATCCTGAGATTAAAAATCCGAACCTTGAGAGTTCATACTTTAAATGGCCATTGAGCTGGGAGAGCTCCAACTATTCATTCGGATACAATAAAAGGCATGACTATAACATGTATATGCTTACCACTCATTCCTGGGAAACCTCGCACAAATCCTTCTTGGACAAAACCGAAAATAAGAACTGGAATAATAATTTTGAGGGTGACCTCGGAGTGTTTGACAGAAAGTATTACGACACATTGCGCAAGAGTAAGGAAAAGCCGAGTAATAATGGTGTTGCCAAAGCGGAGGAGATTGAGCAAGGTTATTTCTATTATGTGAATGCTGCAACCGACCCAGGTGTGTCCGCCAGAGTAAAGATAGATGATCTTTGTCCTGGTAGTACTGTTCACGTGTCGGCATGGATGGCTGAGTTTTCCGGAAATGATGAATCGGTTAACCTGTCATTCAATTTTGTGGCTGTTCTTAAGGAGAACCTGAATACCGGAAATGATAAAGTGGATGATGGTATAAAAGGTGGAGACCGTATAGTGCTTCATTCATTTATCACAGGATACGCCGCGAAGGAACGTCGAGGAAGATGGTTGAATGTATATTATTCATTCGTGCCGCGTCTTTCGGAATTCTCTACCAATGGTATCACCGCTGATATGGTAGATCATTATGAACTTGAGCTTGACAACAATGGTAAGAGTTCGGATGGTGCCGACTATGCAATTGATGATATTCGTGTATATGTTGCAAAACCGGAGGTCTTGGCTTCTCAGCTTGCTCCAATGTGTAACGGAGAGGCAAAGGTATTGGTGGAATCTCCGTTCTCAACACTTCTTCAGACATGTGGCCTGAAAGAGGTTATCGGAGATAAAGATGGTGAAAAACAAACCATTCTTTATACCTTTGTGGATAAGGAGAAATTTGACAGACTCTACAATCCTCTCAATCCCAATTATGCAGAGGCATTCGATAAAGCGGTTTTGAGATTTGATTATGATGGAAATGGTGACGGCGAGCCTCAGCTTTATGGAAAAGTGGTCTTTAACACTAATCTCTATAAGAATAAGAAATATGATGCAGACCAGGATGCTTCTGAAGGTGAAGAAGCTATCGATTTCCTTGCTTCATATAGAACAGGTGAAGATGGTCGCGACATGATTGTATTCTCAAGGAGTCTTGCTGATAATCTGTTCAAGGTTAATAAGGAATATTACGTCATTCTTTCAACTGAGGATGAGACGTCAATAGAAGGCAAGGAAGCTGCTGCTTTCGACCTGAAGAGTGAGTGTGCCAAGGTGTGTGAGGTGACTATTAAATCGTCTAACATTATCAAGATTGATGGTGATCTGGTGGAGGATGCAAGCCAATTCGTGATATGTGAGAACCAGTCTCCCGTGGTGCAGGTAAATGTATGGGGTCAGAAAGAGGATGCTGAGAATGGCACCAATTATGAGGAGTTGAAGAAGAATGCTACCTTCGACTGGTATCTTGGAAGTATTGAGGATTTCCAGATGAATTTGACAGATATTGACTTCTCACCTGCGAAGGCTTTGGCTACTTTCCGCGAGGAGTATGGAGATAAAGCCGATTTTGATAATGTGGAGGCAAAAGGTAAACTCACAGAAGATATGCTGAAATGGCTTATGAATTGTGATGAGCTTAAGCTTTACGAATCCTCTTATCTTGTTCCTTCCAGGAGTCTGGCAGAGGATGAGGAAGAGACAGAGGTAAGACTTGTGGCGATACCTGTTACCAATGAATATGATGGTGAAAATGTTATAGTTTGTACAGATCCAACAGAGATTGTTATAAAGGTTAGAAATAAGTCACCAAAACTACGTCATGGTTTCACCGGAATTACATATCCTATGGATGATGTGCCTTTAAGAATAGGACTTGATCAACTGAGAGAAGGAACCGGCACAGGTTTCTCTATGAAGGTTGTTGAGATGCCGGTTCGTCATGCCTCTTCTACCGATGGTAGGGTAACGAGTCTAAGCCTTGTGTCGGAATCTGTGAGGACTCCTCAGGGAACAGAAGATGTTAAAACAGGTGTCATACTGCTTGTGGCTACTGATGATGCTGATTACACATCACTCGGCACAGTTGACAAAGTTGAGAACAGCACTGATGATACCGATGAGGGAATCGAATATAAGGATGTAGATACCGGCCACCTACTTTGGGTTGGAGAGGTAACAAAACTTATAGCTGAGACTTCGAAGGATTCCGGCGAAGCCGAAATCAATAATGAGAAGTTGTTTAATGTCAAGTTCCATGATGATTTCAAATTCAAGGAGGGATATTATTACAGTATGCGCTTCCAGTATTCGGAGACAATAGAACCTTCTGATGAAGATTCGTCAGCAAATGATGCCACAGATGGTATTGAGGCTGAAGCCGATGAGAATGACGATGTAGTCTGTCCCGGTCACGATGTGTTCACGCTGAAGATTGTTCCGAAATATCTCGTTTGGACAGGTAGCTCAGAGGTCGCTCCTAATGATTTGAGTAAATCTGATAACCTGAACTGGAACAACGATGCAAACTGGAGCCGCGTAGATTCCCAGGAGCTTTACGCGACAACTACATCAAAAGAGCATTATGTAACTGATGGAGTCAATACTCGTAACAAGGCGTTTGCTCCTCTTGATTTCACATATGTGATAATAAAGGATGCTAATGAGGAGACAAGGGTAACCGGTATGCCTTACCTTTACACTGCGGCTGAGACTGATGGTATTAAGGTAATGCATTCTGATGAGAACATTATATGGCCAAAATCTCCTATCCCGGCTACAAATGCTTCTCAGAATTATGCTGATTTCGGCAGCGGTCCAGGAAATGTTACCACCAATATCCAGTTTGATATGGCCGCATGGTCAATCAATACCGGTGAAACTGGAGAAGATGTTGCCACCATTGGTTGTCGTCCTTGGTATATGAATACTTGTAAGGAGATTCATTTTAAGCCGGGCAGCTCGATCATGAATCAGCAGGAACTCAAGTATGAGAAGGCTTGGGTAGACATCGAACTTGAAAAGCAGCGTTGGTACACTCTCTCAACTCCTCTTCAGGTGGCTTATGCAGGTGATTTCTATCTCCCATCTAAAGCTCTTGGTCTTGGAGTGGCTGGCGGACGTCAGGAGACTGAGCTCTTCATGCCGATCAATTTTGAATATGACGGTGGTGAGAATGGCGGTTACAATCGTTTCAAACCAGCCGTTTATCAGCGTGGTTGGAACAAGAGTTTTGCCAAAGTATATGAGATAGATAATCCGGGTCTTGATAATTATCGCAACGTGATTGTGAGGTCTAACTGGAGTCATGTTTACAATGATGTGACTGAGCCATATGGTGGAGGTACCGGTTTCTCTATCAGCACTGATGTTTCTGCTCTCGGATCAGGTGCTCCCAATAAGGTTTTGTTCCGTCTACCTAAAGCGGATTCCGAATATGATTACTATGATGCTGATGGCACCCACACCGGACATCATACTACACTTGATGGTAAGAATGAGAATCTGCATCATATGCTGAATGTCCACGAAGGAACTATCAAAGCAGTTGCAGCTGAAGGGAGTGAATATTTCCTTGTAGGAAATCCGTTC
The DNA here is from genome assembly GCA_964513775.1 of uncultured Sangeribacter sp. Classification (GTDB taxonomy): domain Bacteria; phylum Bacteroidota; class Bacteroidia; order Bacteroidales; family Muribaculaceae; genus Lepagella. Next base: position 37,898 of record CAZEOI010000024.1, on the reverse strand, counting down.
ATGACCAATATGGATATCCAGAAATTCCTTGATAAGAATCAGGATAAACTTGAAAATAAGTATTGGCTCGTTACGGCAAACAGTCAGATTGCAGGTACATTCACTGATGGTAATGCAGTCTCTACTGATAATGTTGATTCTGGGTATGATCCCACAGCTGTAGCTCCTATGCAGGGCTTCTTCGTGAAAGCTAAAGAGGGTAAGGTTACAGTAGATGGGGATAACGCTACAATTGAGTTGAATTATGACCAATCGATGATGCGTAGATTTGTCTCCAATAGCACAACGGCTCTTCCGAATACTACCCGCAGCGGTGGGAGCGGGCTGGAGGCTATACGCATTGTGGCGGAGAACGACGGTCTGGTTTCATCTTCCGCGCTTATCGCTACCGGTTATGAACCCAACAGCATGAAGAGCGTGGAGGCTATCGATAACCGTGGTCTCGATATACCCTCTACCGTCTACACTATCGGCAACGGTCAGGCCCTGAGCATCAACTTCTGCAACGATGCCGAAGGAGTTGAGATCGGCTTGGCGGCTGATGACGACACGGAGACGGTGATCCGCTTCGAGGGTGTGCAGCCGGGTTGCGATCTCTCGCTGCTCGACAAGGTGGATTATTCGCTCACATCGCTCTACGACGGTATGGAGATTCAGCTGAAGGGTGCAGCCGCAGGCAGGTATTTCCTCACCCGCTCTACGGGCATCGAGGAGGTTTACAGCGGTATCGAATGGAGTGTGGAGGGTAACACTCTCGTGGTGTATGACCGCTCTTACTCCGGCAGTCTTGATGTGAAGGTGTATGACACTCTCGGTCGTGAGGCTGCTGCGGAAAGTTCGAATGGCGATACTATCTGCGTGGCGCTTCCTCACGGTGTGTATGTGTTTGAGATTACCAACGCCTCAGAGCGCAAATCTGCAAAGGTCAGAATGTGATGAGGTGGCTTCTCAAACCGGCTTCAGCGGCATTGGTCTTGGCGGTGATGATCTCCGTGGCTAATGCCGCATCAACGGAGCAAACGGCTCCTCGTGCTGCCGCAAACCTCAAAACTTCTGCCGACACCACGGCGCAGAGGGTTTCAACGCCACTTCATGCCGACAGTCTCGAAAGGGTACCCATAGCGCATCTCGAACTCGACTCCGCTTATCTCGACTTGGGAGAGATTGAACGTGATTCCATTGGCACCGGGGTGATGACTTTCCGCAATACGGGCGACGCACCTTTGGTGATCTCAAGGATATTCACCGAGTGCGGATGCACTGTGCCGGAGTTCTCGCGAAGGTCTGTGGCTCCCGGGGAAACGGGCAGGATCACTGTCCGTTTCAAGACAAAGGGGAGGGCGCCGGGTTTCTTCCGTAAGACACTTCGGGTGCGCAGCAATGCTGATAATTCCCGAGTGGTGTTTGCTGTGAAAGGCTATGTAAGGAAAACACAAAAATAATTATCAGGTTTTTTCAATTGGGAAACCGGTTGCCGCTGAGGCAATCGGTTTTTTTATTAACTTTGGGTGCTAAATTAATTCTTACATCGACATGAAAAATTTCTTTTCGAAAATTGCCGTTGCGGTGGCTTCACTCACGGCTGTTGCGGGTGCCGACGCCGCATCCCTGAAGATTGATCGAGTGGAGCCCCCTTATTGGTGGACCGGTATGGCCCAGGATACTCTCCAGATCATGCTCCATGGCCATGACATTGCGGGTGCTACGGCTTCGCTCAATTATCCCGGTGTGAATATTGCCGAACAGGTGCGTCTTGACAGCCCTAACTATCTGCTTCTCTACCTTACGATCGGCAAGGATGCCGCTCCGGGCACTCTCGATATCCGCCTGAAGGAGGGGAAGAGATCGGCTACTCTCCCTTATGAGCTGAAACAACGCACCACCGATCCGGCCGCGAAGACCGGCTTCGATGCCTCCGACGTGCTCTATCTCGTGATGCCTGACCGTTTCGCCTCTGACGGGCGCGACCATACCGCCGCTGCCAAGGGGATGGACTATCCCGTGGCTCCTGACCGCTCCAATCCTAACGGACGGCACGGCGGAAACATCGGCGGCCTGCGTGAGCATCTCGACTATATCGACTCGCTCGGAGTCACGGCTGTGTGGGCTTGCCCCGTGCTTGAGAATGATATGCCGGGAGGGTCGTATCACGGTTATGCCACCACCGACTATTATCGTATCGACCCGCGTTTAGGATCTAACGAGGAGTGGCGCGAATTTATCGATGAGGCTCACGGCAGAGGTATAAAGGTGGTGATGGATATGATCTTCAACCATTCGGGCAGCAATCATCCCTGGATGAAGGATATGCCCTCGAAAGACTGGTATAATTTCCCTGACCCCGACAAGTTTGTGCAGACCAACTATCGCCTCTCTACCGTACACGATCCTTATGCGAGCGACTATGATTACAAGCGCACGGTAGACGGATGGTTTGTGAAGTCGATGCCTGACCTCAATCAGCGCAACCGCCATCTGATGAAGTATCTCTCGCAGAACTCTATCTGGTGGATCGAAGATTCGGGAATCGACGGCATCCGTATGGATACCTATCCCTATGCCGATTTCGACGGCATGGTGAGCTGGCTGAAGGATGTGCGCAAGGAGTATCCCGGTTTCAATATCGTTGGTGAGTGCTGGTATGGCAACGAGGGTGGCGAGGCTTTCTGGCAGAAGGGCTCATTCACCAACCGCAAGGGTGATCCTGAGCTTGACACGGTGATGGACTTCGTGCTCTCGATAAAGGCGCGTGAGGCTTTCTCTTCGCAGACCGACCCCTGGAACGGCATAAACACGATGTATGATCATCTGGCTCTCGACTATCTATTTCCAGACCCTTCAAGGATACTCACTTTCCTCGATAATCATGACACCGACCGATTCCTGCTCGAAAAGCCTGATGACCTCGGCTGGTGGAAACAGGCTGTGGCTTTCCTGCTCACCACACGTGGCATACCTCAGATCTATTATGGCACGGAGATATTGATGGATGGTTCGAAGGAGGGGAGCGACGGCTATGTACGCCGCGATATGCCGGGCGGTTTCCCCGACGACAACGGTGAGGTGGATGTCTTCTCCGGCAAGGGCCTGACCGATCAGCAGCAGGAGGCTCTGGCTTTCATGAGAAAGCTTCTCAACTGGCGCAAGGGTAACGATGTGATAGCGAAGGGGACGCTGAAGCATTTCATGCCTTATCAGGGTGTCTATGTCTATGAGCGTAAGTTGGGCGACCGTCAGGTGGTGGTGATGATGAATGGCAACGACAAGCCTGTGACTATGGATATGGAGCAGACGCTTGAGATTCTCCCATACGGCACTGTGAAGCGTGACATGCTTTCCGGCGAGAATATAACCGTGACGGAGCAGATGACATTCCCGGCCCGCGCCCTATATATATTGGAATAATTTCCGATTTACGATTTTGTGACAAATAAAATTGTGAGCCTGCCGACATCAATACATCGGCAGGCTCACATCTTTTAATTTTCCCGGCATTTGGGGCAAATTCCCTTTATCATGAAGTTGACCGAGCTTACGGAGAACCCTTCGGGGAGCGACACCTTCGGGGTGTTGATCTGAGGGAAACAGAAGACCTTCTTACACTTCTCGCAATAGAAATGCGCATGAAGATCATCATCATCTCCCCCTTCGTGGCTATGGTCGGCATGGCATATCTCGTAGCGGGTGATGCCGCGTCCATCCTCTATGCCGTGGGCCACGCCATGTTCGAGAAGCAACGTGAGCACGCGAAACACGCTCGACTTGTCCATCGTGTCGATGCGTGTCTCCAGTTCGGTGAGACTCAGCGGACGCTCGGAGGTGAGTAGTTCCCGAGTTACGAGTATGCGGTTGGCGGTAGGGCGGATCCCTGCCGCTGTCAGTAGAGCATTATGCATTATGAATTATGAATTAGCGAAAGGGATATGCGATGGCGGGTGGGGTCGATGTCGATCACCTTCACGCTTACGCGCTGGCCGAGTTTGAGCACTTCGCTCACGGCGTTGACGCGTCGCCCGAGCTTCGAGATGTGGATAAGTCCGTTCTCCTTTATACCAAGGTCTACGAAGGCTCCGAAAGCGGTGATGTTGTTGACGATGCCGGGGAGCTCAAGACCCACCGAAAGCTGATCAAAACTGTCGACACCGGGCACGAAAGCATCGCTGTTGTCGTCGGTGCGCGGGTCGCGGCCCGGTTTGCGCAACTCCTTTACGATGTCGGTCATTGTCTCCACGCCGCCTACACCCTGAGCGGCAAGCGCCTTGATGTCGATGCGGTCAAGAAGGGAGTCGTTGGCGGGGAGTTCGGAGGGCTTTGCTCCGATCGACTCGGCCATACGCTTCACAATATGATAGCTCTCGGGGTGGATGCCGGTGTTGTCAAGAGGTTCACGTCCTTTCGGCACCCGGAGGAAGCCGGCGGCAAGCTCAAATGCCTTGTCGCCCAGACGGGGCACTTTCTTCAGCTGCGCACGGCTCGTGAAGTCACCGTTGGCCGCACGGTAGGCTACGATGTTGGAGGCAAGGGCCGGACCGATGCCGGATATATAGGAAAGGAGTTTCTCCGAGGCGGTGTTGACGTCGATGCCCACGGCATTCACGCAGCTCATCACCGTATAGTCGAGCGCATCCTTGAGCTTGCTTTGGTCTACGTCATGCTGATATTGCCCGACCCCGATCGACTTGGGATCTATCTTCACCAGTTCGGCGAGGGGGTCGATGAGTCGCCTGCCGATGGATACGGCTCCACGCACGGTGACATCCTTGTCGGGAAATTCCTTGCGGGCTATGTCGGAGGCGGAGTAGACGGAGGCGCCGTTCTCGCTCACCACGAATATCTTCGAGGGATCCATCACGCGGTAATCCTTCAGGAATTTCTCCGTCTCGCGTGAGGCAGTGCCGTTGCCGAGTGATATCACGTCGAGTTTATGCTTGGCTATGAGGCGTGACAAGGTACGGGCCGAGCCTTCGAGATCGGCTTTCGGCGGCACGGGATAGATTACGGTGTCGTCGAGCAGGTTGCCCTGAGCATCAAGCGCCACTACCTTGCAACCTGTGCGGTAGCCGGGATCAAGGGCGAGCACACGTTTTCCTTTCAGTGGGGAGCCGAGGAGAAGCTGGCGCAGATTGTCGGCGAAGATGCTTATGGCCACACGGTCTGCCTCCTCCTTGAGTTCGGCTGAGATCTCATTCTCCACGGAGGGACGCAGCAGACGCTTCGAAGCATCGGCCACGGCATCGGAGATCACCTCCGAGCATGCGCGCGATGCATTGTAGGGCATGAAGGCACGGGCGAGGGCTTCGTCGAGACTCTCCGCTCCGTTGGCGAGTGTGTATTTCACCTTCAGAAGTCCCTCGCGCTCTGCCCGGCGAAGGGCGAGATATTGGTGAGACGACATGTGGCGCACATCTTTCGAGAACTCGGCATATTGTGCGTAGGGCCCGGCTGCAATCTCCTCCTCCTTACCTTTGGCTATGGTAGATGACAACCCACCGTTGCGGCGGTAGGTGTTGCGTGTTATGTTGCGCAAGCGTGTGGATTCGGAAGCCCATTCGGCTATGATGTCGGTGGCTCCGGCTATGGCCTCATCCTCATCTTTCACATCCTTGCCTACGAAGCGGGAGGCCGAGGATGCGGGGTCGGAGCTTCGTCCGGCCATGATTATCTTGGCGAGAGGTTCGAGACCCTTGTCGCGTGCGATGGTGGCGCGGGTGCGTTTCTTCGGCTTGAAGGGTAGGTAGATATCCTCCACCTCCGTCATGCTCTTCGCCTCTTCGAGCTTACGCCCTAAGTCGGGAGTCATGGCTCCTGCCGCTTCTATGGCCTGAGCCACGAATTCCTTGCGCGCGAGAAGTTCGGCCACACTCTTCAGGGTGGTCTCTATGTCGCGCACTGCCACCTCGTCGAGCGATCCGGTGCGCTCCTTACGGTAGCGGCTTATGAAGGGGACTGTGGCCCCCTCGTCGAGGAGTTCGGCGGTGGCCTTTACAGCGGTGGCGGAGAGACCGAGCCGCTCCGCCACCATTGTATATAATTTTTCCATTAAATTCGGTTTTGAAAAGTTACCTCCTCTTGTTCCCTGAGGTTATTTCTTGAGGGGAGAAGGTTTACTTCTTGAGGGTGAGAAGGCAGGAGGAGACGTTGCGGTAGATGCGGTAGGTGAGGTCGTTCTCATCGGCCTTCACGAATTTCTGACCTGTGACGTGCTCGAAGAGCTCTATGTAACGCTCTGATACGCTCTGGATGAACTCGGGTGTCATCTCGGGCACCTGCTGACCCTCCCGGCCCATGAAGCCGTGGTCGATGAGCCATTGGCGCACGAATTCCTTGCTGAGCTGACGCTGGGGCTCACCCTTCTCGAAGCGCTCCTCGTAGCCCTCGGCATAGAAATAGCGTGAGGAGTCGGGGGTGTGGATCTCGTCGATAAGGATCACCTTGCCGTCGCGCAGACCAAACTCATATTTGGTGTCGACAAGGATAAGACCTTTCTCTGCGGCCATCTTTGTGCCGAGTTCGAAGAGGCGGCGTGTGTAGTCTTCCATCACCTTGTAGTGCTCCTCGCTCACGAGACCCTTAGCTATGATCTCCTCGCGTGAGATGTTTTCATCGTGACCCTCGGCTGCTTTGGTGGTGGGAGTGATGATCGGCTCGGGGAATTTCTCGTTCTCGCGCATACCGTCGGGGAGTTTCACGCCGCAGAGCTCACGGCAACCGGCTTTGTATTCTCTCCATGCGCTGCCGGTGAGGTAGCCGCGGATAATCATCTCTACGGGGAATGATTCAGCTTTCACGCCTACAGTGACCATCGGATCGGGCACGGCGAGCTTCCAGTTGGGCACGATAGCCGCTGAAGCATCGAGGAAGTATGCTGCAATCTGATTGAGCACCTGGCCTTTATATGGTATGCCTTCGGGGAGAATTACGTCGAATGCGGAGATACGGTCGGTGGCGATCATCACCATGAGATTGTTGTCGATAGTGTAGACGTCGCGCACTTTGCCGTGGTATTCAGCTGTCTGTCCGGGGAAGTCGAAAGAGGTCTTGACCAAAGTTGTTGCCATTGCTTAGTTATTTGATTTGAGAAGCGCGTGAGGGGATTTTAACCGCTTTTGTCAGCGCTCCTGAGTGTTATATTCGTTTTCTGTTGCGAATTTAATCATTTTCCCTGACATTACCGCATAATTCAGGATAGTATTTTGAGCCATAGCCTGTGAAGATAGTGATTTGAGATGTAGAAGTTGTTTAAATTTTTTACGGGCTTGTTGATTTTTATATGTATAAACAACTTCGTAAATTTTACTTTATGGATAGCCCGGTGAATAGAAAGGCTTTCGTTTTTACTTTTTAGCTGGCCTGATGAACCGAAAATATTTTTCTTGTTCTTCTTAAGATTGCCTGATGAACCTAAAATATAATAGTGGTGTTATAATGCCATCAAAACCCTTTAAACCTTTAACGCTATGTTTGAAAATATTATGGATAAGGCCGGAGATCTCATGAAGGATGAGAAGGTCAAAGAAGTTGTAGAGAAAGTACAGGAATTTGCCTCGACCGAAAAGGGCAAAGAAGTTATTGAAAACGTGAAGGAGAAAGTCTCCGAATTTATTTCACATAAAAAATAAATCCTCTTTATGAGAAAGGAGGAGCGGGCCGCCCGGGTGTTTATCCGGGAGGCCCGCTTTGTCAGTTGCAGACACTTTGCAGTGCGTTAATCGGTGAAGACGTATTCTGCGGCCACCTCTTCGATGGCATCGTTGTCGGGAAGCCATTCGCCGGGGTTGGCGGCACTCATCTTCACGAGGTCCATCATGGGATAATAGTCGCAGTTGGGAAGATCGTTCTCGGGATCGGCAATCTCCATCTCCCAGGTGGTGGTGTTGATCTGGAGCTGCACGTCGTCGCTATATGCCTCTTCGGCTTCGATATATTCCTCCACTAAGTCAGTGAGGGTCTTGATAAATGTTTTGGTGTTCATATGCTGTTGGTATTACTGTTTTGTATGAGCCGTTGGATTTGTATGAGATATTGCCTGAAATTCTGTTTAGAAATCGAATAGGAGAGTGGCGGCTACGTTCCATCCATTGGTGCGCAGCGTCATGTAGTCCGGGGTGTCGAGGGCATTACCCAGTCCGAAACGGTAGCCGGCTGTAATCTGGATGAAGTTCACCACATCGAAGCCGATTCCTACGTCCCACCCCGGTTGCACGGTTTTCGATTTGAATCTCTCGCCGGCATCACCGCTTTGGGTGGCGGCTGTGGGAGTTGAAGTTACGGAATAGGGGATTCCGGAGTTGTTGCCTACGCGGAACATCATTGACGGCCCCGTATAGATCATAGGTCCGAACAGGTCTTTGGTCTGCGGAATCCAGAATTTCCATTTCAGATGCAAGGGCACCTCGATGAAGTCGCGACCGAAACTCTGAGGTTTCTCTCCGGGCACTTCAAGGCGTGTATTGTAGCGTGTGTAGAGAATGGCGATGTCGGGCGCGAAACCGCATTTCTCAAACTGATATTCGAGCACAAGTCCCCCACTGAAACCGCTCCGGTTGACAAGTTTAGCATCTCCGACGCCCGCAGTGGCCGACACCTGCGGTGAGCTTGCCGACAGATTTTTACTGCTGAGAGATGCTTTCGCGAAGTCACCGCCGAAGCGGAAACCGTAGCGCAGCTGAGCGTCGGCATCCACTGTCAGGCACATGATCAGCCCTGTCATTGCCATCACCGTGACTATGCGGCTAAATATTTTCGAAATTTTTGCTGTCATTTCAGTATATTTTTCACAAAGATAGTGCAAAAATGTGAGATTTGGGTGTGATTAATAAGGAAGTTGATCAGTTACACTCAAATTTAAACAAAAAAGAGACGATAAACTGATTGTTTAGTTGTATAATTAATATTTTAGTGTTAACTTTGGCGCATCCTGAAATTCTCTCGGGATACTACGAATTAATTAAAGCTGACCTGTTTGAATAAAAGGGTCTGCAATCAACCGACCTATGATTATGAGAAAGGGATTTACATTATTACTACTTCTTTCGATGGTATTAACCGCCGCAGCCGACGGTTGGATGCGTGACGCCGAACCCTCGATCCTTGAGGTGCATTACACACGAACGCAGGTGTATGACTCTGTGAAATACAAGACCGGGAACTATGGTGGCTATTCAGAAGAGACCATGCTCCGTGTAGGGAAGAATATGTCGCGCTTCTGCTCTGTGCCAAGATTTTTCAGAGATTCTCTTGTGCACTTCAACAGCGCTTTATACTGGGAACTCGAGAGAATAGCTTTTGAGTCGGAGAAAGATCCTAAGGTGAGGGATCAAAAGTGGCTTGACAGAAGTGGACGTTACTGGGACATCATATATAAGAATTATCCGGCCGGAAAACTTACACAGACCTCATATTTCGACATTACCGACTGGTGCTACACGGAAGACTGGGAGCAACCCGTATGGGAGATCGGTGAGGAAACGAAGGATATTATCGGTTATCAGTGTTTTAAGGCCACTGCCGATTATCGTGGCAGAAAATGGACGGCCTGGTTTGCTCCGGATATCCCGATTCAGGATGGCCCTTGGAAATTGTGTGGGTTGCCGGGATTGATTCTGGAGGCTTATGACAGCGACGATGCTTATCATTTTACGGCCAGTGGACTTAAAACATCCAATATCCCTGATGTGGGTTATCTCACCAACCGTGAGAAGCGAGGCATAAGGAAAGTGACCCGTGATGTGTTTCTCAACAAATGGTGGAAATATGTCAATTCAAATTTCGCAGAGAAGATGAGCGCTATGTTTGGCAAAGGACCTAAACCGGGAGAGACTAAGAAGGAGCCCCCTAAGTATGACAGAGAGGAAACAAACTATTCGCACGACTTATGAAAAGAATCTTTATATACATATTATGCCTTACGGCGGCTTTGGCTTGTGTGGCTCAGGAGGACGCTGTGATGGAGATTTCCGGCACAGTGATTGACAGGCTTACGGCTGAGCCGCTTGCCGGTGCTTCCGTAGTGGTGAAGGGCGACGACGGCAAGATTAAGAAATTCGCTTCCACGAAGGGTGACGGCAGTTTTCAGATGAAATTTCCTGCGCTCTCAGGTGGTCGTCTCGACGTGACTATGATGGGATTCGAAAAGAAGTCGCTACCACTTGATAGCTTGACATTCCCACTCACCGTGGAGATGGAGGCGGGGTCTACACTGCTGAAAGAGGTGACGGTGAAGAGCGACCGCATACGTGAGCAGGGCGACACTATCACCTATGGAGTGAGCGCTTTCGCTCAGGCGCAAGACCGCTCGATAGGCGACGTGCTGAAGCGTATGCCGGGAATCGACGTGGCGAGCAACGGCAAGATCGAATATCAGGGGGAGGCCATCAACAAGTTTTATATCGAGGGCTCCGACCTGCTCGGGGGTAAATATGGCATCGCCACCAACGGTATCAACCATGAGGATGTGGGGGCTGTGGAGGTGATGGAGAACCATCAGCCTATGCAGGTGCTCGCCGGAATCTCCTTCTCCGATAAGGCGGCCATTAACCTTAAGCTCAAGAATAAGGCAAAAGCCACATGGAGTGTCCACGGTAATGCCGGTGGTGGATGGTCGTGGCAGCCGGAAGGGGGAGTTTGGGACGCCGGAGTCTTCGTGATGGCTGTGATGCCCGGATTCCAGAATATCACGACGCTCAAGAGCAACAACACCGGTGAGAATATCTCGGCTGAGACCACCGATTTCTTCGCATCGGCGCGGGGTACCGACCTCAGCCGTTACGTGAGTCTGTCGCTTCCCGGAGTGCCTGACTTGAGCCGTAAGCGTACACTTTTCAACCGCTCTGCGATGCTTTCCACCAACAGCCTGTGGAAAGCAGGACGCGGTGAATTCAAGGCGCAGGTTGACTATACCTTTAATCGTGTGACGGCCGATGCCGAAGGGATCACAACCTACTTCCTCGAAGGGGGCGACAGGGTGGTGACGGAAAATCATAGTGGCGTTGACCGTAGCCATACGTTGGGGGGTAAGTTTATCTATGAACTTAATCAAAGAAGGGCCTATATCAACAACACTTTGAAGACCGATATCACATGGGATGATGTCAATATCGGTCTGGCAGGATCGATCGACGCGCGCCAAAACGGCCGGTTGCCCGATTATTATGTATCTAACGCTTTCAAGTTGATAAGGCGTTTCAAGGAGAAACATCTGGTGACATTCAATAGCGTCAATGAGTGGGAATCGATGCCTCAGACGCTTAGGGTTGCCACTTCTGGAGAGAGTGTGGCGGCAGCTGACGCTCTGAGTCAACACATCCGCAACCATGCTTTCTACACCCATGAGAGCGCGGCATATGCCTTCACCGTCAAGGGACTCTCTATCAGCCTGGAGGGTGGTGTGAAGGGGTATCTGCGTACGTTGGATACCAGTCTGCCGGATCTTCCTGACGCTATACCGGGGATGACTACAAATGTTGTCAATACCAACTATTTCACTGTCTATGCCGTGCCAAAACTTGAGTATTGGGTGAAGCGTGTGAATGTGGTGCTGAACCTGCCGTTGAGTTATTCCCACTACTCTTTCGACAAGGCTTTGGCTAACCGTGACGAGGGGTATTTCTCCCCGTCGCTCAGCCTTAACTGGAAACCTAATGGCAGAATGTCGATAGGGTTGCGTGGAGGCACGGGGCGTTCTCCTATGGCACTCAATATGATTCAACCGGGGTATGTCATGACCGACTACCGCTCTTTCCGTCAGGGTGTCGACGATTTCTATAATCTGTCATCGCAGAATGTGGGAGCCTCTTTCACCTATCGCCAGACACGTCTTGGAATATTTGCAAACGCTTCGGCCAGCCAGCGATGGAATCATACTCCCTATATGTTGTCGCAGACGCTTTATGGCGACTATGTGGTCTACTCCTATGTGCCGGCAAAGAGCGATGGAGAGTCTTTCATGGCCAGAGGAAACATTGGCAAGACCCTCGACTTCATGCGCGGCAGTGTGAGCCTGAACGGAATGTTCTCACGGAGTGAGTCGCATCTCATCTCGGAAGACCGCACAGTGAACTCCGTATCGAAGTCGTGGCTGGGGGGATTGAAGATAAACGGTGCGCCTCTCAGATGGATGAGTTTCGACTATAGGATCTCTCTTTCAGCCAGTAATCTGGAGATGAACGGTCTCGGAGCCTCATGGCTCAGCCGTATGGAGAATGAGCTATTGATCAATATCCTGCCTCACCATAAGTGGGAATGGCACATAAGTGGCGAGCATTACCGCAACGAGCTGAAGGCTGATACGTTTAAGAATGTATTTCTGATGGACACCAAGCTTATTTATAAGCTCGGCAAGCGGATAGAGGTATCGGCGGCGTTGACCAATATTTTCGATCGGCGCACCTACGACTACAAGAGCTACAACCAGCTTTCATCTTACGAGAGCCGCCGCTTCCTTCGCGGACGCCAGCTCCTCTTCACCCTCACCCTCCGCAAATAACCCGGATGCAAACGTGATAAATACAACAAGCGGCCGATTCACATCGACCGCTTGCTATGTTTTCCATAATACTTTTCAAACTAACCTAACATCATGAATTGTAAATCTTTCATTTATCATCCGATTTACGATATTATAACATCCCACCTTTGAGTTTGGTTCACGACGGTTATGTTTTTTTTCAGAATTTTATTTGTAGTCTGTTTCCCATGCTTGTCTGCGGCGATCATATTTCGGCAGATTCGCGGGAGATCCGTCTCCGTTTATCTTTATTCCTTGTGCCGCCAGGATGCTTTCGAGATTATTGATGTAATGTTCATGTTCGGAGAGAATTTTCTTCCGGTCTCCTTTCTGATAGCCGGATAGGGAATAAACGGTGGGTACATCTTGGAAGGTGCCTCCAACCTCCGTGGCCACAATTGAGAAATCATCACCTCCATCGGCTTCGAGAATTATGCCCGGCAGTCCATGTAGTTTCCAGGGCCCGTCTTGCACCGGAATATCCATTGTGAACCAAGCTTTCCACTTACGTCCGTGATAGTCGCTTTCAGCCATGATGCAATCGTAGCCAAGGATTGTCTTCGTGGAATCTCCAACAATTTCCCACGATATTTCCGAGAGAGACTCATCATAACTGCGTGACTCACCCGCTTTCCTATCGTAGACTGTCATGATGTTGTGGTCAACATCTTTCATCACATATAGATCTACCTCCTTCTTCGGGGCGACCCGTCCATACTTCCACCCATCCCATGTGACGGTGCCGTCGGGGTGTTCCACACGCATGGCTTTATCCTGCACTTCCCTTAATTTGGCAGCTCCTTCGGGCGTAGACATACATGAATCTACATAGAGGCTCATTTTGTTGTAATAGAGCGACCGGGTGGGATTGGCCACCAGTATCATTTCTTTGGTTAAGATATTCCCGCTATCGGTGTCGCGGTTTGAAGCGTTATACTTGACGGCCACATTCTGCTGTGCCCCTGCAGAGATGAAACCTGCAACAACGCATAAAAGAGATATTGGAAATTTAATCATGTGTTGAAAATTAATCATGCTGTTGAAATTTAATCATGTGTTTGAAATAACATTCTTAATGAATTTTGAAATATGATTCTTAAAGAAGTCTTTTTTACGAAGCTAAGTATGAAGCCTTTTAGACTTTTTTCTACTTCTATAGACATCCGAAGAAAAGAAAATTGCACCTCACACTCTAAGTTTTTACTAAATCACAATGAAAAAGGGGGTGTTTAGCAAAAATATCCGGGTATCTGACAAGCCTGTAATTGATTGGATAACTTTTGAATCGGGTTATGGTATAAAATATGATAAGTTGCGATATTTCTTACCTTGAAAACTAAGAAAAATGAGGAAGATATGATATGAAAAAGGTTAGTAATGGTTATCTTTGCAAGTAAAATCAGATCAAGCCTATGACAAAGAGAATAAAATATCCGGTGGGAGTTCAGACATTCCAAAAATTGAGGGAGGGGGAATATCTATACGTAGATAAAACTTCTCTTGTATATGATCTTGCGAATTCCTTTGACTATGTTTTTCTGAGTCGGCCACGACGATTCGGAAAAAGCTTGCTGATGTCTACCCTCGAATCCTACTTCAAGGGTAGAAAGGAGCTGTTTGAGGGGTTGGCAATCTCTTATCTTGAAAAGGATTGGCACACTTATCCGGTATTCCGGTTTGATCTGAGCGGTAACAATTTCTGCGATACCCAATCGCTTGTAGAGCATATAAATTACTATCTGGACAATATAGAGGCTGATTACTCGCTGACCTCATCGGGCGATATATCAACGCGCTTCAAGCAATTGATACGCCGGGCCTATGAGCGCTACGGAAGAAAGGTCGTGATCCTGATTGATGAATATGACAAGCCGATGCTCGACAATCTTCATGACATGGAGCTTCATGACAAGCTTCGGGGAGAGTTGCGGGGATTCTATTCGTCAATCAAGTCAAGTGATGAGTATATCCGTTTCGCGATGCTGACGGGTATCACGAAATTCGGGAAGGTGTCCATCTTCAGCGGTCTCAATATGCTTGATGATATATCGATGTTGCCGTCGTATAACGAGATATGCGGTATAAGCGAGACGGAGTTCCGGAGGGATTTTCCCGAATCCATCCGTCAGTTTGCCGGGACGAACGGAATTCCGGAGGAAGAGGTTTGGCAGGAGTTCAAGTCGATGTATGACGGCTATCATTTCGCAAAGCGCGGGGAATATGTCTACAATCCGTACAGTGTTCTGAAGGCGTTAAAGTTCAACGAGATAAAGGGCTATTGGTATGAGACGGGGTCGTCGGATTATCTCGTACGTCTCTTCGAGAGACATTCCTACCGACTTGACGGTCTATCGGGAGCGAGACGTACGGAGTCACAGTTAGGCAATATCACCAACTATGAAGTGGATATTGTGCCGTTTCTGTATCAGGCCGGTTATCTCACCTTGAAAAGCTATGACAGTGATACGGAGGAGTATACCCTTGACTTCCCCAACCGGGAGGTTAACAAGGCCTTCTGGGAGTCGTTGGCTGACCATTATTTCCGTGGCTCCAATGGAGGGCTTGCCTTCGACCAGCGTAAGTTTGTGAGGGACCTCGCGGAAGGTCGTCCCAATGATTTCATGATTAGGATGCAGTCGTTGTTTGCCGACACCTCCTCGGAGCCGGAAAGGAATAAGGAGATACATTTCCAGAACATGATGGCGATAGCGGGGAAGATGCTGGGATTGACAGTGGGCACGGAGGTTCATTTCTCGGCCGGGCGGTGTGACATGGTGATACGGATAGGTATGTATGTCTACATTTTTGAATTCAAGATAGACGGGAGTGCAGAGGAAGCTCTGAAGCAGATACATGACCGGGGTTATCACCTTTCTTATGGAGCAGATGGGCGCAGGGTGTATCTGATCGGAGCCAATTTCTCCACTACGACCCGTACCCTCACCCCCGACTGGATAATCGAGGTATTAGAGTAATACATTCTTGAATGGATCATTGGGAAAGAACTAAAGCTCAGTAAACCTATTTAAATCGGGATAAAGAAAAAGTTTAGACAACGTCTTTAAAATCAGATCAGGCCTATGACAAAGAGAATAAAATATCCGGTGGGGATACAGACTTTTCAGGAAATAAGAAAGGAGGATTATCTTTATGTAGATAAGACAGCTCTTATTTATGCTTTGCAAGAGGAGAATAAATATGTTTTTCTGAGTCGGCCAAGACGATTCGGAAAAAGCTTGCTGATGTCTACCCTCGAATCCTACTTCAAGGGTAGAAAGGAGCTGTTTGAGGGGTTGGCAATCTCTTATCTTGAAAAGGATTGGCACACTTATCCGGTATTCCGGTTTGATCTGAGCGGTAACAATTTCTGCGATACCCAATCGCTTGTAGAGCATATAAATTACTATCTGGACAATATAGAGGCTGATTACTCGCTGACCTCATCGGGCGATATATCAACGCGCTTCAAGCAATTGATACGCCGGGCCTATGAGCGCTACGGAAGAAAGGTCGTGATCCTGATTGATGAATATGACAAGCCGATGCTCGACAATCTTCATGACATGGAGCTTCATGACAAGCTTCGGGGAGAGTTGCGGGGATTCTATTCGTCAATCAAGTCAAGTGATGAGTATATCCGTTTCGCGATGCTGACGGGTATCACGAAATTCGGGAAGGTGTCCATCTTCAGCGGTCTCAATATGCTTGATGATATATCGATGTTGCCGTCGTATAACGAGATATGCGGTATAAGCGAGACGGAGTTCCGGAGGGATTTTCCCGAATCCATCCGTCAGTTTGCCGGGACGAACGGAATTCCGGAGGAAGAGGTTTGGCAGGAGTTCAAGTCGATGTATGACGGCTATCATTTCGCAAAGCGCGGGGAATATGTCTACAATCCGTACAGTGTTCTGAAGGCGTTAAAGTTCAACGAGATAAAGGGCTATTGGTATGAGACGGGGTCGTCGGATTATCTCGTACGTCTCTTCGAGAGACATTCCTACCGACTTGACGGTCTATCGGGAGCGAGACGTACGGAGTCACAGTTAGGCAATATCACCAACTATGAAGTGGATATTGTGCCGTTTCTGTATCAGGCCGGTTATCTCACCTTGAAAAGCTATGACAGTGATACGGAGGAGTATACCCTTGACTTCCCCAACCGGGAGGTTAACAAGGCCTTCTGGGAGTCGTTGGCTGACCATTATTTCCGTGGCTCCAATGGAGGGCTTGCCTTCGACCAGCGTAAGTTTGTGAGGGACCTCGCGGAAGGTCGTCCCAATGATTTCATGATTAGGATGCAGTCGTTGTTTGCCGACACCTCCTCGGAGCCGGAAAGGAATAAGGAGATACATTTCCAGAACATGATGGCGATAGCGGGGAAGATGCTGGGATTGACAGTGGGCACGGAGGTTCATTTCTCGGCCGGGCGGTGTGACATGGTGATACGGATAGGTATGTATGTCTACATTTTTGAATTCAAGATAGACGGGAGTGCAGAGGAAGCTCTGAAGCAGATACATGACCGGGGTTATCACCTTTCTTATGGAGCAGATGGGCGCAGGGTGTATCTGATCGGAGCCAATTTCTCCACTACGACCCGTACCCTTACCCCCGACTGGATAATCGAGGAAGTTAACTGAATCAGAATCAGAAGTTAACTTAACCGAAGAATTATTCTATATTAGCTAAAAATTTTAATGACCATGAAACCACTTATTTTTGCGCTTTTGTTGATGTTGACGGTGATTCCCTTGCAGGTTTGGGCAGTTACCGATGCCGCCTCTCTGCTACAACGTGGCCGAGCCACTCTTTACACTAATCCGAAGGAGGCATCATCGCTTGCAAGTAGGGCACTTAGACTTTGCGATATGTCGAAGCCCGACTCCATATGCCGTGAGGCTACCATATTATATGGTGATGCCGAGCAGTTGCTCGGTAATTTCGACCTGAGCATACGCATACTTTACGATGCCGAGCAGATGACTGACCCCGATGATCGTCACACTCTCGCCAGAATACATATGTTGCAGGGGAGGGTGTTCAGCAAACTTGGCGACTATACCCGCAGCAATGAGCTGAATGACAAGGCTACCGCCGTGTTCAAAAGTATGGGCGACTCTCTTTATGTGGCTCAGTGCTACACCCAGCGTGGCGTGACACTCCTAAATCAGGAGGAAACGAAGTTGGCAGAGCTGTTCTTCCACAAGTCGCTCGACATAAACAGGAAAATCAAGAACTTTGCGGCGATAGCCCATAATCTCAACAATATGTGTCTTTATCAGGGCGACAGCGGGGAGAAACTCCGGATGATAGATGAGGCCATATCCATCAACAAGACCCTCGATTCCAAGTGGGCTCTCGGTGAGAATTACAACAACAAGGGTAAACAGCTATGTTATGCCAAACGTTTTGACGAGGCGCTTGATGCTTTGCACACCGCTTCAGAATATATCGGAGAGATCGGTGCGCGCGAACTGCTATGCGACAATTATGAATATCTCGCCATGGCCTATGCCGGACAAGGCAACTACAAGAAGGCTTATGAGAATATGGAGGAGATGGCTCTTCTCTCGGCCGCTCTTCAGCGTCACAACAGCCAGCGTAATGCCGACATGGATCTCTCCAGAAAACGTTTTGCCGATCAGCAATTGGCTGCGGAGAAGCAGGAGAGGGATTATCAGATCAAACTTCTTCATCGTAATCTCTGGATTCTGTTTGCCGGGGTTGTGGTGATAGGGATATGTGGATTATTCTATTACAAATATTCACAACACCGGAAGAATATGGAGATACTGCGTACTTCTCATGAGCTTAGTGAGGCGGAGAAGGAGGTGGATCGCCTTAAGATTCGTCAGCAGGAGCTTGAGCTTGAGAATGCACGGATAATGCTTACCACGAGCCGTCAGGAGCTGACGGGATTCGCAGCTTTCCTAAAAAGCCGGAATGAGATGATGGAGAAGATCAAGGGGATGTTGAAGGAGGGCTATAAATTACCGGCCGATGCAATGGTGCCTCACATGAAAAAGATTGCGGCCTTCATATCTTCTTATACGAGCCATGACGACACGAGCCGGACTTTGCTTTTGAAAGTGGAGGAACGCAACAAGGGTTTTATTGAGGCGTTACTGGCCAAGCATCCGAATCTTACCAAGGGTGAGCGCAATCTTGCTCTGCTGATCCGTGGGGGGCTCTCATCGAAAGAGATCTCCATGCTGTTGGGATTGGAGGCGAAGACCGTCAACATGAACCGTTACCGTCTGCGCAAGGCTCTTGATTTGCCGGCGGAGATGGATCTGGAGGAGTATCTCAGCAAGGTGTGAGGTTGTCAGGAAGGAATCGGGAGGGGAGGAGAGCTTGAAAAAGAGATATGTTGGGAGGGGAACATGGCCGGAAAAAGAGATATGTCGGGATGTAATGGGAATTGTGGGTGTTTGTAGATATATTATAAAGTGTAACTTGTTGATTTGTAATAATAGATTATTTGGATTGTAGATAGAAACAGGGGCGATTTTACTACTTTGTAGATATGTGGTAGGTGGTTGGAATTTGCCTGTGGGCGGTGGCGGTTCTAATTTAGCGGCAGATTTCAAAACCATCTAACCTTTATCTATCATGACAACTGCAATCAAGTTGAGAAAAAGGGTCGCTTTCCTAATGACCCTGATTCTTTGTCTGACATTCCCGGGCACGGGATGGGCACAGGCGGTAACAGTGACAGGAACAGTCACAGAAACAAACGGAGATGCCGTAATCGGAGCCACCGTAATGGAGAAGGGTACCACAAACGGTACCGTCACTGATATCGATGGAAATTTCTCGATCAAGGTAGATCCGAAAGCCACTCTTGAAATAACATATGTGGGGTATGACCCGCAGACTGTGAAACTGGATGGACGCACACATTATGACATCGTAATAAAAGAGAATAATCAGGTGCTCGACGAGGTGGTCGTAGTGGGTTACGGTACGATGAAGAAGAGCGATATGACCGGTGCCATCTCCAGTGTGAACGGTTCGGACCTTGCAAAACGCACCACCACCAACCCCGCGGAGGCTCTTCAGGGTAAGATAGCGGGTGTGAACATCACCAAAAGCGGCGGTAATGCCGGAGCCGGAGTGTCGGTGAAGATCCGCGGTGTGAAGACTTTCGGCGATAATGAGCCCCTTTATATCATCGACGGTTTCCCGGGCGATATCAATGCCGTGAATCCACAGGATATCCAGAGCCTTGAAGTGCTCAAGGATGGTGCCGCTGCAGCTATCTACGGTTCGGTGGCTGCCAACGGTGTGGTGCTCATCACCACCAAAAGCGGCGCGAAGGGTGACGTGAAAGTAGATGTCTCCACATATCTCAGTTGGACAAGTATCGCCAATAAACTTGAGATGCTTGATGCCGGAGAGTATAAGCAGGTGCATCGCCAGATGTATGACAATTGGAACGATCATGTGGCCAAGCATAAGGATCTCTATGGCGGCGACAACTATGTGAATTCGCAGCTCTCCCTTCCCGCCTACATCACAGAGGAGACAGGAGTGAATACCGACTGGCAGGATGCCATGACCCGCACCGGTTTCTCGCAGAACTATATGGTGAGCGTGCGCGGCGGCAGCGAGATAGCACGTTTCTCCATGAGCTACAACCATGCCGACGACAAAGGTATCTTCCTTGGCAACGATTATCGTCAGGACAATGCCCGCGTGAAGGTGAACGCCTCCAAATATATATTCGATTTCGAGGGGAACATGGCCTTCAAATACACAAAGAGCACTCAGCCCCAGTATCAGATCAAGGAGATGTATGGCATCTCTCCGTTGGTGCCTATATATGACGACACCCGCGAGTATGGCTATGGACTCACTGACTTCAACGGTCTTCCCAACAACCGCAACGTCATGGCCGACAACGACTACCGCGAGTCTGCCTCACGCTATTACCACACCACCGCCAACGCGGCCATCACCATGCGCTTCACACCCTGGCTCAATTATAAGGTGAGCTACGGCTACCGTGGCGAGCATGAACGCGACACCTACCACACACCTCCTTACGTGGCCGATGTGCGCTCAAAGCAGGAATATCCCTACAATGAGGAGACCTCCGCTTACTGGGAGGAACAACAGCTTGAGAATGTGCTCTCCTTTAACAAGGATTTCGGAAAACACTCACTTCAGGCGGTGGTAGGCCAGTCGACTATGGCCCGTAAGTACACCTGGAACACTGTGGGAGTCGAGGGTAAGACCAACACCTACAAAGTGGAGGATGGACAGTTGGTGATGGGTGAGATTCCCGGTGGCTTCCTCGATCCCAACTTCACCACAATCGGGGCAGGCACGGGCGGCACGTTCAGTGGCGACGGCTCCAACTGGAAATACCGCCGTGTGTCGGTGTTCGGACGTATCAACTATAATTTCGACAGCCGCTATCTCTTTCAGGCTACTATACGCCGTGACGGATCAAGCAAGTTCGGCTCCAAGAACCGCTGGGGTACGTTCCCCTCATTCGCTCTCGGCTGGCGTATAACAGAGGAGGAGTTCTTCCCCCACGACACCGCCATCAGCAATCTCAAGCTGCGTGGCAGCTGGGGTAAGCTCGGCAACGAGAACGCTCTCGGCTATTATGACTTCCTCGCACTTATCTCCACTTACAACACCAAATATCAGGGCTATGTGCAGGGTAACGGCGACAACGCCTGGACCGGAAGTATTGCCCGCGCTCTCGAGAACCGCTCTCTGAAATGGGAGACAACCGAGACCACTAACATCGGCGTAGACTACGGATTCTTCAACAACCATCTCAACGGTTCGCTCAACTGGTATTACAACAAGACTTCAGATCTCTTGATCTATAAGGTGCTCCCTTACTCAGCCGGTCTCAGCAATCCGATCCTCAACGTGGGCAAGATGCGCAACACAGGCGTGGAGTTTGAGATCAACTACCAGAACACAACTAACGGCTGGGACTACAGCGTTGGCCTGAACCTTGCCACAACGAGCAACAAGGTGCTTGAGCTCGCCGACAAGGACCAGGTGATCTATGGCGAGGGCCTGAAGTTCGGAACCGAGCATTTCCCGACCCAGACTATGGTGGGTAAACCTATCGGAGCCTTCTATCTCTACAAGACAGACGGTCTCTTCAAGAGCGATGAGGAGGCACGCGCCTACAGAAACAGCAACGGGGAGCTGCTTCAGCCTTATGCGGATGCCGGCGACGTGAAGTTTGTGGATGTGAACGGCGACGGCGTGATCGACGACAACGACAAGGTGGAGTGTGGTTCAGGCATACCGAAACTTGAGGTGAACATCAACTTCAACGTGTCATGGAAAGGTTTCGACCTCTCCGGTGTGATCGGCAGCGCCTGGGGCCACAAGCTCTACAACGGTAATCTCTACTTCTATCAGAGCATGAATGCCGGCTCCAACTTCCTGACCTCGACTCTTGACGCATGGACACCCACAAACACCAACACAGCAGTGCCGCGAGCCATCTTCAACGACCCCAACGGCAACCTCAAGGAGAGCGACCGCTTCCTTGAAAAGGGCGACTTCGTGCGCATGCGCCAGCTCCAGCTCGGCTATACACTCCCGGCCGACCTCACCCGCAAGGTGAGGATAGAGAATCTCCGCTTCTATTTCAGCGCAGAGAATCTCTTCACGATCACAAGCTACAAGGGTGTGGATCCTGAGTTCTCACGCGCCAACGTGCTCAACACAGGTATCGACAAACTCATCTATCCCTTCACACGCAGCTTCACAGTGGGCGCGCAGCTTTCATTCTAACCTTTCAAACCTTACAGATCATGAAATCCAAGATAATACTTCCCGCGCTGCTCCTAATGGCAGCCTCCTTCTCATCTTGCGAAGACTATCTATCGCTTGAGAGTTCCGACAAACTCACATCGGCAAGTTTCTGGCGCGATCAGAATGATGCCGAGGCCGGACTTGCGGCAGCCTATTCCCAGCTCGAATATTATATCGACACCTGGGAGTTTGCCGAGGTGAAATGGCCCGTGGAGGCCTTCCGCGAGGATGTGGTGACCATCGGGGCCGACGTGCCCAACTATCCCAACTGGATGGAGCTTTACAACTTCACCTATACCAACGGCAACTCTCAGTTTGCGAGCTACTGGAGCAATAACTACACAGGCATAAGTTTCGCCAATCAGGTGATTGAGAAAGTGGGGGAGATGAGTGATGAGAAGATCGATCCGGCTATGCGCGCTCAGATTGTGAACGAAGGCAGATTCCTGAGAGCTTACTATCATCTCAAGCTCATACTCAATTGGGAGAAAATCATTGTACGTGACCACTTCATCACGGATCAGGCCGACCTCAGCGCCCCTCTCTCAGAGCGAACCGCTGCCTGGGACTTCATAATCGCCGATCTGGAGGCGGCTACGGCTCTACCGGCCGCTCATGACTCCGACCACCTCGGCCGCGCCACCAAAGGGGCAGCCTACGCTTATCTCGGATTCGCGTGCCTCACACGCGCCTATGAGGAGCCGGCTCAGAAGGATGCATGGCTCTCGAAAGCCTACACCGCCCTCGACAATGTGAAGGGTTACGAGCTTGAGAAGAACTTCAACACGATGTTTGACGGCTCCAACAAAAACAGCAAGGAATCGGTGTTTGAGCTCCAGACTTCGATGAGCACGGCCAATGGCGCCAACTACCGCACCCAGTTTCACCGCTTCATCGGATGTAGTGAGCTCTGGGGCTGGGATGAGATTCTGCCGTCGGAGACCCTCATGCAGGAGTTTATGAAGGAGGGGGAGACGGCCACGACCGGACGTTACGACTCCCGACTCTACTATACCGTATTCTTCAATTGCTCCTATTTCAACGATGGAAGCGGGAGAGTATATGGCTATGAGTATGACGATTGGTTTGGCGAGGGAAGCACCCGTGCCGGTTTCCGCAAGTTCCTCCCCGGCGATATGGAGGGTATGGAGGCCAACTATTGTGCAATCAATATCCCGCTGATGCGTTATTCAAATGTATTGCTCATGAAGGCTGAAGTGCTCAATGAGCAAGGTAAGGGTGGCGAGGCTCTCACGCTCATCAATCAGGTGCGCGACGTGCATGGCGATATGCCTGCCGTGACTGCTTCCGACAAGGCTTCCGTGCAGGCTCAGATAGAGCATGAACGTATGATAGAGTTCCCTCTCGAAAACTGGCGATGGTATGACCTCCGCCGTTGGGGTAAGACTAAATCGGCCCTTGAGAGCGCCGGACGTTCCGGCTACGACGACAGCCGTGCCTTCTATCCTGTACCGCTCATGGAGATAAACGCTAACGACCGTATCTCGGAATAACTGCAGATGACACTGTAGTCCGGAATAACTACAGGTAAGGTTGCAGCTTGGAAGAACTATAAACTAACACATATTACAGATGTTCATCATAATCTTGATAATGGGTGCCGGCATAATAGCCGGAAGGCTGCTTCGCCGGCACCCCTTCACATGGCTTGGCAAAGTGATCAATATCCTCATCTGGCTACTTCTATTCCTGCTTGGAGTGGAGGTGGGGGGCGACGACCGTATAGTGGAGGGAATCGCCACCCTCGGAGCTGAGGCTGTGGGGATTGCCATGGCCGGCGTGGCCGGAAGCGCCCTGTTGGCGTCAGGATTATGGTTGTGGGCAGGCAGGCGCAGGAAAGGGGGGAAGACACGATGAAAGGTAGCTTGGTTATTGTTGGATTCTTTATCCTCGGGATTCTCTTCGGGCGCTTCGGCCTGCTTGATATAACTGCAGTGGGCTTTGATGTGAGTTTCGCAGCTCTGGCCATGCTGATGTTCTGCGTCGGCATTGGAGTGGGTGGAGATCTCGGCACTCTGAGAAATCTCCGAACCCTCGACTCGCGGCTTCTGCTGCTCCCTCTTGTCACTATCACAGGCACATTGGCGGGATGTCTGCTATTGGGTCTTTTCATCCCTTTCAGATCAATACCCGATGTTTTGGCTGTGGGAAGCGGCTTCGGCTATTATTCGTTGTCGAGCATCTTCATCACGCAGTATAAGGGGGCGGAGTTGGGCACGGTGGCTCTTCTTGCCAATATATCGCGTGAGATAATCACCCTGCTCGGCGCTCCCCTTCTGCTTCGCCTGGCGGGACCATTGGCTCCGATCACGGCTGGAGGAGCCACCACCATGGACACCACGCTTCCGATCATAAGCACTGTTTCCGGCAAAGATTTTGTGATTCTCTCAATCTATCATGGCTTTGTGGTCGATTTCAGTGTGCCTTTTTTAGTGACATTCTTCTGCAGCATCTGAGAATTTTGTGTTTCATCTGCGATTTTTGTGTTTCATCTGCGATTTTTCTGTACCATCTGAGAGAGAGATTCGCTTGTAACACATGTGAAATTTCTGTATCATCTGCGAAATTTCTATACCATCCGGGATTTTTGTGTTTCATCTGAGCTTCTTCTGTAGTTTCAGACATCCGGAAACCGTTTCTAATTCCTAACTACTGTTTCAGGATGACGGAGAAAGTGTTTCACGAAACGGCGGATAGCTCGGAGGCTTTCCCCATCACTAACAATACATCATGAAAGCAAAACTTATACCGTATATCCTTCTCTTGCTCCCTTGTCTGGCCCAAGCGGCTTCAAGGCCCTGGCAAGACCAGCATATCAATTCTATCAACCGCGAGGCGATGCCGGCCCATTTCCTCCCCTTCACGGGGGAGCACGAGGCGGAAGCCAACAGGGCTCTTCCCGCTTCGCAGAGGTATTCCTCTCTTGCCGGGCAGCGCAGGGTGTCGCTCGACGGCACTTGGAAATTTCTCTATTTCCGTAATGATTCATTATGCCCCTCCGACATTCATGCAGGGGCATTGCGTAAGCCATCTCAGATAGAGGTGCCGGGAAGCTGGGAGCTTCAGGGTTTCGACGCTCCTATATATACCGACACCCGCTACCCATTCCCCGCGAATCCTCCGTATGTTCCTTCAGACTATAATCCGGTGGGTGTATATCAGAGAGATATAATCGTGCCCGACACATGGAAGGATCTTGACATCTTCCTGGAGTTTCAGGGTGTGGAATCGGCTTATTACGTCTATCTCGGAGATGAACTGATAGGATATGCCGAAGATAGCCGTCTCCCTTCACTCTTCAAGATAACCGGGAAGACGAAGCGTGGCAA
Source organism: uncultured Sangeribacter sp. (assembly GCA_964513775.1). GTDB lineage: Bacteria > Bacteroidota > Bacteroidia > Bacteroidales > Muribaculaceae > Lepagella. The sequence continues at coordinate 12,242 of CAZEOI010000024.1, read as the reverse complement.
GAACCGACTGACGGTGAAGGTGTACCGATACAGCGACGGCTCATATCTTGAGGGACAGGACTATTGGAAATACAGCGGAATAGAACGGAGTGTGGCTCTCGTGGGGCGTCCGAAATCACGCATAGCCGATTTCCATCTTGACGCTCCCCTCGTGAATCATTATCGCGACGGCAAGATGAATCTCAAGGTCAAGATGAACGGGCCTTTGCAGGGAGAGAGCGTGGAGGTAAAGCTATCCGATGGCAATGGCCGTATATGGAGTGACAAGCATGTGATGACCTCTTCGTCTGACACTCTCTTCAGCTTCGGACACATCGTGAAAGATGCTAAGGGCTGGAATGCGGAGATGCCAAATCTTTACACTCTTACCGTGGTGCACCGTGATGCATCCGGCAGAGAGAAGGAGGCATTTACCCATCCCTTCGGTTTCCGCACCGTGGAGATGAAAAACGGTCAGCAACTGATCAACGGCAAGGCTGTGCTCTTCAAGGGGGTGAACCGTCATGAGCATGACCCTCACAAGGGGCGCACCATCTCAGTGGAGTCGATGCTTGCCGACATAGAGCTGATGAAACTCAACAATATCAACAGCGTGCGCACCTGCCATTACCCCAACCACTGGCAATGGTATGAGCTATGCAATGAATATGGTCTTTACCTTGTGGATGAGGCTAATATCGAGAGTCATGGCATGGAGGCTCATCCCGACGGCACTTTAGCCAACATGGAGGGGTGGGAGATACCCTTCCTGGAGCGCATGGGGCGTATGATAGCCCGGGACAGAAACTTCTCCTGCATAGTGACATGGTCGATGGGTAACGAGTCGGGCTACGGACGCCATTTCGAGACACTCTACGACTATGCCTACAGTGTGGATGGCAGCCGGCCGGTGCAGTATGAGGGTGGTGGCTATGAAGCGAAGAGCGATATCTATTGCCCGATGTATCCACGGGTGTGGTCGCTCGCCCGTCATGCCAACCAGCGCGACCGTCGCCCCATGATAATGTGTGAGTATGCCCATGCCATGGGCAACAGTGTGGGTAATCTTCAGGATTACTGGGACCTTATCTATAAACATGACCAGCTTCAGGGTGGCTTTATCTGGGACTGGGTAGACCAGACATTCGAGAAGCAGGATGAGAAGGGGAGAAGGATATGGGCCTACGGTGGCGACATGGGATTTGCCGGAGTGGTGAACGACTCCAATTTCTGTGCCAACGGACTTGTGGATGCCTCACGCCTTCCGCATCCACATCTCGCGGAGGTGAAGCGAGTGCTCCAGAACATACATTTCGAACCGGCGGTGATGAACAGCCATAAGGTGTATGTAGACAACAGGCACGATTTCTCCAATCTTGACAACTACACGCTCACCTGGCAATTACTTCGCGATGGTGACGTGTTGAGAACCGGATCTCTCGATTTCCCGGACGTGGCTGCCGGAAAGAGATGTTCACTTGAGATACCTTATGGCACGGTGGATGAGGATGGTGAATATTTTCTCACATTGAGGGCTCACACCCGTCAGGGTCGAGGGATGGTGCCAGCGGCTCATGAGGTGGCCGTGGCTCAGTGGCCGCTCACCGAATTCAGGGCATTGGCCCCGGAAGAGAGGAGGGGAGGTAAATTCGTTTGCAAGGAGACTGATGAGTGCATTTCCATTCAATGCGGCGATGAGGTGTATCGCTTTTCGAAAAGAGACGGTGCGCTCGAATCGTGGCTGAGCGGCGGTGAGGAGCTGCTCAAGGAACGTCTGCGACCGAACTTCTGGCGTCCGCTCACCGACAATGACATTCCCAACGGCCATCTTGATCGTTGCGGTGTGTGGCGAGATGCCGCGCGGGATATGAGCCTGCAAAGCCTTACCCCTACAGAGAACGGAATAAGCACACTCCTGACGAATGATCTCCTCGGGATAGCGATGACGCTCGATTACACCATGAGCGAGGCCGGGCGCCTGGATGTGGCCTGCCGGTTCACAATCGGAGATGTGCCCCTGCCTGAGTTGCCGAAGCTCGGCATGACTCTCACCCTCCCCGGTGAGTATGATAAGATGGAATGGTATGGACGCGGTCCCGGCGAGAGCTATCCCGACCGCAAATCGGCCTCGCTGATCGGAAAATACAGCTCTACCGTATGGGATCAGTATCATCCTTATGTCAGAGCACAGGAGACCGGCAATCACACCGATGTGAGATGGATGAGCCTCACCGACGGCAATGGCCGCGGACTGCTTGTGAGTGGTGGCGAACCGCTTAACATAGGGGCCTGGAACTTCCCGCAGAGCGATATAGAATATATTCCCGCTACAATAGCACGGGTGCATGGCGGCTCCATCGAGAAGCAGGATATGGTGACGCTCAACATCGACCACAAGATGATGGGCGTGGGTGGCGACAACACGTGGGGAGCACAGGTACATTCCGAATATACGGTGGCTCCGGCTGATTACGATTTCCGGTTTACCCTTCAGGCACTGCATCCCTGACCGAGGACTGACCGAGGAATATAAGAGCAACTTAAAGAAACTTATCGAGAATCTTTTAAAGAAAAAACCTACAGGTTATGAGAAAACATACAATTGCAGTCGGTGCAATAATCGTGAGTCTGGCGGCGGCCGGTTTAGCCCTTGCGGGCACCGGCTGCACCCGGGCCTCAGCTGCCGAGGAGCTGCGGTATTCTTATCCTGACATATTCGATATATCATACACTCCCGATACTCTCCACCGTTGCACCGGTTGGTTTACCGATGCCGGAGCATGGTTCGGATTCACCCTGCCTGAAAAGGGGGGATGGACCGATGGATTCTGCGGCCCATTCAGCCTCGACATGAACCGGCGCGAGTGGATGGCCAAGTCGGCGGTGTCGCTGACCTCGGAAAAGAGCACGAAAGGAGACCCCGACACGCTTCTCTATTTTCCGGGAGAGATACGCCTTGCCTCTACATTCCCCGAAGGGAAGGTGGAGCAACGTCTCAACTTCATAAATTCGAAGAGTGCATTGCTGAGTATCATCAACCACGGAGGGGAGACTCTCACGGCCCGCGGTCTGGATTGGGCTCCCGGTACGGAGGTGACGGCCGAGGGGAATATGGTCAAGGCGGTCAATCCTTCGGGAGAAATGATAGTGCTCACCTTCGGGCCGGATGTCGAGGTGTCGGCAGACAGCCGTAACTATAAGGCTGTGATCCCATCGAGAAAAAGCGACTATGTGGTGATCTCGATGTTCGACTCCGAGGAGGGTCTTCAGGGTGGACTATCGGAGATAGACAGCATACTTAGAAATCCGGAGGAGACGCTGGCCGACAACGGACGGCGCTGGGAGGGGTATCTGCATAAGACACTCCGGGATGATATGCCCGACGAGTATGACCGTATCGCGGTGAAAGCAATCACCACTCTGGTGAGCAACCATAGGGCGGCCCGAGGAGGTCTGCTCCACGACGGCATCATCCCGAGCCATGCCGTGGGCTACTTCGTGGGCCTCTGGGCGTGGGACAGCTGGCGGTTTTGTGCGGGAGCGGCATCTTTCGATCCGGAGCTTGCCAAGAATAATATAAGGGCGATGTTTGACTATCAGCAGCCCGACGGCATGATCATAGACTGCATCTATACCGATCCCGCTGAGAACAACGCCCGCAACAGCAAACCGCCGTTGGTGGCCTGGGCCGTAGACAAGATCTATGACGCCACGGGCGACAAGGCGTTTCTTGCGGAGATGTATCCCCAGCTTATGAGCTACTACAGATGGTGGTTTGAGAAGCGCGACCATGACGGCAACGGCATATGCGAATATGGCGCCACCGACGGCACTCTGGAGGCGGCGGCATGGGAGAGCGGCATGGACAATGCCATCCGCTTCGACGACACCGCCATGCTCTACAATGGCATGGAGGGGGGCTGGAGCATGGATCAGGAGAGTGTCGACCTAAATGCCTACCTTGCCAATGAGTGTAAGTATCTTCGGAAGTTTGCCGGAATCTTGGGTGAGAAGTTTGACGCTCCCGACCATACGGCTGAGTTGAGCGGCTATTTCTACGATCCTGAGCGCCGATTCTTCTTCGACCGTAATCTTCAGGGTAAATTTGTGGGCGATCCGGGGTGTGAGGCATATACGATGCTATGGACCGGTCTCGCCACTCCGGAGCAGGTGGAGGCAATGATGCCGGTACTGGCTGACACCACGAAGTTTTCCACCTATATACCCTTCCCGACGGTGGCGGCAGACAATCCGAAATATAACCCGAGAGGCTACTGGCGCGGCCCGATATGGCTCGACCAGACCTACTTCGCCATCAGCGGACTCCGCAATTACGGCTACGGGGAGCTTGCCGACGAGTACACGCGGCAGGTGTTTGACCGTCTTGAAGGCTTGAACGAGGGTGGGCCGATTCATGAGAATTACGATACCCACACCGGAAAATGCCTAAAGGCACCCCATTTCAGCTGGAGCGCCTCGCATCTCATCATGCTCTATAACGAATATGGCAAATTATTTAATTAGATGTTGCGTCAGTTCTCGATCCTGACGCGGGATAATGATTAAGAGGGGTTGGTCATAAGGTCGGGGGAGAGTTCACGCGACATATGTGCGGCTAAGAGGGTTATCAGGGTGAGGATTCCCATGCAGATAGGTGTGGAGTGTAGGATGTCGCCGAGTCCGACGAGCGGACTTACCACGGCTCCGAAAATGTAGCCTGCAAGTCCGATGAAGGCGGAGGCATCTCCGGCACAATCGCGACCCTCATTCATTGCCAAAGTGTTGCCCACGGTGAATAACATTCCGAGGCAGAAGAGCATCGGGAGGTTGAGAGCATCGTAGATCCATACGCTGTCGACGGTATAGAAGCATATGAACTGCACGGCAATCGTGGCGGTGAGTCCCCATGCCGCATACACGGCGGCTTTCTTGAGGGGCTGGAATTTGAGAGCCATGGTAGCGCCGACAGCCACAAACAGAGCGTTGACACCCATGAAGAGACCGAACTGCAACTGTGAATATCCGTAGTGGTCCTGGATTATGAACGGAGCCGAGGAGATGTATGCGAAGAGCACACCCAATGCGGCACCCTTAAGGAGCACATGCGTGACGAAATGACGGTTTTTTGCGAGCACGACGTAGTTCTTGAAGGCAGTGCCGAAGCGGCCTGTGACGCGGCGTGATTTCGGAAGAGATTCCTTGAAGGGGACAGCGAGGAGAAGGAGGAGGGCACTGAACCCGAAGAGAATCCAGAAGATACCTTGCCACCCTATGGAGCGGGCCACGAGGCCACCGATGACTGGAGCTGAAGCAGGAGCAAAACCGTTGATGGCTCCTACAAGAGCCATTACCTTTGCGAGAGCACGCCCTTTATACAGGTCGGCCGGAATGGTGCGTGCGAGGAAGTAACCGCCCGAGGCACCGATTCCCTGCACGAGTCGCCACCAGAGGAAAATGTGTATCGTCTTCGACCATACACTGCACATGGCTCCTATACAGAAGATTATCAGGGCCACTATCAATACCGGTTTACGCCCGAATCTGTCACTGAGAGGGCCGAGAATGATCTCACCGAAACCGAGGCCGATCATGCCGAACGTAAGGCCGAGCTGCACAGTGGGTCGGCTGGTGTGGAAGTATCTCACCATCTCCGGGAGAGTAGGGAGGTACATATCGTTGACGAAAGAGCCGAAAGCGCTCAGCAACACGAGATAAAGGATCAGAAATGCATAATAGCCCCCGGAGGGGCCTTGTGAGGGGATAGCCTCAGGTTTTACCGCTGCAGATGCCGGAGGTGTCTGTAGCGGTGAGCCGAGAGGATGAATACTTGAAGAGTTTGTGTTTTCCATATTTTTGTAATCGATAAGATTATTGCCCGTTGGCTATGCCGGTGAGCTCCTGTTCGAGCTGTATGGCCCGCTTCGCGTTCTCCTTGATGAAGAAGTATAGTTCCACCACGGGCTGCAACTCATCTGTCTTCTTGATGTCCGGCTCACCCTTGAATGTACTGATTTCGCCAGAGATCTTCTTCTCGGCATCGGTGCCGCTAACGGTGGCATCCTTCAGGAGATCGATGGCCTGCCCTGAGAGAGAGTCGGTGGATGAGAACATCTGATAGTTGGCTACGAAAGCGAAGCAGTTTTCGAGCACGTCGGGCCATAGGGTGAGATCGATACGGTTCTGGAGAGAGTCGAGGTTGAGCGATGTGTGGGTGGAGCATTTTATAAGTCGTGCCACAGCCGGGAGACGAGTGTTGTCAAACGGTAGTCCGGAGGGCTTGAATAGGTCGGCCATGTCGGCGAATGTGAAGTCAGGGTTATATTCAGCGTTCTCGGCATTGCGCTTTGAGAGGGGAGTGGTGACGGCATAGCAATAGGAAAGGAAAGTGTTGAGCGTGTGCATGATTGTGGGTATGCAGAGCATCAGTTTCTCCTTCTCCATTGAAGCGTGGGCAGCTTTCTGCTTCTCGATCTCACTTTCCACATCGATTTCAGATTTCATCGAGCCAACGGCATTCAGGAAGAGACCCAAGATCACCAATCCGCACATCACTTCGATGGCCGTGACCACTTGCGCCCAGACATGGGCCGGGGTATAGTCGCCGAAACCGAGGGTGGTGATTGTCACGATGCTATAGTATAGCCACGACCAGTAGTCGGTGCCGGCCCCTTCGGGTATCCGGAACTGTGTGTCGGGTAGTCCCCAGTAGATGAAGGCGAACACCGGCATCAGAAACACATACAGACATATCCAGACAATGGGCCGGATATTGGAGACGACATGGAAGAAATGTCGGATTTTACGGGATAGAGTATGAAGCATAAAACAGGCGTTTTAACATTAAAAATCAATGTTAAAACGCCTGTAGACGGGGTTTGGTTTATAGGAGAAGCGAGAGATTATTTGATGTTCTCGCGGAGAGTGGTGAGGTAACGCTTCATCGCCTCAGAATCGTGATTCTCCACAATCTTCTGCAACTCGCCCAATTGCTCGCGTATCTTCTCAAGCTGGGCGGGGGTGTAGGGGTTGAACATGATCTCGCTCAGGAGATGGTCGTCTTCGCCGAGCACACCACGCGCGATGTCGAAGTGGCGTTTGAAGGTGGTGCCCGGAGCATCCTGGTGCTTCATTATCCCCGCAAACACGAATGTGGAGGCGAAAGGGATAGCCAGCGAGTAGGCGATAGTCTTGTCGTGCTCCTCAAAAGTGTATTCCACCACGTTTAGCTTCAGATCGTTGTAGAGATCTTTGAAGAAAACCTTCCCGAGATGGTCGCCCTCCTTGATGATCACCGCGTTTTCGTTGCGGAGGTTGGAGAGAGATGCGAATGTAGGGCCAAACATGGGGTGGGTGCTCACGAAAGGATGTCCGGCCTTCTCATAAAATTCCGGCAGGCCTGTCTTTACCGAGGCGATATCGCTGATAATGGCCGATTTGCGGATATATGGAAGGATTTTTTCGAAGGCCTGGATGGTGTATTTCACCGTAGCAGCGTTGATCACCAGGTCGGGATCGAATTCCTTCACCTCCTCCGGATTGGAGAAACGTTGGGCATTGAAAGTGAAGCGCAGACGTTGGGGGTCGGGATCATAGATGCCCACATCGTGGCGGAAGGAGAGGAGGTCGCAGAAGAAGGAGCCCATTTTTCCGGCTCCGAGAATCAAGATTTTCATTTATATAGTGTAAGTAATATTTTTAAGGGAAGGTTTAAGCCTTAACCTGCTACAGTTCTGTGAGGCAGGCGTCGAGCGCGTCGGTTATAGCTTTACGGTCGAGGTTCTGCCCGATAAAGACGAGTTTCTCCATTCTGTCGCCATACTTGGGATCCCAGTCGCGTTGCAGACCCGGTTCTGTTGCGAGCATCCGTTGCAGTTCCTCCTCCGGCGCGGTGGCATACCATTGCCCGGCCTCAGTGAGCTTCTTCTGCACTCCGGCCTGTTCGAAGAGATACGACATGTCGGTGTTGTCGTTGAAGTAGCAGATACCCTTGGCACGGATAATGTTTTTCGGCCATTTCTTTGCTACATAATAGTCGAATTTATTGATGTCAAAGGGTTTGCGTGCGAAATATACGAAAGTGCCGATGCCATACTCCTCAGCTTCACCCTCGCCATGATGGTGATGATGGTGGTGGTGGTGATGCCCGTGCTCGTGCTCGTCATCATCGTGGTCATGATGGTGATGATGGTGATGATGCTCATGCTCGTGCTCGTCGTCATCGTGGTCATGGTCATGATGGTGATGATGCCCATGCTCGTGCTCGTCATCATCGTGGTCATGGTGATGATGATGATGGTGCTCGTGTTCGTCGTGATCATCCTCATCCACCGGTTTTTCGATTTCCTGAATCCAGGTGGCGGAGGTTACGGTACGCTCGAAATTGAAGAGGTGGGTATCGAGAATTTTGTCGAGGTCGAAGTCGCAGTAGTCAGCCTCGATAATCTCCGCTTTGGGCTGGAGGGCACGGATGACCTGCTTGATATGGTCGGCCTCCTCGCGGGTCACTTCCGAGATTTTGTTGAGCACGATGATGTTGCAGAATTCAATCTGCTGTATCACGAGACTTTCGAGATCCTCCTCGCCGATGTTAGGAGCTGTGAGATTGTCGCCAGCGCCAAACTCGCTTTTGAGTCGGAGAGCGTCGACCACGGTCACGATGCAGTCGAGCCTCGGGATACCGTTTACGCAGAGGTTCGGAGCCATCACCGGCATGGAGCATATTGTCTGGGCTATAGGCTCAGGCTCGCAGATGCCGCTGGCTTCGATTACGATATAGTCGAAATTACTGTCGAGAAGGTCAGATAGCTGCTGCATCAGATCAGTCTTCAGCGTGCAGCAGATGCAGCCGTTCTGAAGAGCCACGAGCGAGTCGTCTTGCCCGCCTACGATTCCCCCTTTAGCGATGAGGTCGGCATCTATATTGACTTCGCCGATGTCGTTAACGATCACAGCGAAGCGTATACCTTTCTTATTATTGAGTATTCTGTTGAGGAGAGTGGTTTTTCCGCTACCGAGATAACCGGTGAGCAGAAGTATAGGTGTTGTTTTTACTGACATATTCTATTAGAATGGGTTTTGATGAATTCGTTGATTGCGGGGATGCTGTCGGAGGCTTCCCCGATGGTGAAGGGGAGAGAGATCACCTCAGTGACACGCGCCCCGGGTATGATGGCGGCTTTCAGTTCCGCGACGGATGGCACGTTGGGGAGCGCGGCATACTCCTCGAAAGTGTATTTGGTGAACACGGAGTTGCTGCCGATCCCCTGCCGGTTGAGCCACCAACCGTCGGCAAGACTCACCGGAGCAGATGCCGGAGAGATGTCGGATGGAGCCGGGAAATAAGTGAGGTTTCCTTGAGCGTCAACCGACACAGCCACCTTATCGGCATAGTCGCCGCTCATGCGGAATGCGGAAGCTTTTGGAATCATGCTTACAGATCCGTTGCTTCCCTCTATGTTGCGTGGCTTTGAGTTGTAGAGAGGTAGACTCTTGACCACGGATGTGGTGGCTCCCGAAGATGCATCTGATGCCGTGTTGTCGGTGGCGGCCACACCCGACGAGCTTTTGCAAGAGGGGAATGTAAACATGATCGCAAGAGATATAATGGCTAATATTTTCTTCATGTTAAGTATGTGTCATAAATTAATTAATATATTCCTTGTCGCCCTCTAAGGCGATCTTTGAAACCGTTTTTCCGTTATAATAGAACCCTATTACGCCTTCAAAACGGTGTCAAATCTCATCCGTATATGTCACCAATCAATTATATCATTAATTTATGACACATACTTATTATAATTTTTGCAAATATAATCATTTTTTTGAAAAGATGTATCGGTGTCTTCCGCTTGAAGGGAACACACCGATTATCTGTTTCTCTGGCAGAGCCGAGAGGAAAGGCCAACTTAGAAGCTGACCTGAATCTGTAGCTCTACACGGTTGTCGTGGGCCTGGGCACCGCCGTAGTTCACGCGACGTCCGTAGAGGTATTCCACGCCGGTCTGGACGATGCTGTTGACGTTCCAGAACACGTTGGCCACGACATACTGGGCATATTTATAACCGGAATTCCAGTCGGTGGCAGAGTCGGCGAAGTCTTTGGCATAAGTGCGGACGTGTCCGTAAGCCACTGTGGAGATTATCCGGGGATTGAATTCGTATTGCAGACCGAGATAGCCCGACCATACGGGAATCGGCTTCAGCTCACCGGAATTTTTCGGGTCAGGCATAAGATCCATGCCGAGGCCTCCGAGATCCTGTATATAGCTTGCCACGCCCTTGCCGTAGTTGGCTTGATACATGGCGGTAAGTCCGCCGTAGACAGGAGTTTTACCACTGGCCTTGATTGCCCATCCGATTTTGTCGATATTCTTGTCGACGTTCAGATCGCGGTAATATAGATTGCGCACCAGTCCCGAGAGCCGTAGCCATCCTTTACCGTCGGCCCAATAGCGCTGTATATAGAAAGGTATGTTGGGGACGCGCTGGTTGACCTGTACGGTGTGGTCGGCATTTGTCAGGGATATGTTCGGCATATCGAGACCGACGCCTGCGCGCCAGGCCTTGTTCTTGCCGAATCGGGGTTCGTAAGAGATTGTACCCATCTTGGCACCGGTGAAAGCGTTTACGCCCTGCCAGTCGATGGTGGTGGGGGCGGCGGATTTGTCGGAGAAGATGGAGAAGGTGTAACCTGCGGTTATGTCACGGTATTTGAGGTATGCGTGGTTCAGGACCGGCGCATAATTCTGGCCTGCAAATGCGATGTCGACGTATGCACCGAGCTGGTTTTTTGTGCCCGGGAGAGCCACGACGTTTATATAGAAGTTACTCTGCTGGGCGGTAAGGCTGAATTTGCCGCCGTTGCCCGGTTCAATCTGCATGGGTATTGCTGATGTAATGAAGCTGTTGGGATCGGCAATCGGGTTGCCGGCATCGTAAACGCCGATGGCTTTGACGTTGGCACCGATACCCATATAGAATTTGTGTTCTTTACCGAGCACCGCGAAACGCGGAACGTCAGGGATGTTCATAAAGTGAGGTGCGTTCTGGTGGAGCACATCATATAAAGGCACGGTATCGCCGGGTTCGACTATAATATTTTCTGTAACTTTTTCAGAAACTTCTTGTGCGAAAGCTGCAAAAGGAAATAGCGCAGAGAGAAGGAGTAGTTTTTTCATAATCTTGTTGTTGTTTTTGAGAGGAAGCGTGGAAGATTCCTGAGTTGATTCTTTTAATTTATTAACATAAGGAAAGGGAAAACGGTTTGATATGTGAAATTATTTTATTTGAGATTTTCATCGAAGGGTAAAATGTAGGCGAGAGCTGCGGAGATAATGGCTGGTGCGGTTGTTAATCTGTGGGTGGCGGTTTTAATCCGAGGGCGCCGGTTATTAATTATGGGTGCCGGTTTTTAATTGTGGGTGGCGGTTATTATTCATTAATTAAGGAGTTTTTAATATGAAAAGCCTCGTTCGGCACGGTTGGTACGTGATGCCGGACGAGGCTTTTTTTGTTGCTATTTTTTTGCTATCTCTTGGTAGGAGATATGTATATTCTAACACAAAATTAGTAAATAATTTAATAATTACCAAATTAGCCCCTGAAATTTCCCCCGTTATAAACTGTGATAAAATGTTAAAATCGCGATTTGTTTAGCAAATGCAAATTTAAGCCTCTGTAAATAATTATAAATTAGATAATTATAAAAACACATATCTCCTACCAAGAGATACGTGGATTTATTGCTGTAAAAGCGGAACGAATCAGAAATGACGAGTTTTCGGAAGTTTGAAATTGAGTGTAATGTATTTGATTAATATACAGATAATTGCATCTATTTCAGGCAATGTAAGAGAACACCCTTGACTCAAGTTATCGGCTTGATTTGCCATATATTCATGATGATGAAAATTAGCCAGACCTGAGCTTAGGTACGATAGAAATCAACAAAACAATTCAGCAGAAAAAGATGTCAACGGCAGACGGCGGCCGGTCACGCGACTGGTATGTGCTCAACTATATCGGACAGGCCTCCCGCGACAGCGCCGGGAAGACCGTCGACCGCTTCAATGCCGCCAACGACACGGCCCTCGAACTCTTCGCGCCCACATATGTGGTGAAGGAGGAGCGGAAAGGGGAGATGAAGTTCCGCACAGTCAACCTTACATTCCACTACGTATTTGTCAAAGGGAGTTTCGATGAGGTGAAACGCCTCTGCGGACAGCCCAACGGCTTCTCCTTCCTGATAGACCATGGCAGCGACG
>CAZEOI010000023.1:0-51381 GCA_964513775.1 uncultured Sangeribacter sp. | reverse complement strand
TCTATAATTATCTTACCGATCTAATCGGGATTGAAACCTTCCCTTATGCCACAAGCGGATTTCAATGGAAAGATCTCATCGGGAAGGCAAACAAGATGAAGCAGGATCATCCCGACGATCTCGATGCCATCTTCATATGGGCCGGCACCAACGACTTCAATGCCTCCCGCCCTATTGGAGATTTCTTTGAAGAGAGTCTTGAAGAAGTTAATGTAGACGGAGAAATAAGGAAGCGCAAGAAACGAAGCCTTATTCTTGATGAATCAACGTTTTCCGGGAGCATAAACCTTCTCCTCTCCTATCTGAAGAATAATTTCCCAAGTCAGCAGATCATCATTCTCACCCCGATCCATAGGGCTTACGCCACTTTTGGCGATAGGAATGTTCAGCCATCGGAGGAATATGCTAACGGTGAGGGACTATATATTGACGACTACATACATGCTCTGAGAAGAGCCGGTGAGGTGTGGTCGGTCCCTGTGATCGATCTCTTCTCCATAAGCGGCCTGTATCCCCTTATAGAGAGCCACGACAGGTATATCGCAAATCCATCCACCGACAGATTGCATCCAAATGATGAGGGACATTACCGGTTGGCAAGGACGTTGCAGTATCAACTTCTCGCTCTTCCTCCATCTTTCTGATATTCATCTTCCTCTATCCTCATTTAATTCAAAAGTAACTTTGAACAATATTTTTTCTAACACTTCAACATTATGAAATCATTAGCTTTGACGATTTTGTTGGCTTCGGCATCCCTTTGCTACGCGGACAATCCGCAATTGAGAGCTGACAACATCGATGAAATCATCAAGAATCTTACTCTTGAGGAGAAAGCACGTCTTTTGGTGGGGCGTGAGAACAGCGCAAGCAACAAGGGTGTGCCGGGAGCCGCCGGCGTAACTCAAGACGTTGAGCGTCTGGGCATTCCTTCAGTTGTGCTTACAGATGGTCCTGCCGGTGTGCGTATCTCCCCCACCCGTAAAGGTGACAGCCACACCTACTACGCCACAGGTTTCCCCGTTGGCACCGCACTTGCCTGCTCCTGGAATCCGGCTCTCGTGGAGAATGTGGGTAAAGCTATCGGTAACGAGACTCTCGAATATGGTTGCGACGTGCTTCTCGCTCCCGGCATGAACATTCACCGCACCCCTCTTTGCGGCCGTAACTTCGAATACTACTCTGAGGATCCCGTTGTAGCCGGTGTGATCGCGGCGGCTTACGTCAACGGTGTTCAATCGAACAACGTGGGCACCAGTATCAAGCACTATGCCGTCAACTCTCAGGAAACCAACCGTATCGAGGTAGATGAGGTGGTTTCACCACGTGCCATCCGTGAGATCTACCTCAAGCCCTTCGAGATCTCTCTACGCACTGCAAATCCCTGGACCGTGATGTCGAGCTACAATAAACTCAATGGCACATGGACACAGTCAAGCCCTGAGCTTCTCAAGACTATTCTTCGTGATGAATGGGGTTATGACGGACTCGTTATGACCGACTGGACCAACGAGCGTCGCCCCTCTTACGAACGCGTGGCCGCCGGCAACGCTCTTCTCACTCCGGGTCATGACTGGCAGGAGACCGACATCATCGAGCATGTGAAAGATGGCTCTCTTTCTATGGCTGATGTGGATGAACAGGTGAAGATTCTTCTCGAAATGGTGGTCAAGACTCCTCGCTTCAACCATTATCAATTCAGCAACAAGCCGGACCTCGACGCTCACGCAGCTCTCACCCGTCAGGCCTCTACTGAGGGAATGGTGCTCCTTGAGAACAGGGAAAACACTCTTCCTCTCAAAAATGCAGGCAAGGTGGCTCTCTTCGGCAAGACCTCATACGACTTCATAGCAGGCGGCACAGGGTCAGGCGACGTTAACAAACCCTATGTCATTGACCTCAAGACAGGTCTCACCAACGCCGGCTTTACCATCGATCCCAAGCTTCAGGACTACTATGAGGCTCAGAAAGATCTTAACAATAAGGCGCGTGCTATCAGTGGAGAACGTCCCCGCTATGATGAACCGGCAATCTCTCGTCGCAACATAGAGCGCCTTGCCGCTGATAATGATGTGGCTATCATCACTCTTGGCCGTCAGGCCGGTGAGGGTCGCGACCGTGAGATAGATGGCGACTTCAATCTCACCCAGAACGAACGCGAACTAATCGAGAATGTTGCCGCCGCTTTCCATGCTCTTGGCAAAAAGCTCATTGTAATCATGAATATGGGCAACGTGATGGAGACCGCTTCCTGGAAAGGAATCCCTGACGCCATACTTCTCGCATGGCAGCCCGGTCAGGAGGGTGGCAACTCTGTAGCCGATGTGCTCACCGGCAAACAGTCTCCCTCAGGTAAGCTCACCATGACTTTCCCTGTGACAATCTCCGACATCCCTGCCGTCAACAACTTCCCCACCGGCACAGGCCCCAACAATCGTCGCAATGGCAAGAACTATGACTACACCAACCATGACGAGGATATCTACGTTGGCTACCGTTACTTTACCACTTTCGACAAACCGGTGTCCTATCCCTTCGGATATGGCCTCAGCTATACCGATTTCAAATATAGCAAACCTGTGGTGAAAGCTACAGCCGACGGTTTCACAGCTTCCATCACAGTCACCAACACCGGTAAAACCGAGGGTAAAGAGGCTGTTCAGCTTTATGTTACAGCACCCGGCAAGGATATGACCAAGCCGGCACGTGAGCTTAAAGCCTTCAACAAGACTGCAATCCTTAGGCCGGGCCAGAGCGAGACTCTCACCTTCAACGTTTCCGCTGCCGACCTTGCCTCCTTCAATGAGCAGGATTCACAGTGGCAGACTGAACCGGGCACCTACAACGTACAGTTCGGTGCTTCTGTCGACGACATCCGCGCTTCCGCTCCCTACGTGCAGAAGAAGGAACTTGTAAAGAAAGTAAACAATGTGCTTTCTCTCAAAAGAGAGCTCAACCCAATTTCTCCTAAGTAATCTTCTATTTTAATTAAATGAAATTAAAATTTATTTTAGCGAGTGTGCTCATGTGCCTCTGTTCAGGGGGTGCATGGGCACAGTCTCAAATCATCAACGCCTACGGGCGCAACTCCCAATCGCTCAACGGCGAATGGCATGCCATCATTGATCCTTACGACCGTGGCAGATGGGATATGTGGAAGAATCGTAAGCCGCAGAATAATAATGAATTCCGCGAATATTCTTTCGATGAGGGTCTCGTACTCAACGTGCCGGGAGATTTCAATTCTCAGCTGCCTGAACTCAAGTATTATGAAGGAACCGTATGGTATGGCAAATACTTTGATATGCCTGAGGCAAAACCGGGAGAGAAGCTTCTCCTCTATTTTGCCGGAGTCGCCAACGTGGCTGATATCTATCTGAATGCCGAAAAAATAGGTCATCATGAGGGGGGCTTCACTCCTTTCCAGATCGACGTCACAGACAAAATCAAAGGTAAGGATAATTTCATCGCGGTGGCAGTAAACAATGAGCGCCGACCCGACGCTCTCCCTGCAATGAACTTCGACTGGTGGAATTATGGTGGCATCACCCGTGATGTATTCGTAATCCGTGTTCCCGAAGAACATATCGCCGACTATTATGTGCGCCTCGATAAAGAAGATCCTAAACTAATCCTCGCAGACGTAGCTTTATCTACGCCTACGGCCGGCCAGACAGTCACAGTCTCGATTCCTGAGCTTAAGATCAATCAGAAGCTCATCACCGACAGCGATGGCAAGGCTTCTGCATCTATCAAAGCAAAGAATCTTGTGAGATGGGATATCGACAACCCGAAACTGTATGATGTGACATTCACAACCGACCGCGACACCATTTCGGAGAATATCGGCTTCCGCAACCTACGTACGGAAGGCTCCAAGATTATCCTTAACGACCGCCCTGTATTCATCTGCGGCATTAGCTTCCATGAGGAAGTGCCTCAGCGCAAGGGACGTGCATTCTCAGATGCCGATGCTGCAATGCTGCTTAATGAAGCGAAGGATTTGGGAGTGAACTTCATCCGTCTGGCCCACTATCCCCAGAACGAACACACCGTGCGCAAGGCTGAGGAAATGGGCATCATGCTCTGGGAGGAGATTCCTGTGTGGCAAGGTATCGATTTCGCCAACGACTCCACGCTGGCTAAGGCTCAGAGAATGATGTCGGAATTAGTAAACCGCGACAAGAACCGTGCAGCTTTGGCGGTATGGGGCATAGCCAACGAAACCCGTCCATCCGATGCCCGCAATGCTTTCCTTGCCAAGGTGAAAGATACAGCCCGCGGCATCGACGACACCAAGCTTATCGCAGCCGCTTTCGACAATTCAAGCTGGAACAAGGAGAATAAATGCTGGGAAATCAACAATGATCCTGCACTTGACCTTGTGGATGTGGTTGGAATAAACAAATATGTAGGCTGGTATGACAACTGGCGTGTGGATCCATCTGAAATGGGTTGGAACGTACGTCCCGACAAACCTCTCGTATTTACAGAATTCGGCGGTGAGGCACTCTACGGGAATCACGGAAACGGTGAGGCTAAATGGTCGTGGAGCGAGGAATATCAGGCAGATCTCTACCGCAAAAATCTGAGAATGTTTGAGAATGTCCCGAATCTCGCCGGTGTGTCACCATGGATTCTCTTCGACTTCCGTTCTCCCACCCGCTTCTCACCTCTTCAGGGTTTGGAATTCAACCGTAAAGGGCTCGTGTCGGATCGCGGACAGCGCAAAGAGGCATGGTATATAATGCATGACTATTTCAAGACCAAGAATAAAAATCGCTGACATCGATCTCTCCCGGGGGTATAAATCAACAGGGTGTGTCCTTCACGGATACACCCTGTCTGCTTTTACCAAATAATCTTGTTACCTAATGCTAATTTTTACCTGATTTAATTTGAAGTTGCTTAATCTTTCTACGAGCTGTTGAATATCTGCTTTTTGAGTTTAAACAACCTTATTTCTGAAATTCTGTAGAGATATTGGAAGTATTACCCTCCTTCTTCACAGGATTCGAAAGCTTCTGAATCATGCCGCTGTTGCGGATGAAAAAGTCTCTGCAATCCACCAATCGGAAAAGAGGTTTATCGAGATTGGGGTCGGTAGTGGTTACATTTCCAATCTCAGCATTCTGCACATCCTCCATCACCACCGCCGGACGTGCATCCGATTTAAGAAGTGACACCCTGTAATTGTCGACAATCACATTCTTTGCATGACGTATGTAGAGGCCGTTGGCAGGATTAGTACTTCCATACATTCGGTTTTCAGGATAACCCTTGAGACTCTCCTTCAATTTGGCATCAGCCACACTCTGATCAGCGCCTCCTCTATGCTCTACCCATATATCGCGCAAAGTGATGCCATCTATAATACCGTCGGGGACACCGCTTATCAGCGAAGGTATCTGACCGAGAGCCTTTGCCGTAATGCTTTCAACAGTGACATTACGTAATGAGCCCACTCCATGACGACCATTAAGACAAACGAAGATAGGGGTTATCACGCCGGTCATCGAGATATTGGAGAAATGTACATTCTCTATGTGGCCACCATCCACACATTCTACAGCTATACCTGCAAGACCGGTGAGCTCACCTTTCTCCACACCTGGATATTCTTTCGACCAATCCCAGACATTGCTCTCCGACGGACGATGGATCACACAGTTTGACACCACAATATTTCTGAATCCGCAATAGCTCGATGTGCCAAGCTTGATAGGATTACAGTTTGAACCAATGATGCAGTTGGTGATTGTGATGTTCTCAGGCATGAAATTGGGATCATCACTTTTCAGACAGATGCTGTCGTCGTCTGAATCAATGCGACAATTGGAGATTGTCACATTACGCGCATCCACGTCAATGCCATCGTTATTGACAATAGAATGGCTGTAGACTTTCACATTGTCTATCGTAACGCCGTCACATCTGAAAAGACGGAACGACCACCACGCAGCATTCTTAACGTTGACATCTTTCACGGTCACATCCGTGCAATCTTCAAAGAATATGGCATGAGGACGATTGCCCTGATTATTGCCATAACGCTGAAAATTCTCATGCCATCCCTGACCGTCTATAATACCACAACCGGTGATGGAGCATCCCTTCACATTCTTTCCGGTTATCACTCCACGTCCTGCTGAATAATCTTCAGGATGATTTGTGGATCCTTTCAGCACTGTGCCGCCACTCAGATGCAACTCCACTCCATCCTTCAACGCCAATGCGCCGGTTGTGAATGTGCCCGACGGGATAGTTACAGTGCCTCCTCCTGAGGATGCACATTTATCTATCGCATCCTGAACTATTGAAGTCACTGATTTCGTTGTTCCTGAAAACTTGTCGAGTTGGGTCAGTGAAAAGTCTTTGGCCTGTACATGAAGTGCGCATAACGCAACGACTACAGCCCCTCCTATAAACTTGTGCATAGAAATTAGTTTGTTTTATGCAGTGATTATTATTGAACTTACTTCTGCAAAGATAGAAAGACTCCATAATTATTCTGACAACTATTCTGACATTTATAGCGCA
The DNA here is from genome assembly GCA_964513775.1 of uncultured Sangeribacter sp. Classification (GTDB taxonomy): domain Bacteria; phylum Bacteroidota; class Bacteroidia; order Bacteroidales; family Muribaculaceae; genus Lepagella. The sequence continues at coordinate 44,841 of CAZEOI010000023.1, read as the reverse complement.
ATTTCTGACAATAATAAAGTTTGACTTGGAAATCCATATCCTTTTGAATGTTTCAAACGCTCTACTCAATAGCATTGATTACCTCTGTAAACGCCTACAAAATAAATACAGTACACATATTATCACTCATCGTATGCGATCAAAGCTGATTTTCGCCACTATCCACTCATTCTATTCTGATTTTCTATCATTTTATATACAATTTTGTAGAATACTACATATAGTTGGCACGATTCTGCACATTTTCCCGGGATTGAATCTGTAATTTTGTTTCGACAATAACACAAACTAACAAAGATAACAACATGAAAAAAGCATTAATAGCTACCGCCATCATCCTCCTTGCCGGAGGATTGGCTTCTCCGGCGGTATCGGGCGCTGAAATATGCCGCCCCGACAAAGTAGCCGGCAAGAAAACCGACAAACCGATTCCTACAAACCGTCCGGCCAAAGGTGAACGCCTTTTCCATTCAGATGCTGTGGAGAAAAAGATATCCGAAATCAAGGGACAACTCACCAATCCCAAACTGGCATGGATGTTTGAGAACTGTTTCCCGAACACAATCGACACCACCGTGCACTATCGTAAAGGGGAGGATGGTAAAAACGATACTTTCGTCTATACAGGCGATATCCACGCAATGTGGCTTCGTGACTCCGGCGCACAGGTCTGGCCCTATGTTCAGCTCGCAAACGATGACCCCGCTCTTAAGGATATGTTGGAAGGTGTGATTCGTCGCCAGTTCAAATGTATCATACTCGATCCTTATGCCAACGCATTCAACGACGGTCCCACAGGTGGTGATTGGCAAAAAGATCTTACCGACATGATTCCGGAGGTGCATGAGCGCAAATGGGAGATCGACTCACTATGTTATCCCATACGTCTTGCATATGAATATTGGAAAACCACAGGCGACGCCTCTATCTTCGATGAGGAATGGCTTGAGGCTATGGATAAGATCCTCGCCACTTTCAAGGAACAGCAGCGCTACGATGGTGTAGGCAAATACAAGTTTCAGCGTCGCACGGAGCGCGCACTCGACACTCTCAACAATGGCGGCAAAGGAGCGCCCGTTAATCCTTGTGGACTTATAGTATCTTGCTTCCGTCCTTCCGACGATGCCACCACTCTTCAGTTTCTCGTGCCCTCCAACTTCTTCGCAGTGTCGGCACTCCGTAAGGCAAGTGAAATCCTTACCACTGTAAATGGCGACAAAGCCAAAGCCGAGGAATGTAATCGCCTTGCCAACGAGGTGGAGTCTGCGCTCAAGACTTATGCCGTCTACAATCATCCCGTCTACGGAGCGATATATGCCTTCGAGGTTGACGGCTTCGGCAACCACTTCCTCATGGACGATGCCAATGCTCCGAGTCTTCTCTCTCTCCCCTATCTCTGCGATGTCGATGAGAACGATCCCATCTACCAGAATACCCGCAAATATGTGTGGAGTGAGAATAATCCCTATTTCTTCAAGGGTAAAGCCGGTGAAGGTATCGGAGGCCCGCATATCGGCTACGACATGGTCTGGCCTATGAGCATCATGATGAAAGCTTTCACAAGCAACGATGATGCTGAGATCGCCGACTGTCTCAGAATGCTCCTTGCCACAGATGCCGGCACCGGGTTCATACACGAATCGTTCAACAAAGACGATGCTTCCAACTTTACCCGTCCTTGGTTTGCATGGCAGAACACACTCTTCGGTGAGCTCGTCATGAAACTCTACAATGAGGGTAAACTCAACCTCCTCAACTCTATCTGACATTAAAGTTTTCAGAGAAGTCTGATCCGGCTTCCTTGATTCATTTGGTTTAATTGATGTGTGAATCGGTGTCTCCATTTTGCAGAGGCACCGATTTTTTTGATTTCAATTTTGAAACAGTGCCGTCAGTTTGCAATAATTTTAAAATAATATGATTCAAGCACTTGTCAATTTTTCAATCTTTCATTGACACAGCATTTTTACACAATCGCATACAATATTGGCAGAATAACATACAAATTCAGTCTTGAATTTTATTAACTTTGCCTTACAAATATGATTTTTCAAAGCGACAACCGCTATCTTAACCAATCTTCAATATCATGAAATTTCGCTTTTACCAACTTTTTTGGATATTGATCGTAATAACATTCCTTGGCAACAGCAACGGTGCCGAGGCACACATGATCCGCAGGCTCACTCACTCCGACGGGCTGCCGAGCAGCTCGGTAATGTCGGTGCTATCTGCCGAGAATGGTTTTCTATGGCTCGGCACAGTTGACGGACTCGGAATATATGACGGGCATTTTATACACAACTTCAACTCCCAATTCTCTCCGGATAATCTTTCAGGCAATCTCATCCACTCAATCCACGAGACAAAAGATGCAATGTGGATTCAGACAAACTATGGTCTCGACAGGCTCTCGAAAGAGAATAGCCGGATTGAGAATTTTGATGATTTCAGAGAGAACAAGACTTTCGTATCCGACAATAAAGATGTGATGATTGCCCTCGGCGACTCCAACAAATTATATTACTATGTCGAGGGGGAAAGTAAGGCATTTCAGCCTTTGGAGGGATTGACCACCGATCATCTGGTCACCGTCACATTGCGCGGCGATACACTGAATGTGTATCAAGAAAATGGCATACGGAGGTTTCTGCTTGATAAAAAGAAAGGCGGAAATTTAGGTATTATCAAGCAACTCCCATTTCAAGAATTCCGGATAGATAGATGTTTCCCCGACTACGATGGCAAGATGTGGATTGCTGAACCATCGGGTGTGATCTGGCTTTACGATCAAGCCTCAGGTAATAAAGAAAAAATTGCTGACCTGAGCGACGAACGTAAGAAGCGCGGGCCGATCTTCAGCATCGCGCGCCATAAAGAGAGCAATGAATTGTTTGTAGGATTCCAGTGGAACGATTGCTTGAAACTCAGTTTCAATAATAATGGCACCGATCCTGAAGTAACGGAATTGGGAATCAATTCAGGAATCGTGAAAATCGAACCGGATTGCAATCAGGAAGTAATGTGGATTATCACAGACGGTCAGGGAGCATATGAATATATCGATGCCGACGTGTCGATACGCTCTCTCAAATATTCTGATCTCAACAATCTTATCAAGCGACCTGTGAGAGCTCTTTGGGTGGATAACGACGACACCCTGTGGATAGGAACCAAGGGAGACGGAATATTAAGATTGAAAAATATCCACAAATCTCCCCATGCACGTAATTTTAGTACAGACTTAATTGATACGTCAAACAGCTCACTCCTCCATAAAGAGGTGTATTCCTTCTCTTCGAGTCGCCGTCCTATTTTGTGGATAGGCACCGCCGCCGGTCTGAACTATTACTCCTATACCGACAAACAAATCAAAGTGTTGCCCTTCTCCGGAGTAGCCAGACCGCGCGACATACATTCCATATATGAGGAGAGCGACAGCATATTGTGGGTGGCCGCTTCCGGCCAGGGGATATATCGGATAAAGCTTGAGGGCTCCGGAGATAACCCCGTGGCAAAGGGTGTGAAATCATTTTCCAACGACAACGGCAACTGGGCGTTGAATTTTTTCTTCGCTATTCACCCGGGAAAAGATGGAGTGATGTATGGAGTGAACAGAGGATATGGAGCCGTAGAAATCAAAGACGACGAGATGACGATGCTCCCGCTTTATAACGACTACCCAAGCCGTATGGTCAACGATATGTTTGCTGTTGAAGTGCAGGGCGACACTTTATGGTATGGCACAGGTGCGGGAGTGATACGCAAAATAGGAAAAGATGAGACTTATTACGATCGCTCGGCGGGACTATCAAACACCACTATCCACGCCATGATCCTTACAGATGACAAGGATCTTTGGATGTCGACCAACGATGGCCTTGCTTGTCTTGACACCGAGACCGGCAACATAAAGCTCTACAACCATTCATCAGGAGTGGAGATAAATGAATTCAGCGACGGAGCTTTCTGCAGAAATGGCAACGACATCTATTTCGGAGGTGTCGATGGCATTGTCAAGGTGTCGATGGGTTCTGAATCGTCACCCTCTACGGTGGATTATGCCCCGGTCTATTTCACCGGTATTATAATTGGAGGAAAATATCATAACCTGAATACATATCGCACGAAGTCGGAGGTGAAGATTCCCCACAACGAAAACAGCTTCTCCATAGAGCTCGCCTCTCCGGATCATATCAACGGTTCGCATTACGCGTTCTACTATAAACTTGAGAAAGATAAGGATTGGAATGTAGCCGAAAATCATCGTGTGACTTTCAGCCATCTCCCCTATGGCTCCTACAAACTGATGGCTCGCTACATAGATAACGCCACCGGCTACACCAGTCCTGTCTATTCTCTTGACTTCAAGGTGCTCGCCCCCTGGTATCTCTCATGGTGGATGAAGACTGTCTACTCTATCCTTGTATTGGCCGCATTGTCGGGAGCCATATATTATATGCTTTGGCGACAGAGACGCGATCAGAAACGCAGGATTAAGGAGCTTAAGCGGGATCAGAAGGAGAAGATGTATGAAAACAAACTCCGGTTTTTCACAGGCATAACCCATGAATTCAGCGCTCCTTTGACTCTGATCTATGGCCCATGTGAAAGAATACTCAGCCATCGGGGTATTGATAGCTACACCCAGCGATACATCAATCTGATCCGCCATAATGCGGAGCGGCTCAATTCGTTGATTCAGGAGATTATTGATTTCGGACGTATCGAGAATGGCGTGATGCCAAGAATTATCAGCGACGTAAACGTCAGCATGCTGTGTACGGACACTCTTCAGTTGTTCACGAGTCTTGAAGAGCAGAATTCCGTTCACCTTGAACGCGATATTGAGCCAAATTTAATGTGGCCAACCGACGTGAGAAGCTTTACCAAGATTCTTTACAATCTTATATCAAATGCTTTCAAGTACACACCCTCCTACGGCACAATACGCCTGTCTTTGCATAATACCGGCGACAAACTACAGTTGAAGGTGTATAACACAGGTAAAGGAATCAGCGACAAGGATAAGAAACGGATTTTTGACCGCTACACCGTGTTTGAGAATATGGAAGAGAATGCCACAAAGGGTCTATCTTCCAGAAATGGTCTCGGCATGGCTACATGTGAGGCTATGGTGGAGCATCTCGAAGGCGAAATCGAGATCAGGAGCGAAATAGGGAAGTATGCAGAATTTGTAGTCACATTGCCCGCGCTTCCTTTATCGTCTACCCTTTCTAAAGATGTGATTGATGAGGGTATGCCTATCATTCAGCCCCAGTCGGTGGAGATGCCTGAACTTCCGGCTAACCCGATACAAGAGAAAAGCACCGACAACAATGACAACAAGGAGCTATCGATTCTCATCATTGATGACGACGCAGAGATACTCCACCTGCTAACAGATGCCATGACTCCTCAATTTGAAGTTTACACAGCGATCAACGCACAGGAGGGCCTCAAGATTGTGAAAGAAAAGAATCCCGATATTATCATAACCGACATAATGATGGCCGGAGAGGGTGGCATATGGTTTACAAAGAAAGTAAAGGAGGACCGCCTCACCACCCATATCCCCATCGTAATGCTATCTGCCAAAAGCACAAGTGTTGATAAAATAGCGGGACTTAAGGCGGGAGCTGATGCCTACGTTGCCAAGCCTTTCTCCACGGGCTATCTCCTTGAGGTGGTGAATCGGCTACTGTCAAGCCGTGGTGAACTCAAAAATTACTATAAAAGTTCAGCATCTGCGTTCGAGTATATGGATGGCAAAGCCATTAATCAGCCTGACAAGGACTTTATAAAAGGCTTGAAAGAGGTTGTGGAGGAATCTATCCGCGATTCCGAACTTACAGCAGATATTCTCGCTGAGAAAATGGGGATGAGCACAAGAAATCTTTATCGCAAGATGAAGACCCTTCAGCTTCCACCACCAATCGATTTTATTCGTCAGCATCGCATCAAGCATGCCGCCCATCTTCTGGCCACAACCTCGCTATCTATTCAAGATGTTTTGATTGAGAGTGGATTCAACAACCGCTCATATTTCTATAAAGAATTTGACAAGGTATATGGCATGACTCCCAAAGCCTATCGGCTTCAGGAGCAAAATATTCTGAAAAAAGAGGGCTGAAATGACATTTTGCACATATGCACACAAATTTGGCAGTTTGCCACACATTATTGAAAGGGGATTCAGCTAATTTTGTGGCATAAAGATAAAGATTAGTTAGTGTATCGAATTAGATATTTCAGGTATTGTGATTTCGAGTTTCTATAAGGCAAAATCTTTATTGGTCAGAAATAACATAATAAAGAAACGTCTTAAGGTAATTAGAGATTGTTTTCAAGGTCAATATGCATAAACGTTTCTATATGCCGCTATTACTTAAAATTGATTACTTATAAATCAATCATTCTTTGAAGAGGCCCTCCGGTTTTTGCCGGATGGCCTTCTTGCTCTCGGTATACCGGTGATGGTACATTAATTAATTTATAATTTGACGGGGGTGATGTTCCAGCCATCGAGCAGCAAGCTCTCAGCCTCAGCACCCTCCGGAGCTGTAATCTCTATGATTCGTTTCTCACCCGGAAGAAGGGTGAAGAAATTGTCATCGTAGATAGTGCGGTTGATGGGCTGTCCATCCTTATCGCGAAGCTGCAATTGCAGGAAGAATGCAATCTGCTTCCCCGGGTTGCTCAGCGTAACCTGATACTTTCCATCACCGAGTTTCTTCTTCGATCCCTTCACCTTGCCTGCGGGCATATCACGAAGTGGCTGGAAACCGGCTGTTGTAGGGCCGGTCAGGGTCCATGGCCCCTCGAATTGATTATCCGATCTCCAATAGAAATTCTTGCTCAGCTCTTTGCCCTTTGCGTCGGTCAGTGCCAGCGAAATGAAATGCACGGGGGTGATCCCATCAGGAATTGTGACGGTGAGGATATCCTCAGCCACACCATCAGCCGGAACGTTGGTCTTTACCGACTTACGGTCTATAACCTTGCTGTTGAGATCGTAGAGAGTGGCGGTGGCGGTAAGATTCTCCACAGGCTCAAGACGATCGTTGACCACGCTGACAGTATTGGTGAGATAGTCATACTGAATATGGAGCGGTTCCAGAGCATTGGCAGTGTGATAGAGAGAAGCAGTCGGCTCAAGATAATAATCCCACTGGCGGGCACATACCTGCGGATTGGGGTTGTTGTGATACCAGAACAGAAGACCCGAACAGAAGCGGTCGCCATAGTTGAGCTTGTTTCGGTTCCAAACCTCCCATATACTCTTCGAGTTCATCGCACCCACAAGCTGACCCTGCTTGGCATACTGCTCGATATTGTCGCAGTCGCCATACTGGAGAGTCATATCATTGTAAAGCTTTGTCATCAGATGGAAGCCGTTGCCATCGAGGTAATCCCATGTTGCTTTATTGATAGGCCAGAGGTCCTCCTCCGGCATCATGCGGCGAAGACTTTCAACCACAGGCAACGTAGGCGCACCATATTCCGGATTGAATCCATCCACACGTGAACCACGGTCGGAAGCTGTGTTGGTGTAGTGCTGCATGGGGTTCACCTGCTTGTAAGGAGAGCCATCATGCACGCCGTCACATTCGCTCTGCATCTGATAAGGGCGAGTGCCATCGAGTTTGTCTATCAACTCATGTGCTCCCGAAACCTCCGTGCTTTCGTTGCTTGAAACATAGAAAGAGATGCTGGGGTGATTACGGATTCTCTTGAGAGTTGACTCCATGTTGGCGAGATATACCGATTCATCTTGAGGATGACGTGTGTCACCGGTAAGCCAGAACTCCTGCCAAACGAGTATACCATATTTATCACAAAGCTCATAGAATTTGTCGGTCTCCGCAATACCGCCTCCCCATAGACGGAGTAGGTTCACACCGGTCTGAGCAGTGTAAGCAAGCTCGGCCTCCATACGCTCATCATCGGTGCGGAGCATGGCATCAGGGATCCAGTTTGTGCCTCTGATAAACATCGGCACACCATTTACCACAAACATCTTGCTCTTGTCGGGGGTGTCGCGCACGGCCTCTACGTGGCGGATTCCGAACTCTGTCGATGCAGTGTCTGACACTTTTCCATCTTTCCCTACTACCTCAATGTCGAGAGTATAGAGGTTCTGCTCACCCTTGTTCTTTGGCCACCAGAGCTTTGGATTCTGAATCACCAATTGAGGGAATTCCTCGGGCGTGAAGACCACTTCCTTATGTTGCCCACGGTCAAGAGTAACTTTTTTCTCGAAAGTGATATCTCCGGGCATGATTTTCCCCTTCACCGTATATGTCACCAGACGGTTCTGTTTTGAAGGATTATAAACCTCCACGCTTACGGTTTCCTTAGCAGTGGTGAACGGTGCCTGAAGATCGCTCTTGACGAAAGGATGACGAACGGCAACCGGCCCGGTGGCTTTGAGCACTACAGGACGCCAGATACCTGTGTTGCGGTCTCTTACACCATCCTCGTAGGTGAAGTCCCAGCCTACTGTCATAAGTTGTGTGGTATTGGCTCCGATATTGCCATCGCCACCATTACGATATTCACCTACAGCGCCCCAGTTTTTCGGCTGAACTGAACCGGGCATATCCACCGGAAGAACCTTGAAGGCCACTACATTCTCTCCATCCTTGTTTACATAGTCAGTGATGTCGATATCGGCATCGGCAAACATACCGTTCATCGTGTCAACGAGCTTACCGTTTACCCAAACCTCAGCACGATAGTTGATGCCCTGAGGCTGAAGCCAGATCGTCTTCCCCTGCATATCCTCGGGGATAGTGAATTGCGTACGCCACCAATAGGTGTAGAAATCCCGACCTGCATGAGCGATGTCCGGAATTTTATTCTCACTCAACTTATTGTTGACACCATAATAGGGATCAGGATAAACCCCGTCTGTCACAAGCGATGTGAGCACTGTTCCGGGCACCACCGCGTCAAGCCATTGTGCACTGTTATATCCCGGGGTAGATATCTTCTCCCCGGTTTCCTTCACATCACTGCATTTCATCAGCTTCCAGTCATAGTCGCCGTCATGCACAGCTTTTGAAGTCAGCTTCAACTGACCGTAACCTGTGCATACCGACATACCAGCAAGAAACAGACAAATAATATTCTTCATAAAATTGTAAGGTTAGTTTTATTAAATTAGAATGACACATGAACATGCGTCACTGACTTTAATTAAAAATTTTTATTCCACATCTATTGAAGTTTCTGAATCAACTTCAATAGATGCGGAAAATATTTACACTTTTGGGGTAACAGTATCGCCGATAATCATATCGATCTCTTTCAATTCCTCCTCTGAGAAATGTGTATTGCCAAGGCAACGGATGCTGTCTTCGAGCTGTGACACCGAGCTGCTTCCCACAATCACCGATGCCACCAGATTGTCTTTGAGCACCCATGCAAGCGCCATCTCCGCGAGAGTCTGGCCGCGTCGCTCTGCCACAATATTCAAGCGCTTGAGCTTCTCAACGAGTTCAGGTGTGATAGTCTCAGCCTTAAGGAATTTACCCTTGGAGGCACGTGACCCATCCGGTATTCCGTTGAGGTAACGTCCTGTCAAAATACCCTGCTCAAGAGGTGAGAACGCTGTGAAGCCAACGCCATTATCCGCACATTGCTTAAGGATGCCCGTATTCTCCACTTCGCGGTCAATCATATTGTAGCGACCCTGATAGATCAGACAGGGCACATCACGCTCTGCCAGATATTTGTAAGCGAAAGCGGCAGCCTCGTTCGGCCATCGTGAGATGCCCACATAAAGTGCCTTCCCCTGACGCACGATATCAACGAGAGCCTGCAAAGTCTCCTCCAAAGGAGTGACAGGATCATAACGATGGCTGTAGAAGATATCCACATATTCGAGATTCATTCTCTTGAGACTCTGATTGAGAGATGCAAAGAGATATTTACGAGATCCCCAGTTGCCGTAAGGACCGGGCCACATGTCGTAGCCGGCTTTCGAAGTGATTATCATCTCATCGCGATATGGCTTGAAAGAGGTTGCCATTACACGTCCGAAAGTCTCCTCAGCCGTGCCATATGCGGGACCATAGTTGTTGGCCAGGTCGAAGCAGGTGATTCCGTGATCGAAAGCGAAATGTAGCATCTTCTTGCTGTTGGAGAATGTGTCGACATCTCCGAAATTGTGCCAGAGACCCAACGAGATGCGCGGGAGGAGGATTCCGCTCTTTCCACATCTCTCATACTTCATGCCATCGTCATAACGATTTTCATCTGCTTTATAAATAGGTTCTATCATAATTGTTCAGAAATTATACTGCGTTTTATATTATTGTTTTGGGTAACTTTTCCCGAAAATGGCCCGACCCGCATTGCTGTCGAGGCCGGGCCACCGCCGGAAAGTTATATGTTTATCTCACAGGTGAGATCATAAACGAGAGTGTATAGGTGTGATTCGGAAGAAGCTGATACTCCTTGAGGGGACCGGGGCCACAGCTTGCATTGCCGAGTCCCACCTGAGCGGCATCAAGAGTGAGCACAGTCTCTGCCTTCTTGATACGTGGAAGTTCATGATGATTAGCCACCTTCCTCAGAAGATCGGCATCCTCATAATGCTGGGCCGAGAAGTTCATCTTATCCAAAGCTGTTACCTTTACACCCTTTCCTGCATTATCAGTGATGGTAAGCCAACGAGCATCCTCTCGGTTACCCATTGTCTCCGGGCGCACATAACGCTCCTCCATTGCATCCACACTTGTGGTGTAACGGCCGAGACGTGCCGATGAACGGCGATCCCAATAATTCTCGTGAGGACCGTAACCGTAATATTCCACATTCTCAAGACCGGGTACAAGATTCATCTTAAGTCCGTAGCGAGGAAGCACCACACGCTCCGGAGTGGTGAATGAGGCATCCACCTTCACATTTCCATCTGCATAAGCGGTGTAGGTGACATTGTAAGGCTGATCCATGTCGCCAAACTTCGCGTTCATCTCCGTGGTTACGGTCAGGACCTTGGCATCATCGCTGAGTTCCACCTTCACATCCTTGGCTTCGATCACAGGCTCAGGGATACGGAGGTAATTATTCTTATCGTTGCGTATGGTGCGGAACCATGCAAGTTGCGGAGCACCCTCTGCAGTGAGTATGTCGTGTCCGTCATAGCTTATAGCCGTAAGCTCGCCGCGCAAAGGATCCACGCTGACAGAGAAATCACCGGCTCGATACAGCTCCTTCGTAGAGTTTATGTTATCTCTCTTGATCACGATATTTTCGCGACGGAATTTTCCACCCTCTGAAATTGTAATCTCAGGCGCTATCCTGTCGGAGAGCACAAACTGCTCCTGACAAAGAGCATCGCCGGCTTTGGTTGCATAGGGAAGATCGACATTGAGCGCCCACTCATGGCCTGCCTCAAGATCGGAGGCAGCTGGAATTGTGACGCTGCCACTCTTTCCGGCTGCTATCTCCGGCACAACAACACTCCCCTTCTCAACTACGACGCCATCTTTCACAAGCTCCCATGCCATCTCTCCTCCTATATTCACAAATGAATTGCGGTTGAGCAGATTAACTCGGCCATCACCTGCATATGTGAATTTCACTGGCTGATACACCTTGCGCACCTCAAGAAGTTTCGGAGTGACACGACGGTCGGGTGTGACAATACCGTTTATACAGAAGTCAGCGTCGTTCGGAGCGTCGCCAAACTGACCGCCGTAATAGAAATTGTTCGGATCCTCACCCGGCTTGTTAAGACCCTGATCTACCCAGTCCCACACACAACCGCCTATCGTTCTCTGTGAATCATAGATATAGTCCCAGTATTCCTGGAAGTTGCCCATTGCGTTGCCCATTGCATGAGCATACTCACACATGATGTAGGGTTTCTGCTTACCATTTTTATCTCTCTCCATCACAGAGGAGACAGAGGGATACATACTGGAGTCGATATCCGCAATATCATTGAAACCCTCGTAATGAACAGGACGGTCGTCGATTGCCTTCGCAGCCGCATAGACATCCTTGAAATTACTTCCGGCTCCACACTCGTTGCCCATCGACCATATTATTACGGAGGGATGGTTCTTATCGCGCTCAACCATACGCACCATACGGTCTACCATAGCAGGAATCCAGCTCTCGCGACGAGTTATCACATGATTTCCGTGACATTCAATATCCGCCTCATCAATTATATAAAGCCCGTAATAATCGTAGAGAGCATACATCTTCGGTGAATTGGGATAGTGGGACGTACGCACAGTGTTCACATTATGTGTCTTCATCAGTTCCACATCCTCTATCATCGATTCTACCGGTATATATTTGCCAAACTGGGGATGTGTATCGTGACGGTTCACACCCTTCATGAATATACGGTTGCCGTTGACATAAAGCTGATTATTCTTTATCTCCACATCACGAAGTCCGTAAGGCACTGAGGTTGCCTGAAGCACATTGCCGTTGGCATCGAGAAGTTCGAGCGTAAGATTGTAGAGGAAGGGATCTTCAGCACTCCAGAGGTTGGGGTTGTTCACCTTAAGCACGCCACTGCCGATGGCATCCTTACCTTTGCCACCACCTGTCACCGGGATTTTGGCTGATGCCACACGCACTCCGTTGTCGAAGAGATGAGCCTGCACCGCGCATCCTTTAGGCAGCGCACCCTGGGAAGCCACCTTTACATCCAAGTTGACATCGGCAGAATTATAGCCGTTGGGGAATGTTGTCTTAGCATAGAAATCGCGTAGGCGAGTCTTGGGAGCGGCGGTTAGATATACATCTCTGTGGATACCGCTCAGACGGAACATATCCTGATCCTCAAGATAACTTCCATCACACCAGCGATACACCTCAACTGCGAGGGTGTTCTCACCCGGTTTTACATATGACGTGATATTGAATTCAGCATCGTTATTGGCACCCTGACTGTATCCGACTTTCTTTCCGTTCACCCATACATACATCGCGCTGTAGCAGCCATCGAAATGAAGGAATATCTCCTTTCCGCTCCAGTCTTTCGGAATGGTGAACTGACGGCGATAGCTTCCTACGGGATTTGGCTCATCCTGACAGGTGTAACCCTTCTTTGTCTGAATGAAAGGTGGATTGTTGAAGTAAGGATATGTGATATTGGTATAGATAGGCACTCCGTAACCGAGATTCTCCCAAGTAGAGGGCACAGGGATTTCTGCCCAGTCGCTTACATTATAACCCGGTTTATAGAAATCTTTGGGTCGCTCGGAGGGCTGTTTCACCCAATTGAATTTCCAATTGCCGTTGAGCGACTTATACCAGGGCGACACGGGAGTCTCCCAGGGTTTTGCTGCTGATGGAGAGGCTAATGCCGTGGGCAGATCCGGATAAGAAACAAACGTGGCATGTCCCGGCTCCTTGTTGATAGCGAAGACAGTCTCATTTTCCCAATCATCCGGACTGGAGGTGCGGATTGCCTCACGTTCGGGCTTAATATCTGATTTCACAAAATGCCAACGCTGGTTCTTGCCGCCGGTGGTTGGCTGTTGTTTCACCGGCTCGCCCGGCTGGCCATCGTCGGCATAACTGATTGACAATCCGGATGTCACCGATGTAAGTATAAAGCTACCGTTTTCCGCAGGCACCGCTTTCCATTGTTGATTGGAATTACCTAACGATGCGGGATACTGTGCTATGGTGTAAGGTCCCTTTTGACCGCAGTTGTCAATGGCCAGATCATCTATGGCACTTGTGAAAAGCCATGTCCCGTCCTCCACTTTGGTTGGATACCACACCTGCGAAGGAACGTTGTTCTGACGTGTGTTGATGAAGATTGTGGCTCCCGAGTCGCGATTATCCTGATTGTCAAGCACCAGACCGTTGTCACCCACTATATAGTAGAGAGCATTCTGGTCAAGATTCTGTGAGAATCCCGCTAACGAAGCTGATAAAAGTATTGTAGTTAAAAATCGTCTCATGATAACAGATTCATTAAGTCAACAGGCCTCCCGCACGAGAAATACCACGGAAGGCCTGAATAACTAAATTAAACCAATAATAAACCAATAAAAACAATTTGAAAATGTTCTTACTTTTCTGTATAGATAGTCAGGGTCTTTCCTTGACGCAACAATGAGTCAGGCACGAAATAACCGTTGAGTACCTCATCGCCGATCGTGATCTTTTCAATCTTCTCACCGTCGCCGACTCTCTTGATCTCAAAGGAGTTGTTGTCACCGAGTTGGAACTTAGTCTCCTTGAAGAGAGGCACACTTACGATGTATTCAGGATCGGCCGGAGAGTAGGAGAAGATACCGAGTGCGTTGAGCACATACCAAGCCGACATACCACCGGCATCATCCATACCTGCATAAGCCAATTTATCCTTACCCATGTCATAGAAACGATCCATGATCTGGTTCAGACGCTCCTGCGACTTCTCCTGCTTACCGATAAAGTAATAGGTGTAAGGTATATTATGGCCGGGCTGGTTGCCCTGACAATAATTGCCGATGAAGCCGGTCATGTTAGCGATCTCATATCCATTGTAGGGACGTGTGAAAAGTGTGTCGAGCTTTGCCTCTACCGCCTCAGCCGAAGGATAAAGTGCTATTACACCTTCGGGATCGTGAGGAGCATAGAAAAGTGAGTTCCAACCGTTTGCCTCACGATACTGATGCTGGTAATAACCCATGTCGGGATCATATGGAGTGAGCCAGCTGCCATCTTCCTCTATACGGCCCTGGAAGAAACCGTTCTCAGGATTAAACACATTCTTGTAGTTCTTGCTATGGTCCATAAGAAGCTTGTAGTTGGTAGAGTCGCCAAGCTCCTTGGCAATCTGAGCCACAGCATAGTCGGCATAAGCATACTCAAGTGTTTTTGTCACACCACCCTTATGCTCTTCCCAGAAGGGACAGTCAGGAAGATTCACATCCGACACATAACCCTTGTCGAGATACTCCTCCATCCATGCACGACCACCTTTGCCGGCCTCTGTGGCACTCTTCAATGCAAGTTTGTAAGCTCTTTCGAGGTCGAAACCTTTTATGCCGCGTTTCCAGCTACCGATCACTACTGCCGGTGCAAAATCGCCGTGGAAATAAGTAGGAATAAATCCACTACCCTTCTCACCACGTTCGATAGTCGACTTCAAGACATCGGTCATAACCTCAGGACGCAACATACCGAGAAGGATAAGCTGAGAACGGCCCACATCCCAGAATGCAGGATTTGAATAGTAGGCATGATCAGCATCTTTAATTATCTCTCCCTTATTGTCTTTATATTCTCCGTTTACATCACTTTCAAGACGTGGATTGAGCATAGCACGGTAGAGAGTGCTATAAAACAGTCCCTTCTCGCGCTCTGTGGAACCATCCACCATAATCTTGCTGAGAAGATTCTCCCAAGTGGTGTTGGCCTCGCTTCTAACCTCGTCGAAATTCTTGGCCAGCATCTCTTTCTCAAGATTCAATTTGGCATTGTCGATGCTTACATATGAAACACCTACCTTTACTTCAAGGGGCTCCTTACCGGTATTATTCTTGAAATCGACAACTGCCACGGGCACACCTCTGTCGGCCTTGCTACCCATGATCTGGATTGAATCGATGGGAAGGTTGGTGACGGCATAGTAATAAAGGCCGTTCTGACGTCCGGCAAACGCATTGTCGGCCACCTGATTCATCTCCCAACTTCTAACGTTGCCCTGATTGTGAGCCACATTTACGAGAAGACGTTTGGGATCATTCTCCTTGAAGGTGTACTTGTGATAGCCGGCATGAAGAGTGCTGGTGAGCTCCGCGTTCACGTTATAACGGTCAAGCTTAACCTGATAGTAGCCGGGATGAGCCGACTCATCTTTATGAGAGAACTTTGAAGCATAGTTGTCGGCATTGAAATAGCCGGTCACAGGCATGATGGGAAGATCGATAAGGTTCCAGTGGCCCATAGCGGTGTGGGCGAAGCCGAGGATAGTGGTGTCCTCATACTGGTAGCCGGCACCCGCACGCCACATCGTTACAGGAGTGAGCTGCACCATTGCATTCGGGAGAGCAGCGCCCGGATATACCTCCGCGCCCCATGTACGAGCTTTCTGATGACGTTCATAACCGAGATCCTCTGTTTCCCAGAGAGTGGCGGTGCCGAGCAGTGGATTGACATACTTGGTGACACCATCTTCACCCGTAGCGTTGCCCGAAGATGAAGAGCATGATGGCATGGCCACGCAAGCTGCAAGGCCTGCCATCATTAATAAATTATGTATTCTTTTCATGATCGATTAATTCGCGGGTTTCAATACTGCGGTGTAGCCACCGTTACGGGCAAGTTTCACATTGAGTTTGTCACCCTTCTTTACCTTGCTGTTGTTCTTCTTATAATGCATGGCCTGATAAGGAGCGTTGATACCGTCGGAGAAGGCAGTCATATCATAATTGCCATTGCCGAGGAAGCTGAGATCGAGGGTATATTCGTTCCATTTATCGTTGCTACCTGTGATAGCTCCGATATACCATGTGTCACCTTTACGTTTAGCCACAGCCACGGTCTTACCGATCTCAGCCACGAGAGGCACTGTCTCATCCCAGGTGGTTGGCACTGAAGTAATGAATTCAGTGCAATCAGGGTTATTGTAGTAAAGAGTCGGGTTGTCTGCGAGCATCTGGAGTCCACCCTCAAACACTGTGAAGAGGGCCATCTGATATGCACGGGTACCGATTGATGCTGAGTTAGGACGGTCGGCACGGTAACGGTCGGGCTGCATGGAGATCATGGCGCCGGGAGTATAGTCTTGCGGACCAACTGCATTACGCATGAAAGGAATGTAGATGGAGTTTTCGGGGCTACAGCCACCCATCTGCTCCATACCGCGGACACCTTCATAGTTTATGAGGTTAGGATATGTCACCTCAAGACCGGCAGGCTTGAAAGATCCGTGCATATCGACAAGAAGACCATGTTTTGCAGCCTCTTTTGCCACACGCTCATAGTAGTCTACCATCCACTGGTCGCTGCGGTCCATGAAGTCGATCTTAAGACCCTTGATACCCCAGTCGGCCACCTTCTCAAATACATCGAAATTATTCTCAACAGAGAGCCAGGTGAGCCAAAGGATAATACCGACACCCTTCTCATTGCCGTAACGGATAAGCTCCATGAGGTCAACGTCAGGATTGGGAGTGAAGGGATCGAGAGTGGTTTTTGCCCAACCCTCATCCATTATGATATATTTGATGCCATATTTTGAAGCGAAGTCGATGAAATACTTATAGGTGTCGAGATTGCAACCTGCCTCAAAGTCTACGTCCTGGCCATAAGGTGTGGCGCCGTTCCACCATTCCCAGCTTGCCTGTCCGGGCTGCACCCAAGAGTAATCGCCGGTGGGTTGCTCTGCGAGCTGAGCGCTCATTGTGTTGGTGAGAATGTCGGCAGGTTCACCTACCACCATGTAACGCCAGGGGAAATTACGCTTTCCCGTTGTGCGGGCTATATAAGGAGCCTCCTCAAGAATCTTTAGACTGCGGTCGCCGTCAGGACCGAATTTTGTAGGAGCCTTGGGGAAGATAGCATGGAATTTTCCATCGCCATCACCTTTGAGGAAGAAAGCGGGATAATCGCGGAGATCGGTCTCACAGAAGAGAACCACATCACCGTCATCCTCCATGAGCACGGGCAGTGTGCTCATTTTATCCTCGGCATTCCATTCGGTCACCGGTTTGTGAGAATATCTCTCCTCGTATGAAGTCTTGAATCTGTTGGCCTGCTGAAGGTGCATCAATGCATCTTTCGGCACTGAGATCTCGAAAGTCTCATTCATCACATTGATGGAGTCAGGCATTGTGGTCACGAATCTATGGGCCACACCGTCATCCATCACTCTGAACTCAATGGCATAATTGCCATCCATGTTCAGCACGAGTGAATTGTAGTTATTGTCGATTGACGAGAACTTCATAGGCACCACAGGTTTGATCACACCCTTGTGGCTTCCTTTTTTCGCACTCTTTACTTTTACATTTTTCTTCTTGCCGAAGTCCATGCCGATGGTTGCATTCTCCACCATCTTTTTACCCTTGTTCGAAAGGGAGTAATTCACGTTATCGCCTACGTTGATATCAAGCACAATGTCGCCGGAGGGAGAAACAACCTTATATGATGCCGGCTTTGCCATTGTCGGGAAAGCCACACACCCCGCTGCGATCAGTGCTGCTAATGATTTTTTCATTGTATATTGGGTTAGTGTTTGAAAATTCTACCCAAAATTATACAATTTCTCATTTTTAATTGTGTCGGATTCTGACAAACTTGCCGTTTAATCTGACAAATCAAGTAATTTTATCCCGAATTTGTCACCGTTCTTGCCAAAACAACATACAAACACTAAAAACCATACTATCTCTCCTGACTACCGACTCAAATTGAAATGCAGGTAACGATGACAATCTCTTTTCTCGGATTTCGATAGGTTACACAGTTGGGATTATTAGCCCGCGGAGAAATTTGATGCGGTGGGATCAAAAAAAGGACGGGCATCACTGCTCGTCCTTTTTTAACCTATTAACCTTTTTACCTTAATATTTTTGACCGTCAATTTTCAAATGGTATTCCTATAAACAACCAATAATTGTCATAATCTAATTTCTAATAACATTTCGGAAACCATAATGAAAACCGACGGTCATATATCGTCCCGCAATCCAATCGCCCATTCCCCTATGCAATGTGGATTGTCAATTAAAAGAGATCACTTCTTCTTAACAACTTTACGCACCTCAGGCAAAACAATCGACTCCATCACACGATATCCTGCATCCGTAGGATGAACGCCATCATTGCTGTATTCCGGTTTCATGCCGTGAGTGGTGCCATTCTCCATCTGCGAGAAATAGTCTACGTAAGTGTAACCTTTCTCTTTTGCAAGAGTCTTGATACGGTTATTGAGCGACATTACTTTCGGAGCAATCTCTGTCTTCAGAGGACGCCAGCCGAACCTGTCGGAGGGCAACACGCTTGTAAGGATCACCTTGATGCCGTTGGCATCTGCAATCTCTGCCATTGCCTTGATATTATTGAACGTTCTTGTTTCATCATATTCATAGTTATTCTCGGCTATATCATTGATACCGCCATTGATAACTACGGCTTCGGGCTGAAGATTCACTACATCACTGTAGAATCTCACCAAAAACTGATACGTAGTCTGTCCGGAAATTCCTCGGCCAAGAAAATTATTATCTTCGAAAAATGCTTTGTTTGAATTGGGCCATCCATCGGTGATGGAATTGCCTAAGAACACCACGAGATGATCATTCTTATCAGCACGTGCCATAACTCGCTTGTTGTCGTTGATATAACGGCCAAGATTTGCCCAGTCGTCTGCGGCGAAGCTATTTAAAGCCATAATAACGAGGGCTGCGAACAAAGAAAACTTCAGTTTCATAATTATTTGGGTTTAACTTATAATTGTCTAAATTAAAAACGGCCCGGAGGTGGGATAATTGTCTTGGAAATCTTACATAACTCGAATTTGTAAAATCTACCTCCGGGCCGTGTTCTAAACTTTATGAAAATCGCTATCTTTTATTTGCCACTGCTTTCAAGTTTCGCTCTCATCTCAATAGCGGCACAAGCGCTCACCATAGGATTCAGATAACAGGTCTCGCCTGCGGCAGGACCTTTTGACCAATCCGGACCGAAAAGCACGAAGAGCTGTCGGTTGTCAAGGCCATTTCTCCAAAGATACTCGGTAGAGCAGTTGAAGCAGCTCTTGAACTTGGAAATCCATGCTTTTTCAAGATTCTGATCCTTGACCATATCATAGAAGTAATGATAGAATACAGCTCTGAAAAGCGCCACATCGCTATTTGCTCCGGGAGTGCTTCCATTCTCAAACTTGGTGAGATTGTTAGCAGCCTCAAGGAAAGAGCCGTTGGAGATGGTGTAGTAGCAAGCACGCTGTGCATCCTTAAGATAATACGATTGATTGGTGTAGCCGTAAAGAAGTTGAGCGGCTCTCATCACAGTGGCCTGATTGTAGGAGAAATGCCATGCTGCCACTTCGCTTGTCTCAGCATTGAGATTATCATAAACCTCACCGGAACCGGGCACGAATAGATTGTCGCGTGTCCATTCATATATGGCTTTTGCCTGATTGAGATAATTCTCATCTTTGGTTATCTCATATAGATCAAGAGCCAACACCGCGCCGGGGCCATTGATGCAGGAATTCTTGCTCCAAGGCTGAGATTTGCGCCATGAGAGGCCACCACCGCCGAGATCATTCCAACCCGACCAGATATCTGCATAAAGATCTTTTGCTACGGTGAGATACTTATCTTCGTTGGTCACCTTATAAAGGCGGGCCATCGTTGTAGCGATCCATGCTTCATCGTCATAATAGTCGTTGGTATAGCCTCCGGTGTTGCCACCGTCGTTCTGGGTCTTGATGCCATCATACCATTTGCCGAACATATCCTTATATTCCTGCTTTCCGGTGCGCTCGTATGCATCGATGATCACATCCATTGCATGAGCCTGTGGCCAATAGTTCCAACTGTTGCCATTGTCTACCTTACCCTCGTAATCAGCTTTCTGGTTGAAATATCCTTTTTCATTCCAGAAATATTTTACAAGGGCGTTAGTCGCACTGTCGGCAGCTGCATTCCAGTCGATGGCGTAAGGCGTTGGAAGCTCATACACATCGGTATTGTCACAAGCGACAAACGCCGGAATCATCATTGCAGCAAGTGCGCCGAGTCCTATATATTTCTTCATTTGTAGATTCTCTTGGTTTATAGCCACTCCGGGCCTTCGGAACGAATGTCCGAAGTGGCTACGGTTACTTTTTGTTTAATATCTTTAAAAGTGAGCGATACTCACAAATTAAAGAACCTCATAGAAGTGAGTGTAATGGCCATACTGCAAGTTGAAGAATACCGACCACTTGCAAGGTTTGCCTACATAAGGCGAGTCAAGATCGGCACCGAAGATCTTGTAGTTGTGGCTCCAGTCGTCCAATCCGCTATGCTCATAGATATAGAAGTCGCCGAGAGAAGGATCCATCACAGCCGGTTTCTCCTTGCCGCTCTCAGAACCCCATTCAGTCTCAGTTCCGTCGGCATAAGTCATACGGAATTTGTAACGGCTCTCGAATGGATCCCATGACCAACCGGTCTCATGGAGTTTATAGGAAGCCTCTGTCTCATATACACCATTGCCTACATATGTGTACTCGAAGTTGTTGTCGCGGTCTGCGCCATCGCAATGGAAGAAGATAAGTTTGTCAACCTTGCGGAGTGTGGCCGTAGCAGCTCCGAAGTCGAGTGTGATGCGATATACACCGCTCTCTGTGACGCCGTCACCTTCATCACCCTCAACAAGCTTGGAGCCTTTGATTGCGAATGTGGTCACACCCTCTTTATCTGCCGAGAAGTAAATCTTCTGTCCGGCTTTCAACTCTGAGAATGCCTCATAGATTTCTGCATCGATAGCGTTGAGAGCCACTGCATTTGAAAGATCAGAACCACCTGTCTCTGTGCCTACTCCTGCGAAGTAAAGTGTGGTTGGAATCTCAGAGAAGCCTTCGAAACGGGTAAGAGTAAGGTTATTGAGCTTGTCAACCGGAGTCTTTGAAGGATTGACGCCGGCGTAGGCGATCACACCCCATTTGATTGTGCCGGTCTCACCACCTGCTATATTAGCTGCGGCACAAACCTTTGCCAATGTCTTGTGGGGGATGGTAGCCATAGGCTTTGTGCCCATGTTGTCGGCAAGCACCTTATAGATCGGAGTGTTGGTGTCGTCGCCCTTATAGAAGGCCACCTCATATTGAGGAGCTGCGCCATCTTCGGCATGCGATGCCTCCCACTCGAAGAGAAGAGAAGCCGAGTTTGAAGCCACGAGCTTAACCTCCTTATTGTTCAAAGGCTCGTAGAAGAGACTTACGGCTGATGTCTTCACATCAGCATATTTCATATCGTTGTTGCACGATGTTGCACCGGCCAATACAAGCAGTGCGGCTGCGCATTTCAATATAGTTGATTTCATCTTGAAATTCTTTGTTAAATAAGTTCTTATTCAGTATTATGATTCAAAATCAATATCCGGGATTCTGAGTGAGATTGGGGTTGATGTCTCGCTCTCCCTGTGGTATAGGCCATAGATAATCGCGGTTCTCGTCAAACTTATAATTGTCGAGCACGGCGTTGCCACCTACATACTCACAACCTTTCACCGGACCGTTAAGATATTCCATACCGGCTTTCCAGCGCATGATGTCGAAATAACGGAGACCTTCGAAAGCCAACTCCACACGACGCTCATTGCGGATCACCTGCTTTACATCTCCACCGGGGAAATCAAGAGCTTTCGTAGCTGTGAAGCCGGCGCGTTCCCTGATCGGACGTATAGTCTCATTCCAGACAGCGGCATTCATCTGGCCTAAAGCCTCTTTAGCCTCTGCATTCATAAGGAGCACATCGGCATAACGCATGATGATGAGGTTGGTGCCTGAAGTGTACCAGGTGTCATCAAGAGATGTCTCGAAATATTTACGTGCATAATAACCGGTGTAGGTGGCCTCATTGGCATTTCCGTCGTTAGCAACCAAATCTTTCTGATATACATCCTGACCTTCCCACTTATTTCTATTGATATAGATGGTGTGGTCTTCACCAGTACACCAGTCAGTGACAACATCACCGTCGCAGATGATCGAAGCATGGAGACGTGGGTCGCGATTCTCATAAGGATTCTCAGGATCAAAGTCAGTGCCTGCCTCATCCCAACGGTAGCCACCGAGAGTAAGATAAGTATCGACAAGGCTCTGAGTCGGGGTCCAGCTCACGAAATCGGCACCGTCCATGCATGCACGCGGGTGCATATTCTTGTATGCGCCCCAAGTATAGAGCTTCTCTATGTAACCACGGTCAAGTATAACCTCATCATTATACTCATTCTCGGCCTTGAAGAGACCGGCGTAATCGGGGAAAAGTGTATATCTTCCATATTCGCCGTTCATGATGTTCTGAGTCCATTTCACTGCCTCCTGATAGTCGTTTTCCCAAAGAGCGATACGGGCGAGGAGTGTAGCAGCGGCAGCCTGAGTGAGACGGCCTCTCTCGCTCTCGGGGAGCTGATCCTTTTTGGGGAGATACTGGATAAGATCCTCAAGATCCGCCTTGATGGTGCTGAGCACCTCCTTAGCCGGAGTACGCTTGATTACTTTTGTCTCATCAAGAGTTGGGTCGCTCATGAAGAAAGGTATGTCGCCATACAGAGAAGTGAGGCGGAAGTAAATCCAGTCGCGTATGTAGCTTGCCTCAGCTTTGAGCCGATTGGCATAATCAGCGTCATTTGACGGTATCTTATCGGCATTCGCGAGGAATACATGACAACTCTTGATGCCCTGATAATAGCCGTTCCAACCAAACTTACCGGTAGTGGGGCGACCGAGACCACGACGAACCACATGTTCGTCGCCTGAACGGTAACCATTCCACATATTGTCACAAAGTTTCTCCCAATCCCAGATCCAGCCATCATTATACATCTGGCTGTATGCTGTCATTACCATATACTCGGCGTGGTCGCGCCAGAAGTTCTCTTCTGTGTACTGATCGCCGGGGAGCTGATCAAGATCGTTGCAACCGGTGAGAGCGAAAGCTCCGGCACACAACGCCATTGATGCAAGTAATTTATTTATTTTCATTTCTTTTGTTTCTTTTAGAATGTTACGTCAAGTCCGAAACCGTAATACTTCAGAGTAGGATATGCGCGATAGGAGTTGTCACCCGAGTTACCCATGTTGGAGTTGAAGTCGGTCACCTCAGGATCAATCCATGAGTTATGGCTGAAAGTGAGGAGGTTCTCACCGTTCACATAAATTCTACACTTCTGCATACCGAGCAGTTTGTTGACAGACTCCGGAAGAGTGTAGCCGATCTGTACATTCTTGAGGCGCACATAAGCACCGTTGAGCATGTTCAGAGAATTACCCATGCGGTAGTTGTTCTCGTTGGAGTCCGTGCCATTGGTAGAGAGACGAGGATACTTGGCGTCGGTGTTGGTGGGTGTCCAGAAGTCAAGCTGGTGCTTATACATTGTAAGCGCATAGCCTACGTGGAAAGGTTCGATCATCTCACCACGGATAAACTGAGTACGCTTGCCTACACCCTGAAGGAACATCGAGAAGTCGAATCCTTTCCATTCGAGACCATAATTGAAGCCGAATGTGTAACGCGGGAATGCGCTGCCGAGAGCAACACGGTCGTTCTGGTCGATTATACCGTCGCCGTTGACATCCTTAAACTTAAGGTCGCCGGGCTGAAGTGACAATCCCGGAGGAGTTGCTGATTTCTCGATCTCCTCATAACTCTGGAACATACCGATCACCTTGTAGCCATAGTAATCGTTGACCGGCTTACCCTCCTGAATCACACGCCATGCCTCTGCATCGCCCGCAATCTGATAATGTCCGGGGAAGCTCAGCATCTTATTGTGGGTGTCGCCAAGGTTGAAGGCGAATGAATGATGCCACTTGCCGGTGGTGAGATAGTAGTTGACTGAAAGCTCCCAACCCTGATTGCTCATCTTACCCATGTTGGTGTTAGGCACAGATGTACCGTAGATGCCCGGGAATTGAGGAGTCTGGAGGATATCAACTGTTTTCTTGTAGAAATAGTCGAAAGCTACTGTAAGAGCGCCTCTGAGGAACGTAGCGTCAAAACCGATGTCCCATGAGTGAGTCTTCTCCCAGGTAAGATTGGGGTCTTTGAGAGAGAAGCCGGCGGAGGTCACAAGCTGATTGTTGATCACATAGCCGTTGGCATTGGGGTTGTAGGTGGTGATGTAAGCATAATCGCCTACAGCCTGGTTACCAAGGATACCCCATGAACCACGAATCTTCAGGTCGCCGATGTTCTGACGGTAGAGGTCAAGGAAAGATTCCTCAGTGGGACGCCATGCAAGAGAAACCGAGGGGAAGAAGCCCCAACGATGATCCTTATGGAATTTTGAAGAACCGTCATAACGGAAAGTGAATTCTGCGAAGTAGCGGCTCTTCCAGTTGTAGCCTGCACGACCTATAACAGAGGTGATTGAGGTGCGTGCGTTGCTTGTGGTAGGAGTGTTACCACCAATGTTGCCCACTTCACTATTGGTTTGATCTGTCGGTTTCCAAAGCTCGGGATCGGCATAGTTAAACCAGTAGCTGTGCTCCTTGCGTGTGGTCGACTCGTTGGTAAGGCCGATGAGAGCAATCACGTTATGGTCGCCGAATGTGCGGTTGAAGTCGAGCATTATCTGGGAGTTGAGCAACCAGTAGTTTTTCGACCATGAGTCTGATTTATAATCCTTGGCTGTGCCCTGGCAGAGATAATTGTAATCCTGATCATAATACATCCAAGGAATCCACTTCGACTCACGGAACTCAGTGTGGACGTTCGCGCCCATACTTCCGCGAAGTTTCAGGCCCTCTATAATCTTAAGGTCAGCGGTAAGACTGCCGTCGAAGTCATTGTTGCGATATTTGTTGTAGCCGTCGCCATCAAGCATTGCGATAGGCACACCGCTGCCGTAGACATCGTTAGACATATAGCGTCCCTCTTCATCAATCATATTATAATAGTAATATGAAGGGATTCGCTTACAGTCGGCATATACGTTGCCCTCGTAACCGTTAAACTTCTTGGAGTCGCTACGGGTGAAGCCCATGATCGCCCCGAGGTGCAGACGGCCGATATCCGTACCGATATTCATACGCATATTATAGCGCTGTTTACCGGTGTTGTTATGACCCTTGAGGTTGCTGTCCTGATCATAATAGCCCAAAGAGAACATATATGTAGTGCTCTCGGTACCGCCCGACACCTGCACGTTATATTTCTGCTGGAAAGCGGTCTCATAAATCTCGTCGAGAGCCCACCTCTCCATATCGCGGTGGTCATAGAGATCCTTGATCTGCTCGGGAGTAAACACAGGAGCTTTTCCGGCATTTACGTTAGCAGTATTCCAAAGGATAGCATTGGCATAGCCATCTACTGCATGATAAAGATTCTTCGGATCTTCCCAACCTACATTCGCGCTGAGGGTGATCTGTGATTTCTGATTCTTCTTACCGCTCTTTGTAGTCACAAGGATTACACCGTTAGAAGAACGCGAACCATAGATGGCGGCCGCACCTGCATCCTTAAGCACAGAGATGTTCTCGACGTCGTTTGGATTGAGTCGGTTGAAAGCGCCATTGTCAGCAATCACACCATCTATCACGAAGAGGGGATCATTTCCACTGGTGGTAGAGATACCGCGGATGTTGAAGTTGGCGTCATCGCTGTTAGGGTCGTAGCTTCTGTTCTGGATAATTACGTTAGGAGCAGCACCCTGAAGCGCCTGAGTCATATTCTTTACAGGACGGTCTTTGATCTTATCGCCCTTCACCTGATCGACGGCACCCACAGCAGCCTTACGGGTGGTTGTACCGTAACCGATCACCACAAGTTCATCCAAAGTGTCGTTGTCTGAATCGAGCACAATCTTATCTGGAAGATTGCTTACTTTGATCTCCTGCGATTTGAAGCCCACGTAAGAGATAACCAGCGTTGCGTTAGGTGCGCAAGTCAAAGTGAATTTGCCATCGATATCGGTAGCCGCACCTGTAGAGGTGCCCTTCACCATTACGGTGGCTCCGATTAACGGCTCTCCTTCACTGTCGTAAACTGACGAAGTGACTGTCTTCGTAGCAGCTTGAGTAGGTGCTTCGCTTGGATCAGCAAAAGCATTTAATGCAAGACAGGGAGATCCTGCCATCATCAATGCCAAAGCCGCTCCGGGAAGAACCAGTCTCATTTTTCCATGATCGTTTCTTTGCATGGTTAGTGAAATTAATGTATTATGTTTAAGTTGAGGTTATGTAAAGGTTAACAACGGTGTAATCAATTTGTGAAATCAATACTTATTGTTAGGTCTATAACTCATTCTTATCATCTTTCGATGACGCAAAATTAGAGATTCCGGCATATTTCTTTGTATCTTATTATGCCAATATTGTCAACAGATATGCATTTCTTCATATTTTTTTCTAAAATATCAGCCATATGCCAAAGTAAACCGCAACCCCTGACAATGACTCTTGAAAATCAAAAAAAATCAACAACAGCGTTGTTGATTTTCAATCACTTGATAATATTTTATCAAAATCAAGAGGTGAACTCTATAAAGTAATATACCCAAATAAAAAAGAAAAAAGTGTATTTAGCAACGCCAAAACCGCATACAAACTGATGTTTCCTCAATTATTTGACCGGATCAATCTCTGTCAGGCAATATCACTCCGGTAATAAAAAATCTTGTGGTCGGATTGTTGCAATTGGAGCGTATCCTGAGCAATTTTCGAAACCGACCGGGAGGTTGTTTGGAGTCATGATACCTAAGCTTCACCACCATAGAATCACCGGGAGAAACTGTGGAGCGCGGATATGAGGCACTCGTGCATCGGCATCCTGTGAAGAGACTTCGTATGTGCAGATCAGCATCCCCATCATTATATATGGTGAGGCTGTCAGTCAGTGTCTCTGTAGCCTTCCCTCTACCAAGAAAGAGTTCTGTGGTTGAGAGTCGGATAAGTGGCTCCTGAGCCGACATCCGGCAGAATCCGGGCCCCAGCATCAGAATTACCATCATCAGTTTTAATGAGTAGAATTTTTTCATCATAATCAACTTTTATTTTCTGTTTTCCGGCATCATCTCTAATAAAGTAGGGTTTCGAATAATAAAGCAGGGATTCGAATCTCTGTAATCGCATTTATCTTGATCACAGAGCTTCGAATCCCTCTTCTGTCTGATATTTTATTTTATTATGATCTTCGCCGAATAGTTCGCGCCGAGGTCTGTGACAGCTTTCACCACATAGACACCGGTAGCGAGTGTGGCAGTTGCGCTCTGCGATTCACTGATTGAATTGAGCACCGTGCGTCCTGCTATGTCAAACACCTGCATCGCCACGCTCTCCGTTCCCTCAGGAGCCGTGATGGTAACGTTGTGACCATCGACATCAAGCGAGAAGCCGCTTATGGCTATACCCTCGACAGCACCTGTCGAGGAGACGAGGAACAGACGGCCTGCGACACACCCCTCTACTTGATATTCCATACCGTCATAGAGATCCGTTTCTGTTCCGGTCAACTTATCCTGAAGTTTTAAGCCATCGAGAGCTACCCCGTTGAAACGCAGGGTGACAAGTTTGTTATCCTTGACTGCTACACCGATCTCCTCCTTATTTATATGACTGAGGTGTCGGATAGAGGTTGCCAACCCGTCGGATACGCCATAGGCCGTCAGGGAGGATTCACCACTTGCATTGAATATAGCCGGAACATCGCTTGAATCAGCATTATCGCCAAGCACGAAGCGCACCTGAGAATCCTGCTCACCGGCAGCCGACATTGTTAACAAAACGGTGTTCTCATCAGTATGATCCTTACGGGCGGCTATACTAATGATATTGTCACCAGTTAAAGCAGCCATCATCCCGGCATCATATTCAAGAGTAAGCTCATACTCGCCCTCATTATTCTTCTTCGCGGTGGTGTTGTCTATTGTCTCCACGAAGAATCCCTGGAAGGGCGGCAGATAGCGCCAATCGGAAGGCTCGCTTTCATCACCAAACATATCGCCGTCAATAGCCTTTAGAGCTCCATTATACATGATCCAGCATCTTCCATTGATCTTATCATTATTAGCATCAAAGAACGTCTTAAGATCAAGATGACACATAAATGGATTACCAACAAGGAAATATTTCGGACCTTCGTCATTATTTCTCCCCTGTGCAACTCTCGCTGTCATAGTCCCTTCAGATGGATTTAGTCTATGAGAAAGATTCACACTTTTATTTTTATCACTTTCATCATAACGGTTCATCGTGGTGGTATGTCCGGAAGTATTTCCATCCTGGCTCCAATAATCATAAGATTTATCAGCTTTCGGGAAGCGATAACGGACGTTATCAATGTTTTGAGCCTCGTCCATATAGCTGACATCAGTCTTGACTGAGAAGCCGGGGTTAAATGCAGTGGAATACTCCTCTTTGACATCATTATAGACGCGGCTCCAATTGGCAGTGACAGCCACGTTTCTATCGCCGGCATCATCACCGGAATCCTGATGACCGTCATGAATGTCATAGACCTGAGCTGTACCCTTGTTCCAAGCTCGCTGATAAACCGCAGGCTTGAACCGGTCATTGGTTCCATCATGCAAGAAGTTGATGTCGGTGAAAAGTTGCGACTGTTGACGAGCTTTGGTTTTTGTAGGCAAATAGAAGTCTCCTGCAAAAGTCTTCTGCAACGGCATTGAAAGGAAATACCAACTTCCCGGTTTATTATCAACATCAATCCATGCCCTCTTATAGTTTAATGCACCCTGATTAACTCTGGCGATATTGAAATAGTCGGGAGATGATAGGTCTCTTACAGGATTGATAAACTCAGCACCGAAGTTGAAATGAATCTCCTCACAAGTGTTATGATACCAAGCTTTACACTGCACGTTGTTACCGGCATCAAGGAAGGCCGCCATATCATACTTTATCACACCTTCTATGTCATCATCATCCTTATATCCGCTAACCCAGACTTGCTCATTAGTCTCAAGTGTAGCATCTTTAGGAGCTATTACAACATTTTCAGTTGATATATTCTCAATTTTCAGTACATTCAAAGCTACGGCCTCCGTGGTGGCATCATCACTATTCTTCACCTCCGGCACAATCACCTTGGTGAAGTCCATCGGCACATAAGAAGCTTTATTGGCGTTAGAAACTGCATCAGCATTAGTTTCAGAATCATCATTACCATCATTACCATCAGTTACAAAATCTGTTAATTTCAGTTTTGACAAATCCGTACCTTCGCTTACGAGCAATTCTTCGGAAGAGACACGGCGCCAGTTGGCATCGTTATTGAAATCTCCATCCTTTGCACCGATCCACATCTGATATTCCGGCACAATCTTAATGGTCAATACATCCTCACCATAGCAAGGAGGCTCTTCGTCACCAATATAATCCGAGCCACTCCACTCCTTACGATTCTCTTCGAAAGAATAGCGCAACTTGTAATAATAGCCTTCGCGTGGTTTGAAGTTGGAATCGAATACCATTGAAACGAAATTACCTGTTTCCTCTTCTTTATTTGCAATGATATCTACAATACGTCCCACTTCCACAAGACCATCAAACTCTTCAGATGATTCGCTTCCTTCATCTCCCATATCTGTCGCGTTGCCACCAACTTCGGCAGCCGGTGGATTCAATGACTTGTAGTTGGGATCGTTTGAACCGGCAAGATAAACATACTGGTCGGGAAGACGCACATAAGCCGCCTTCTCAACCTCCGATTTTACCAAAGTCTTGACACCATCTGTAACCGGCTCGATACTACGTACGGGAAGCCAGAGTTTTGCGGGAGCTACCTCCAACTTGTCAAAATCGATATTGTCAAGCGAGAAGTCCACCTGCGCGTTTCTAATTTGGTTAAGACCAACTCGCAAGGGCACATCCTTGATAGTCTCAGGATAAGGTAAATTTCTGAGACCATGGAGCATTACAGGCGCCGCGTTTCTTACTGTCAAAGGAATCTGCACCGGATTCATACACAGCATCACCTCCGGATCCTCATTCTTGTCGATCGGTTTTGCAGTGACATAGAATGTATGTTCCTCCTCATCCTTCTCCAAATGATATTCCGGGAAGATATAGAATGACTGATGAAGATGCAGAAGGGCATCTCTCCCTTTCCCCTCTTCCGTATTATCCGCCGTTTCAGGAGCCTCGACAGGATTACAATATTCTTTCAAAAGATCATAATCATCTTGTGTGTATGCCCCCTTAATCGGCATATCATACGTTTCAGCATCCGGATATTCCAAACGGAATTTTCCTAAGGCATCTTCAAGTCCTAATGCCACAAAATCATCATATGTGCCATTAAACCAATCATAATATTCATCTGAGTGATCGGTAGATTCAACTATATTTCCCTCACCATCCTTTTTCTGCATTATCAGCTGAACCACCGGTCGTTGATTTTCACAGCAAGTTATGTCATATCTTGACGGCTGCACAATTCCGTCAAGCTTGACTATTGCAGCTCCCATAAGAGTAAGATCCGTGCGGATAGCACAGTCTCCCTCTTCACAAAGTTCCGTCATCAGTCCATCTACACTAAGATCAGAACTTCCTACATCATCAGGATCTACTACTACGGAAACCTCAAGATCCTTGCCAACCTTGACAGCCTCTCCGGAGACAGTCATAAGGAAAGTGATACATTTCTCTCCAAACTCATTGATGCTCCTCATCGCTACGAGATCCTTGAGTTCATTAGAGATGGTAGTAAATTCCGGAAGTTTATCATAGTCTACGCTTGTGATTTTCACTTTGCCGTAGTCATTATTATCCACTTTGATAATCGAGTTATTAAAAGCGGATTCCACAGTCTCATCTTTACTCTTCTCCTCTTCATATTTGTCCTTATCAAGAAGAGCAAAATACAAATAAGCATCCTCACCGGCGTTCAGACCTGCTGATGTCATCATTATATCAAAGGGCATCTCCACCCTGATCCTGACATCATTATCCTTATCATCAGATTCATCAGACTTTGCAGGAGTGCATATAGGCACCTCCTGAAGAAGAGTTACATCAGGCTTCTGCAAGAAAATTTCAATGTCATCAACAGCGTAGTCAGCACCCCATGAACTTGGACAGTTGCTTTCGAGGGCAACATAATATTTAGTTCCCTCCTCTTCGTTTTCAAAATCGCTGACATTCGGAGAGAAACTAAAATAGATATGATACCATTCTCCAAAACTTGGTACCTTACCCGGCAAATAGCTGTAAAGTGTCTTTATTGTTCCATCGGGCAACTGCTTCCTGAAATGGAAAATCACATTTGCCCAGTTGCCGGTTGCATCTACACCTTCCTGAGCTTCTTCAGGATCAGCATTACTATTTCCGAATTCACTAACCCACGCTGATACATGAATACGTGTGCCGGGGCAAGGACGGCTTATCTCTGTGCGATAGATTCGTCCGGGATCGCAAGCTGCGTCGACAAAGAAAAAGTAACCGGCATCATTATACGTATGCGTAGAATAATCAAACTTCGGATTTTTAACTGATACAGTACTATCATTATAAGTATCTCCGTATAACGTCGGGTTATTAAAATAGAAGCTTACATCAAACAGGCCTCTGCTATTTCGATTGCTCGCACCGTAACTATAGGATGTCATCTCGCTATGATTACATATATCATAAACATTCCATCCGTTATTGGTGGTATATGAGAATGCATAATCAGCTCTATCCCAATCAAAAGGATACGAAATAGCACGACCCATTTTCGTAACGAAGCTTACTGGTCCAGCATTAGATTCCTCATCATTAGATTCCTTTAGAGTAAAATACGTCTTCTCATCTACCCCGGAGAAAGCAAGAGCTGTATACTGATCAAAATCCTGCTTGCTATAGGGATCTCCAAAACGTCTTTTTAAAGACTGAGAAGTATGCCTTGGCAATAGATCATTAGCTGCATTATCATCAAGATTCGTCAGATAGTCGGTCATACTCTGCATCGACACATCGACACCGGAATTCTCAAATGTTACCTCATACTCCATAATCTGGAGATCATTACCACTCGAATCCTTAATCGTATTACCCTCATTGTCCTTGCCAAAAATCTTAACAATATACTTCTTGCCGCCTACTGCATCCCCATATTCGCATTTCAGGAAGCGGTTAAATTCTTTTCCTGCCTGTTCTGAAATGAATCCCATTCTTGGCAGTGATACCTCTTTAAAACCATTTCTATCATGACGACCATTATCTGTCTTGAAGAGATCATCTACACGGTTGCCATTTGAATCGAAGGTTCGGACATCAAACTTAAAGACACGATCATATGTGCCATCCCCTTTCTTATAATATATATCTGAATGGACATTCTCTTCTTTAGGCTCCGGGAAATCAAGTCGAATTCTGAAAATTTTTCCGGAAGCGGCTGAAACAACCTTCCTGTTCTCAAGGATATAGGAGGCATTATTATCTGTCAGGTTATCGGCAAATTTACGGCCATCCTTAATATTGAAAACGGCACGGAAAGTAACCGGTGGCTCAACGATTGTAATATTGCCATCGTTTACACGAACCATATTTGCCGCTTTCTCCTGCCAGTTTCCACCATCTACTGCCGTAGTGAAGTCTGCCGCTACTTTGTAACCATTGAAATCCTCTCCCTCCGGAACGTGAAATTGAGTGATAGCTCCTCGATACTTATCCATCCAACCTATTAGCTGAGGCATTCCGGCAAGATTGCGTAAACGATTTATAACATCGCGACTTCCAAAAAGTCCATTTGCGGTCTGCCATGCCTGAACCGGATTATACTCATAACCAAAATATTTTTCCGGGATTGCTTTTCCTGAAGCATAATCATACCATCTTGAATAACCGTCAAAATAGAATGTGCCGTTTTCTCCTATATCTGAATAGGGAATCAAGGCCACAGTCTCACCGGGTATGACATATACATCATACTCCTTCTCATGAGCAGCTTGCCTTACATTATCATCACTTCTTTTGAAGTCAGAGATACTGACCCCGTATCTTGCAGCAATCTCAGTGATTGTTTGGTCAGTCCAATTACCCTCAGTTACATTCGTATTGCCATATCCCCAGACATCCTTATTCTCAGGATCAACCACTCCATGAGTAGGAATGAAGTTTATATCCGCTAAATTAGTTATCTCATATTTTCCAATCTGTTCTTCGGTCAACCAACGTGATACCTTTAACTGTGCGAGGTCGAAGTTTGACACGTAGTCAATATTATCAATCCGGTCACCTTCTGCTACTATATTTCCTGCAATATGTCCATTATAACCACTTCCGGGGTTTCCGGATGTGTCATAGACACGCATCATCACATATTGATAAGGCGTATCCAGTTTAATAATCACATTCCGAGTTTTATTTGGCTCATTAGCTCCATCAGGTAAGCCATATAAATCTTGTTGCCACTCGTTGATTTCTTCAGGATTAACGTTGGCATCATCCACATAAACGAAGTCAAGTTGTTTCCAACGGGTATTAATATTTAGAGTTTCAGGATCTTTCGTATTCCAATCATCTCCATCATATCCATAAAAAGAAACTCTGGTAGGTGCCTGACGAACCCCATTCGTATATTGCAAGAGAACATAAGGAATATCAGTTGCATTCAAATCTATTTTTACGGAAGCATATTCCCCCTTAACGACTCCGTCTATCTGCCAGTCGATACCCCATTCACCGGCGACATTTAAAAGATTATCAAAATTATTACCATTATTGTTACTGCCAAGCCTGTCATAGAGATTATACGGTACAAATCCCTCTTGTGGTTCTGTCCATTTATATTCAGTCAGCACCTCAAATTCGCGAAGCATAAATTCCCTACCGGCTTCTGAAGAAGCACGCATCTGAATAGAGATATTCTCATTGGGGTTCACATATTCAGGAATCTCAGTAAATACAAATTTATATGGGGTGTTGGCTCGATGCATAACATCAGAACTTCCATACACTGGTGAACCGGCCTCAATATTATTTCCAATACGAAATTCTACATCCTTAGGAATATGAGTCTCATAAGTATCATATTTTACCAGAATCTTACCCGTAATGTCGGTCCCTAAATTAATATTTAGATAACTGTATTGTCCGGTACCACTTAACGCAGCTTTATAGCAGTCATTCTCTCCATTGTAAAGGCCATCGTATAGGCTGACGCGATTGTCACCGGATTCGATTTTGTCGGTAAGGTTAACTTTTTCATAGAGCGTCCCGTCTATGAGCACCACTTGCGATGATGCCGGGAAATAAGCTGTCAGAAACAACAGCATCAGGAGTGCCAGATGTCGGCTTCCTCCTTTTCTTAAAAATTTATTCATAAGTAGATTTTGAAAAGTGTTAGCTTTAGCGAAATAAAGTATCTTAACTTACTTGTTCAGTTACTTTGTAATTCAATTCTATTTTGTTTATTTCTTGACCCACCTCAGTAAGTAGAATTGTGGGGGCATCTTAAATATCTTTTAAGTCACAAAGTAAGTTATAATCGGTTTTTAATTTATATACTATCGTGCCAATTTTATCTCTTATTCTGCCATAATCACTGCTTATCTCTCAAATAACCAACATTTAAGCTAAATCCACTCCATTAAACGGCTATCTTCAGTACCCTATCATGATAAAGTAGACATACACGCCTGCAACTTCTTTCAACTTATCCGGCCTGAAACTCCCCTTTTTAATCATATATAACGGCAATTACCCCATATACCGACTTTACTCTTAACCTTTCACCATCATAACTCCCCTCCAAGTAAATGATCTCACCTCATGTTGACACTAAAGAATTCCAAACGACAGGTCGATACTGCACACTTATAGTTGACATCCTCAGTCAGATTTGACAGTCTAATCACTTTTCGCATATCATTGACGGGGGATTTGTCATAATTGGTGATAATATTGGCTATATTCTACACACGGCCGCCGTTGCTTATTACTAATTTTACAACACTAAACCAACGAGCTGTCTCATCACACAGTTGGATGCGACCGCATCTCTCTTTTAATATAATCTCAACCTTCAGCAATGAAACTTCGATCCCATAAATTTTTGTGGTTTCTGATTATTTTAGTCTTCTTCGTCGGCAACTGTGCCAATGCTCAGATGATCCGTCATCTCACTCATTCCGACGGACTGCCGAGCAGTTCGGTGTTATCGGCTATGTCGGCGAGAAACGGATTGCTATGGATCGGTACTATCGACGGATTAGGATTCTATGACGGATATGCCATTCACTCCTTCAATTCCAAATATACACATGGAACTCTATCCGGAAATATTATCCATTCAATCCACGAGACAGATCAAGCTATCTGGATTCAGACAAACTATGGACTTGACCGGATGTCGAAATATCACGACCATCTTGATGAATTTCCTGATTTCAGAGAAAACTACACTTTTATGTCGGAATCGGGCAATATTATTTTCTCCCGTGGATCGTCCGGAAAAATATATTATTACATCGATGGCGTGAGTAAAACTTTCCTTCCTCTCGAAGGAGTGTCGCTCAACCGGCATGGACAACCAAGTTTCACCTGTCGTGGCGACACGCTCCGTGTGTATAGCGATACAGGCATAAAAAGTTTCGTTTTAGGAAGAAAGGGTGAAAGTGAAGTAATTCTGCTCAAGCAGCTACAGCAACAGCCTATGGAGATCGACAAGTGTTTTCCGGATTACGATGGTAAAGTATGGATCACTGATCAAAAAGGGATTGTATGGCTATATGACCCGGCCACCGGCGACAAGCAAAAATATGCCGATCTTAGAAAGGAGTGTGAAAGCCGGGGTCCTATATTCAGTATCGCACGCCGTAAGAACAGCCATGACGTGTTTGTGGGATTCCAATGGAACGATGTAATTAAGCTTCATGATAATGAGGATAATGCCGAGCCATCTAAAATGTCGCTGGGCATAAACGCCGGTATGAACCTGATAACCCCCGATATTAATCAGGAGGTGATATGGATCACTACCGACGGACAGGGTGTATATGAATATATTGATGCCGAGGTCTCGATTAGCTCCGTCACATATGCCGATATAAATCACATAGTACGTTGCCCGGCAAGAGCGATATGGGCAGATAATGAGGAAACTCTGTGGGTTGGCACCAAAGGCGATGGCATAATGAGATTAAGAAATTTCAAGACATCCATACGTGCCGAACACCTTCTGTGTGAGGTGATGGATCCCGCCAACAGTGCTCTGCTCAATAAGGAAGTTTATGCGTTCGCTCCAAGCCACCGTCCTGTTTTATGGATTGGCACAGGAGGAGGTATCAACTACTACTCTTATTCAGAGAGAAGAATAAAAGTGCTCCCCTTCCCTGATAAGAACTTTCCGAAAGATATTCACTCCATTTATGAGGAGAGTGAGAATGTGATCTGGGTAGCTGCCTCCGGACAAGGTATATACAGGATTGAGCTATCCGGCTCTCCTGAAAGTCCGGTTGCCATAAGGATGAAGGAGTTTTCAAACGACAACGGAAACTGGAGCATGAACTTCTTCTTTGCCATCCATCCGGGAGAGAATGGGGTGATATATGGTGTGAACAGGGGTTACGGAGCGGTGGCTATACGTGATGACGAGATGATGTTGCAACCATTACGTCATGATTATCCCTCACGAATGGTAAACGACATGTATGCCATAGAAACTCAGGGTGATACAATCTGGTATGGCACCGGAGCAGGAGTAATCAGAAAATATGGTGATGAGGAGACTCTTTTTGACTGCTCATCCGGACTGACCAATGCCACCGTGCATGCCTTGGGAATGGACGGAAACAGTGGTTTATGGATCTCGACCAACGATGGTCTCGCTCGTCTCGACACTTCAACAGGAGTGATGAGGCTTTACAACCATTCTGCCGGTGTGGAGGTAAGTGAATTCAGCGATGGAGCTTTCTGCCGCAACGGGAATGATCTCTATTTCGGCGGTGTCGATGGAATAGTGAGAGTGTCGATCGGGAATAAGTCGCTACCCGTAAATGTTGACTACTCACCGGTATATTTCACCGGATTGACTAGAAATGGAGTGTGGCAGGGACTGAATTGTTACAGACCGGATAAGAAGCTTTTTATAAACAGTGCTGAGAATAGCTTCTCCATCGATCTGGCCTCCCCGGATCATATCAATGGTTCTCATTACTCTTTCTATTATAAACTTGACAAAGATAAGGAATGGAATTTAGCCGAGAACCATCGGGTCAATTTCAGCCATCTTCCCTATGGCACTTACAAGCTTCTTGCCCGGTATGTAGACAATGCCACAGGATTCACAAGCCCCGTTTACACCCTTGACATGGAGGTGCATGTGCCCTGGTATATGTCATGGTGGGCCAAAACTGTCTATTTCCTTCTGATTGTGGCTTTGATCACTTTCGTGGTGGTCTTGCTATTGTGGCGACAGAGAGAGATGCAGAAACGCAAGATAAAAGAGCTGAAACAGGAACAGAAAGAGAAGATGTATGAGAATAAACTACGCTTCTTCACCGGAATCACGCATGAGTTCAGCGCTCCCCTTACCCTTATATATGGTCCGTGCGAACGTATTCTCAATCATAGGGGTATCGATAGCTACACCGAGCGATATGTAAACCTTATACGCCATAATGCCGAACGCCTTAACTCCCTCATCCAGGAGATAATCGACTTCGGCCGCATA
Source organism: uncultured Sangeribacter sp. (assembly GCA_964513775.1). Classification (GTDB taxonomy): domain Bacteria; phylum Bacteroidota; class Bacteroidia; order Bacteroidales; family Muribaculaceae; genus Lepagella. Next base: position 6,529 of record CAZEOI010000023.1, on the reverse strand, counting down.
GAGAGCGGTGTGATGCCGAGAGTGGTAACTGAAGTGAATGTAAGCGTGCTATGTGCTGATACCATCCAGATGTTCTCAAGTCTTGAGGAGCAGAATTCCATACATTTGGAGCGTGACATCCAGCCCGAAGTAGTATGGCCCACAGACGTTAGAAGCTTCACCAAGATACTCTATAATCTACTCTCAAACGCTTTTAAATATACCCCCTCATTCGGCACAATAAGACTCTCGCTGCATAGAACTGACAATACGCTTCAGCTTAGAGTGTTCAACTCCGGAAACGGAATTGAGGAGAGACATCGCAAACGTATTTTCGACCGTTACACCGTATTTGAAAATATGGAACGCAATGCCACCAAGGGTCTATCGTCACGAAACGGTATCGGCATGGCTACTTGTCAGGCTATGGTGGAACTTCTCGAAGGTGAAATAAAAGTTGAGAGTGAGATAGGAAAGTATGCTGAATTCATTGTCGAACTGCCTTTGTTGCCCCTTTCATCATCTACGGAGAAAGAGGTTGTGCCTGAGTCAATGCCGTTGGTGCAGAATCAACCTGTTGAGATGCCCACACCCGAGATTCCCGCTCACTCAGCTCCTAAGACAGGCTCAAATGATGGAAATCAAAATATTACAATTTTGATAATTGACGATGACGCTGAAATTCTCCACCTGCTCCATGATTCCATGGCCGAGTTTGAAATCTATACTGCCACAAATGCACAGGCGGGACTAAAAATTGTGACGGATAAGAATCCCAATCTGATAATCACCGATATAATGATGGCCGGTGAGGGGGGAATTTGGTTTACAAAGAAAGTAAAGGAGAATCGTCACACCGCTCATATCCCTATCGTGATGCTTTCGGCTAAAAACACAAGCGTCGACAAGATAGCGGGACTCAAAGCCGGTGCCGATGCTTATGTGGCTAAGCCTTTCTCCACCGCTTATCTGCTTGAGGTGGTGAAAAGATTGCTCTCAAGTCGTGGGGAGCTCAAGGATTATTACAACAGCTCTGCTTCAGCTTTTGAATACATGGATGGTAAAGCTTTAAGTCAGAATGACAAGGATTTTGTGAACAGACTAAAAGAACTTGTTGAGGAATCCATATGCGAGCCTGATCTCACGGCTGATATACTCGCTGAGAAGATGAATATGAGCCTTAGAAACCTTTACCGCAGAATGAAGGTTCTTCAGCTTCCTCCTCCTATAGATTTTATCCGCCAACACCGTCTTAAGCATGCCGCCCATCTTTTGGCCACTACCTCTATTTCGATTCAGGATGTGTTTATACAAAGCGGTTTCAACAACCGCTCCTACTTCTATAAAGAATTCGACAAACTCTATGGCATGACTCCGAGAGCCTACAGAATCCAAAAACAGGAAGAATTAAAGAACGCTAACCCGAAAAATAAGAAAACCTAAGGTGATTCTCATTCTGAATCAATGAGTTTAACTCATCCCACCACTATTTGAGATTGTCTACACTTCTATGAAGCCAAAAGAGCTATGTCGGAATCCGACATAGCTCTTTTGGCTTCATTTGCGTAATATTCAGTTATTTAGACTTAGCAGTCTTCAACCCGAGTGTTTAAGTAGTCGGGAATTAACCTTGGAAGCTTTACGTTGAGCTTCCAAGGTTAATTTACTATCTGTAGCTCCCGAAGTGAGTCTCGCTGCGTTTCACCGGTTTTGAAAGCAACTGGAACACTGTGGATGGGCCGAGGTCGGCAGGTGCATTCCAGGAGCGGAGCTCCCAAACAATCTCCCCGGAAGGTGTCACTTCAATGAACTGTGCGGGAGGATTGTTTCTATCGAGTTTTTCGTTTCTGTTCCACGAATTAAACCAATTTCCTATGACAGTGTTGCCATTATCAAGGCGGTAGGATCGCTGGGTGCTGACGTGAGGATATTTATCGCTCGCCACCCAATCGTAGCTCCACACCTCCTTGCCCTTTCTATTGATCTCCCGAACTTCTCCGTTGTTGCCTGTGACAAGGATATTGCCGTTTGGCAACTCATCCACACCCCAAACACGGTTAAACTTCCATTCATTAAGTTTCTTACCCTTGTCGTTGAATTCAAACACCGTGTTGAGCTGCATGTTGGCTACGAGGAGTGTCCCCTTCTTTGTAAGTTTGATCATACGGTTCTGACCATGGCTGCCTCCATCTCTATAAGGAAGCTTGAATTCTTTCACAATTTTCTTGCTCGGAATCTCCATGACCACAGCTGTCATAGGTTCGCCACACTGAACATAAACCACATGGTTTTTGCCGGCAGGTTGAATGGAGTGGATTTCATAACCTTTGGGAGCGTCCATACTCCATACCTTGTTACCCTTCTCATCCACCTCCATGATGCCATGCTGGTGAGCCACAAGCACATGATCATCATCCATCAGAACAGCATCGCTTATCTCGCCACGCCCGTTATTATCGATATAACTCCATATCACCTCGCCATCCTTCACTTTGTACATTCTGTGGCTGGGACTTTCGCCGGCATAGAAGAAATCAAATTTATCAATACCCTTGTTGAGCTGCGCGGCGCTTCCGAGTGGCACATAGATAAACTCTATGCCCTTGCCGTTGGCTGGATCAAGGTTACGGCTATACTGCATTTCATGGTCGTTGTTCCAATGCTCAAACACTCCAAGACTCTGCACCGGTTTGCCACCCTGCATATATTTCACACCGGAAGGTGCATTCTGCGGTGTTGCCATCTCCTTAAGGAAGTCGTCGGCATTCTCGCGGAGCATTATACGCGGCACGTTATGATAGCTTGGTTCGGTGTTATTTTTCGACTGAGCATACATAAGATCAAGACCTACAGACTGTATCGCTACCTCGTCGAACGAAGCTAAAAGGCAAGCCGGCCATTCGGGATTCTCATAAGGCTCAACCTTATTATTAAATGGATAGTTCGGGAAATGAATAGGATATGTGCGCCATTTACGACCGCAGTAAAGGCCATCGAGGAGATAGAGTATGGTCTTGGCTCCAAGGTTTGGAGCCGCCGCAAGGTCTACCATCGGAGAATATCCCTCCTTGGCTTTCTGTGTCGGGTTGATGGCAGCATGAAGCTCACCGGTGCCTCTGATTGAACCGAAATGGTTCTTTCCCGTCATAGTCACGGCTGTCTGGCCATTGTCGCCATCCTCCATATAATTATAAGGATAGGAATGTAGCTTCAACATGGCGAAGTTGATCATGTATGTAGCGTCTGCCACCTGCTTCGCTATAGTTTTTGCATCGTTGTAGCTTCCCGAGGAATATTCCACACCATCTTTCATCCACTCTGCGGCTTCAAGACCGGTGTGGTCTCCATAACCGGGATTTACGGCCTGATCCTTACGTGCCGGTCCATCCTGAACGAAACGTACATCCTTAAACTCCTTCCATACCGTAGTGAGGAGCTGAGAATATATCTGACGACGAATATCATAGATAAGGATATCTTTCTGATTCACCCCGCCCTCATTTACGAGCTGACGCACAAGCGCAAGCACCATCTGAGGAGTGGCATCGCTCTGGTTGTCCTGCTTATTGGAGGAGCTGTTGTTGAGATTGATCTTTATGGCTATGGTCTCTCCCGGTTTATAGCCTCTGTCGGCCATCTTGCGGGTGTTGAGATTATAATGCTCAAACACCTTCTTCCAGGCTTCTCTTGCATCCGCTGCACCGGTAAGTTTCTCCACAGCCACCTCGATCATCTCCTCGCAAGCGTTAGTGTCGGTGTTTTTATCGAGAAACCACTGATCTTCATTTACATCCCATCGGCCACCCCATTTGGCGGCCTCCGGGTTGCGGGTCATTACCACTCGGCCGGGGAAAATTCCCTTGGCTTCGCCTATCGGCTGGTTTGAGGGTCCGGGGGTCCAGTCGAAACCTACTGCAGGTTTGTAGGGCTCGGGAGTACGGCGCTGTGCATCAGCGGCAGACGATGTGAGAAGCAATGCCATCATAGCAGTGCCACAAAGCATCTTCGCAAATTTTCCGTTTCTTTGATTCAGGTTGTTCATTACTCTCCGAATTTGAAATATAATTTGTTATTGATTTTTTTATTATCGTAATGGGTCTTCTCTCCCTGAGGGCCACCTTGGGCGGCACGTGAGAATTTGGTGCCTATGCCGGGGATAGTATTCAGGAAGGAGAGACCTCCCTCCGGGAACGGTGCCTCTATATTAGAGCTGGCATGAATCGCGCGACCCGGGGTGAAGAGATGAAGATACACTCCCTCATCAGGGGTGACAATAGTGAAGGGGATCTCTTCATTATCAATCTTTACGGCATAAAGATTGGAATAGTAACCCTTGAACTCGGGGTATTCCCATGATTGACCGGTGATCGTATTGTTATACGTCTTGTCATGAATGTCGAAAGTGACACCTTTCTCACGATTTTTCCACATATGGTAAGGACCGTTACCCATAAGCTTGGCACCTTTTACCTTATTCTCGGGATAGTCGAATGTGATTCCGGCAAAATCGTAATCACCATCAAGCGTGTAGCCATAGTCGAGCTCCACCCAGCCATCCTCGCGCACATTCCAACGCTGAACGTCGCCATTGTCGAAATTTAGAACCACCTCATAACCTCCCGGAACGCTCTTATGCGTCATGCCGCTGAACTTGGGTGACTCACCACCGACAAATCTCGGTCCATTACCAAACGATACATGGCGTAGAGACCGGGTTACATTTTCAAGATACCCATCCTTCTTATTAAAGGTAAGCTCGGTGGCGCCGTTTGCGATGCGAAGCCGATCTGATGTTTCCTGAACATTTACAGGTTGCTTGGATCCTTTCACCAATCTCGCGGCCATATCGGATGGAGTAGATATAGGCCACGTCCATGTGTAGATCTCCCTCCCTGCGGGATCGGTGGCCGTCAGACTGAGAATATCGTATGACTTCCAATCGGAGGGTAAATTAAGATTAAGCATACCCTCCTGACCGGGGGCCACAGCAGGCGATGCAACTTTTCCTCTCTTCTCACGTCTCTTTCCTGCCTCAAGGTTATCACCAAAGCCTGTAAGGGTATAACTGAATCCACAGTCACCCAGATTTGTGAAGTGATAACGGTTTTCCACCTTCACCTTACCATCGAAACCGGTATTCATTGCCGGACGCTCAGGTACGACAGGCGACCATATCTCCTTTATGGCATAGAAACTACCCTCTTTTTCAAGATGAGGGCCGAGAATGCCGTCAGGAGCCCATGCCTTTGCCACATCGATGGAGTCGTTCAGGTCTTTACGCACAAGGCCTTCATCCTCCAGATTCCACAGGAATCCGCCGGCCGAGAGTTTGCTGTTGCGCATAAGATTCCAATAATCATCAAGACTCGCACCGTGGCCACCGTCATGAAACCCGTGAAGAAACTCTGTGGGGAGCAACACATTGTCACGCTGTTCAAGAGCCTCCTTCATATAATTCCACTGTGGATAATGCTTGGCATCGAGACCATCGAGAATTGACCACGGCTCAACTATGCGACGCTTCTGAATGTCATGCTCCCCATAATCCTCTCTCACACCTCTCGGGAAGCCTCCCTCGTTGCCGTTGGCCCACATAAAGATTGAGGGATGGTTCTGGTCACGCTCCACCATTGTTTTGATGAGCCGGTGGGCCGTGCGTGTGTCGTAAGGCTGCTGCCAGCCGGCCAACTCATCTATCACATAAAGACCCAATGAGTCGCACACATCAAGGAAGTAGCGATCCGGTGGATAATGCGACATTCTCACGGCATTCATGTTCATCTCTTTGATAAGATTCACATCTTCGATGGCAAAGGCTTTGCTGCTCGCACGTCCATGCTCGGGACGGAATGTATGACGGCACACACCTTTGAATCTCACCTTTGTTCCATTCACGTAGAAGCCATCGTTAGGACGGAATTCAATGGTACGGAAGCCGAATTTCTCCTCCTGACGATGAAGTGTCTCCTTACCCTTTTTCAGTTCTGTGACAGCTTTGTAGAGCACCGGTGTCTCCGATGTCCATTGAGAGGGATTGCTGACATGAGCAGTTATCTCAAATACGGCCTCTTTCCCTGATGGCGCTCCAACAAATGGATCCGCCACTCGCTTCCCATTTGAATCGTAGATGGTGGTTTCAGCTGTAAGGCCCTGAATATCGGGTGTATTTGTTACGACCTCCATACGCAGATCTCCTGTGTGATGGGCATCAATCGCCACCCTCTCGATAAACTTTGAAGGGAGTGCCGTTAGATAAACGGGACGGAAAAGGCCACCGAAAATCCAATAATCAGCCCTGCGCTCCGCAAGATTGATATCTCTATTGGCCGACTCTTTGGTCACAGCCACCTCAAGCAGATTCTTGCCGGGTTTCAGCAATGGCGTGATATTGAATTTGAAAGGATAGAACGATCCTTGATGTGTAGGGCCGGCACTCTCTCCATTGATGCGAACATCGGTGTCGGTCATAGAGCCTTCAAAGTTGATGTAGACATCACTACCTTTCCAACTTGCAGGCACCTCAAACTCATAGCGATAGAAGCCTTTCTCA
>CAZEOI010000022.1:3033-53670 GCA_964513775.1 uncultured Sangeribacter sp. | reverse complement strand
AATACAGACAGACATTTGCCAGCTTACAGCCAACCCATCCGTGGACTTCAATAAGCGATATTGAATTTCTGAAAAAGATACGCGCTTACGCCGTTGATTACGCTACTGGAAAGGAGGGGTTGACAATGGCCGGACTTCTGATGTTTGGTAATTATGACAGTATTACCAATGTCGCTGCTGATCCTTCTTACTTTGTTGATTACAGAGAAAAGATAGGAACTACTGATCCTGATGTTCGATGGACCAACCGAATATATCCGGATGGGCTGTGGGAGGCAAATCTATATCAATTCTATGTAAAGGTGTATAATAGGATGATACAATTCATTCCTCGACCTTTTATGATTAAGGATGGGATTCGTCAAGAAGAGACCCCTGCACACGATGCGGTTAGAGAGGCATTGATAAACTGTATCGTTCACAACGATATAAGTGCTTTGGGTAATATTGTAGTAGAGCAAACTGATGATAAACTCGTTTTCAGGAATCCCGGAATGATGCTCGTTTCAAAGCAACAGTATTTCAAAGGAGGACGAAGCATATGCAGAAATCCGATACTCCAGAACATTTTTATGCGTCTGGGTGGAGCGGAAAGAGCAGGAAGTGGTGTTGATAAGATTGTTGGAGGGTGGGAATACCTCGGTTTACCCTTCCCTACTGTAGAAGAAGAAACTCGTCCTGACTATGTAGTGTTGACTCTTCCACTGAAAGCAAAAACGGATACCCCACAAGATACCCCACAAGATACCCCACAAGTTACCCCACAAGATACCCCACAAGATACTAATAAGGCTATTCGTAAGGAAAAAAATAAAAATCTTTTGTTAGAGTTCTGTAAGGAGCCAAAGACTTTATCAGAGATCATGAAGTTCTTGGGTTTGAAAGACCGCAAAAACTTCATTGAGGGTTATATCAATCCATTGCTTGAAGAAGGAACTTTGGCTATGACTGAACCTGATAAGCCAACAAGTGGAAATCAACGGTATATCACGATTGCAAATTAGATAAGTGTAAGCATACGGCGAAACGCGTATTGCTGAATTTGGCAAAATAACACGAAGAAGCCCGAACGTTGGGGAAGTTCGGGCTTCTTGCGCGATTTGCTTTCGCTTTGTGTGGTCCCACTTGGAAAACTTTACGTTTATTATCTCCTAAAAATCAATTTCTTATCTGAATATCTTTCATCAACTCCAACATTTCTTGGTAGGTCGTTTGAAGGTGACGTAGACGAATCCGCCGTCCCAACGCCATGTCGGGTCTTCGACTCCCTGTTCGCGACAGGCTTCAATTATGCGGTGGATGCAACTTCCCCAGCTTTCAAGGAGGGTTGAGCGGTGTAGGACTTGTGCCATATTGCGATTGTACGGATATGACTCGTGCGAGTCTTTTATGTTCTCAATCGGAATCTGGGGTGGAAATACACCGGGATTGGCAATCTCTACGCGGTCGTCATAGACGGCGATACTGATTGTCAGGTTCTGTTTCTCCCATTGGCGATGACACAAGGCATTGATAAGTGCTTCTCTCAGCGCTTTAACTGGCACTTCAAGGCGCTCCTCTCTCATCAGGCTTCTATTCGTTATCTTGCCACTGAGATTAAGATGCTTGAAAAAGAACGCCATACCCGCGTCAAGAAGGTCAAAGTTCCATTCTAATATTGGTCAATAATACTCTCAATAAAATTTTTGTTGGGTAGTAAAAAACTTCTTGCTATAAAAAAGATTGGCAAATAAAAATGCCAATCTTGTAAGTCTTATGCGGGAGTGGTGTTAATAGGTGATGCGGGGGTCGAGCTCTTTTGCCCGTGCTATCATCTTCTCAATCTCGCTTTCTGCCGGCACGCGGTTGCAGAGGTTCTTCTGATCGTTAACTTCAACGAGTTTGGAGTGAAGGTTTGCGGCTACGCGGTGACGCAATTCCTTTACGGTGTCAACACCCGCTGCTTCCAACAACTCGGCAAACTGTCCGGCAACTCCCTTGATTCGGAATAAATCGGCATGATTAGCCCATTTCAGGATAAGTTTCTCAGATATACCTGTATCCTCAGCGAGTTTCTCGCGACCTTTCTTGGATGCTGCCCGGTCAAGAAGTTCTTCGGTGGTATTCACACCTGCAGCTTCGAGTTTCTTGGCGTAAGCACTGCCGATTCCTTCGATTTCTTCAATTTTGTATGCCATAGTATCAGATATTTGTTGACACCCCGGATTTCCTTCAATATTAAAGCGAGGGGTTGATTGATAAACAATAACACCTCGCTTTAGGTTCATAACTTCAAGAATAACGCTTTGGCGATTAATTTGTATCTGACAAATTGATATATTAACTTAATTTTCATAACTTCGACAATTTTTGCCGAATCATTGAATCTTATACGAAACAAAAATTCTCATCCATATTAATATTATTTAAAATGAAAAGCAATACTATTTTTTTAAGATTAGCTTTGATAAGGTCCTTAATGTAACGTTCTGCGTCAAATTCTCCTACCTGCTCAATCAACCTGTTATAGTCCTCTATTTCGTCACCTATAAAATGTGATAATAATTCTTTTTTCTTTATTGCCAGCAATATGATTATAATTTTCAGGATGGCACAACAAGTAAAAGTTTAATTCTATTAATATCTTTCATTGTAAATAAATTGAATTTGACGCAAGGTTATTAAAAATTTAGCAATTATCTAAACAAATGATTAGAATTTTTATGGTGATTACGACTTTGGGCGCCCGCATGCATACCGTCTTTCAGCTCGCCAGTACTTTTCTTCAGCTCCAGAGTCCGCGACTCATCCGAAGCAATCAATGTCTTTATATCGTCAATCGTCATCATTGTTGACAAAGTTACAGGATTTTAATCAATTATACAAGGTGATAGAGATGTTGTTCAACATAGTTCGGCTTTTGATTTTGGCGGTTGTCATATATATAATTCCTGAAAGGATTTATTGGAGAATAGGTCTTAATTCATCTTATTCTCTTTTTAGACCACAAATTAGACCCAATAAAAGAATAGAAAACAATATTCTTCATCATCAAACTCCACCGGAGGTAACGAGCAAGATGTAAAAGCCATGCTCGAACTCTACGGCGACCTTATTGATTCCGCTGAACCCCAAACCGACCAAGAAACTATCCGGAAAATGGATGATACAACCTAAAAATTCACCCTCGCAAGCAATCATGAGTTAGACACACGTTATCTTTCGAATTAGAAGTTATATGGTGTGGCTGTGTTCATGCTTATTCAGGTTCAGGCAATGTAAAAAAATTACAGGATTGATATGCTCAAAAATCAATCCTGTAATCCATATTTTCTCAAAAGATTAGGAAGATAGGCCATCGTATGGACAATAGCGTAAACTTCCTTATAGAACCATCGACTCCCTGTTAACACCCTGTCAAAGATCGATCCTTAATCCCTCTTTATTGAGTATAACGTCAGGGAAGATCTCCGCTGCCTCTTCGGCGAATCGCTTGTCATCGTTATAGCGCGACGAGTAATGGCCTGTCAGCAGGCGTTTCGCTCCTGCATCCCGCGCCACCATAGCTGCCTGACGAGCCGTGGAGTGCCCCCGAGGAGCCGCCAACGGTAGATGTTCCTCCAGATATGTAGTCTCATGAAAAAGCAAATCCACGGGGCCAATCTTCTCAGCTAATTCCGGCATATACATCGTGTCGCTCATATGAGCGTAGGAGCGCGATGGAGTAGGGGCTGAGGTCAACATAGCATTGGGTATCACCGTCCCGTCAGGCTTTGTGAAATCGGCGCCCTGCTTCAGACTGTTCATCATATAGTGAGGCACCTGATGAAACCTTGTCATCTCCGAATTGATGTGGCGCGGATTCGGCTTCTCCTCGAAAACGAATCCCACGCAGTCCACACGATGTTGCAACGGTATTGTGCGGACGGTCAGTGATTTTGTCTCCAATATCACCGCTTCCTCCGGCCTTATCACATTAAACTTTGTCTCGAATGGGGTGTCGCGGTTGAAATAGTCGAATATTGCCGACAGTTGACGTTTCCCCTCCTCAAAGGTGTGTATCGTTATGTCACCTCCCGTACCTCCCAAGGCCAGAGTACCGATCAGTCCGGGCAGCCCGAACACATGGTCGCCGTGAAGGTGAGTGAGAAAGATATGGCGCAACTTTGTGAAGGGGAGACGCTGCCGCATAAGGCCGAGCTGCGCCCCCTCTCCACAATCCACCATATAGAGGCTGCCACGATGGTTCACGACCGTGGAGGAGGGCTGATGCCGGAGCGACGGTCGGGCCGATCCGCAGCCGAGGGTATGTATGCTGAAATCTGTCAATGTGTATAGTTTTCAATTTGATAATCCTTGGCCAGTCCGCCTGCGCCGGTCTCCTTATATAGAGATGGGAGGTCATGGCCGGTCTCTTTCATCACCTGCACGAGTTTGTCGAAGCTCACCCGGTGATGGCCGTCGGAGAAAGTTGAATAAATATTGGCGTCAAGCGCACGGGCTGCCGCATAGGCATTACGTTCTATGCAGGGAATCTGCACCAGTCCGCACACAGGGTCGCAGGTCATGCCAAGGTGATGTTCAAGACCCATCTCTGCGGCATATTCTATCTGGGCGGGTGTGCCACCGAACAGCTGGCAGGCTGCTCCGGCGGCCATAGCGCAAGCCACACCTACCTCACCCTGACATCCCACATCCGCACCCGAGATACTCGCATTCTGCTTCACCACATTTCCGATGAGTCCGGCTGTCGCCAAAGCATGGGTCATCTCAAGGTCGGAGAAGTGTCGTGATTTCCAAAGATGATAGAGCACAGCCGGGAGCACTCCGCAGCTTCCGCAAGTGGGTGCCGTTACAATCATTCCGCCCGAAGCATTCTCCTCACTCACTGCAAGGGCGTAGGAGAAGACAAGACCGCGTGAACGAAGATTGTCGCGATACCCCTCCGCCCGCATATAGTAGGCTCGTGCCTTTCGGCGAAGGTTAAGAGGTCCGGGGAGTCTGCCGTCGGTGGCAAGACCCCGCTCCACTGCGTTTTTCATTGTCTCCCACACCTGCAGGAGGTAATCATTTATCTCCTTACCCTCACATTGGTCTACATATTCCCAATAGCAACGGCCGCTGCGTTCGCAATATTCCATTATCTCGGAGAGTGTGTTCTTGGAATACACATCCTCGCCTCCCTCTTTCTCAAGGCCCTCTCCTTCAATGGCGCCGCCCCCTACACTGTAGACTGTCCATTCTTCTGAAATATTCCCGTCGGCATCATACGAGTGGAATACCAATCCATTGGGGTGATAGGGGAGAAAGATATCCGGTTTCCAGTTTAGCTTCACCGGTTTCCCCGACTGTTCGAGTGTGTCAAGTATGGCCACATCTGTCATGTGGCCCTTTCCTGTGGCGGCGAGACTCCCGAAAAGATCCACTTCAAACGATTGAGCTTCAGGATGGAGTGAAAGGAAATGTTCCGCTGCTTTACGTGGCCCCATCGTATGGCTTGACGATGGTCCCGTGCCTATTCTATAAATTTCTTTTATCGATTTCATGGTTTATATGGTGTTTGGGTATGAGTCATATTCTTTACTGCAAAATTAATAAAAAATCATAATAAATGAGGATTGTGACGCCCGAAGATAAGTATTAGTTTTGCACCGTGAATCCTAAGATTGAAGTTTAACCGTCTGCAACAGGTTTTAATTGACTTCACATATAAAGGAGTATTACCTTTCGGCATGAAACCAAGACATCATATTTTGCAGTTTTTGATAGCATCCGGTTTCCTCGGCGCGTTTGCTACCGAGGAATCGGAGTCTGCACACGTAGCCGATAAGATTGCAGAAAGCATTGTGGCGGAGGCTGCTGACACTGTCTCTGTTACTCTTGATGAACTCAGTGTGTCGGCTTTGAAGCAGACTGCGGCTTTGCGTCTTCAGCCGGAGGCGGCCACTTTGCTTACTCAGGCTGAGCTCGACCGTCTGAATGTGGTCTCCATAAAGGGTATCTCTGATGTTGTCCCCAATTTCTTCATGCCGGATTACGGGTCTCGGATCACTTCGAGTATCTATGTGCGTGGCATCGGTGCTCGTATGGATCAGCCTTCTGTGGGCCTGAATGTGGATAATGTGCCTTATCTTAATAAGGATGCATATGATTTCGACCTCTCCGATATTGTGAATGTCGAGATGTTGCGAGGGCCGCAGTCCACTCTCTACGGACGCAACACTATGGCCGGAGTGATTAACGTTACCACACTCTCCCCGATGCGCTATCAGGGTTGGCGTATAAATGCTGAATACACATCACGCAACCGTGGAAAAGGTTCTATCGGATGGTATCACAAATTCTCTCCGAAAGTCGGTCTGTCGCTTACTGCTTCTTATACAGGGGCTGCCGGTGAATTTACCAATGAATATGACGGTAAAAAACTCGACTGGGAGCATAATCTTGGTTTCCGGTCTAAATTCAACTGGCTTATAAATAACGACTGGACTCTACAGAACACTCTATCCACCGGCTGGCTGCGTCAGGGGGGCTATCCGTATGAGAATGTGGAGTCGGGCAAAATCTCCTTTAATGATCCCTGTTTCTATCGTCGTTTTACATTCACCGATGGCATCACACTCCGGAGGAGAGGGGAGCGTGTAAATATCTCGTCGATAACTTCGCTGCAGCATATCAACGACAATATGACCCTCGATCAGGATTTCCTTCCTGAGAGTTATTTCACTCTCACTCAGAAAAAGCAGGAGTGGGCCGTGACGGAGGATCTGGTTGTCAGAAATGCAGTTGACCAAACCTACAATTGGCTCGGTGGTGCGTTCCTTTTCTATAAGCATCTCGATATGCAGGCACCCGTAACTTTTAAGGATGCCGGCATACGTGAGCTTATCGAGAAGCACCGTAATGATGCCAACCCTATGCGCCCGATCTCTTGGAACACTCGTTCCTTCCCGCTTGAAAGTTACTTCACAATCCCTACATTCGGCTTGGCCGTTTATCATGAATCGAATCTGAAACTCGGCAACTGGACTCTGACAGGTGCATTGCGTCTCGACTATGAACGTGCCGATCTTCATTTCAGTAGTATTTGCAAGACGGATTATGCGGTATATGAGATTAATGACGTTCAAGCTGAGTTTATCCGCGATGCTGAGATCGACATCGACGAAAGAGGAGATATAACTCGCGATTTCCTGACATTGCTCCCGAAAGTGGCCGTGACTTATGATTTCGACAACGGAACCGGCAATATCTATGCTAAGGTTTCGAAAGGATATAAGGCCGGTGGATTCAATACTCAGATGTTCAGTGAGGTGCTTCAGCAGCGTCTTATGGGAATTATGGGTATCGGCACACAATATGCCGTTGATAAAATCGTTGGTTATAAACCGGAGCAAAGCTGGAATTATGAAATTGGTAGCCATCTCAACTTTTTTGATGGAAACCTCTCTCTCGATCTGGCGGCTTTTTACATAGATTGCCGCGACCAACAGATGACCACGTTCCCAAACGGTACTACCACCGGACGTATCATGACCAATGCCGGACGCACCCGCAGTTTCGGCGGAGAGGTATCTCTCTCGGGCTCCTTGCCGGGCAACATACGCCTGAATGGTAGCTATGGCTACACTAATGCACGGTTCGTTAAGTTCCATGATGGTCTGAATGACTATAAGGGTAAATATCTCCCGTACGCACCTAAAAACACTGTGTTCCTTCAAGGCTTATGGAGCACTCTTATCGGCAATGGTAAGAAAGGCAATATTACTCTCGACATCAACATGAGAGGCACCGGCCTTATCTTCTGGAATGAGGCTAACTCTTTGTGGCAACCTTTCTACGCTCTGTTGGGTGCCGGTGTTACCTATGGATACGAGAATTTTACTGTGGAACTATGGGGACGTAACCTTACCTCCACTCGTTACCACACATTCTATTTCATGTCGATGGGCAACGAGTTTCTCCAGCGGGGTAGGGGAGCGGAAGCCGGTGTGACATTCAGATTCAATATCTGATTAAGAATGGATAGTAAAAAATTATTCAACTTGAAATACTAAATAACAAATAACCTGCTAAATGAAAAAAATCTTATTCGGCCTCATGGCCGCAGCCATTTCCGGAATGGCGCTCACCTCATGTAATATGGATGGTGAAAACACTGCGAAAAATTCCTTTGCTACTTGGAATCTTATCAATCCTATTGACGGTGGTGAACCCGATCAGTGTGCATCATTCTATACGGCTGATATGAAGTTGTCGCAAGGTATAGTAACTCTTGCCACCTCTCTTACATACAATAAGACGGGCTTGACATTCGAAAGCGACGAATTCCCCCTTCAGCAAAATGGCTATTCCTATACATTCAAGGGCTTCACCGGCAACGTAAATAACTTGCCTACAATGCCCCTTGAGGATACCCGTTTGGTTGTTACCTACAACTATCTCAATCCTTATTCTACATTGACTGATCCGGATAATAAAAGTAATCAATTTCAACTCAATTCATTCTTCCCGAATACTGAGGGTAATGTGGTGGGTGGAACACCTGTCGCCGGAGTGTTGTACACACCAAATTCTTACAGCAACGCCCCCATTGTGTTAGGTAGCTATAGAATTGGCCATGATTATCTTGTCACTGCTTTTACATGCGACTGTACCTACACCGGTACTACCCGCACCACTTATCCCGGATCCGAGACCGGCGCTACTAATAAGCTCATCTATTATCGTGTGGTGCTTGATGTGGCTAAAGACAAGGCTTACGTTGTGATCTACAATGCCAAATTCTCTGATTCCGAGCGTGAGCCGGCTAAGCCTGTGATTTATCTGGAAGCTATGGATATCACTTGGGGTAATGGTAGCTATTCTATCCATGCCACTGATGTTGTGCCCAAGATTATCGAGGACGGTAAACTCACTGCACGTCCCGACTTCACTTTTGCGGAGTTCAACATGGTGCCTTCCGGCAACTGGCTTCAGAACGCAGCTATAACCTACAAGGTGAACAATACTGTGGGTGAAAGTACCATACAGTACACTGGTACATTCACAGGATACTTCGCTGTGGTTGACGATAAGACCGCAAATTGAAAATAGACGAAGTGACGATAATGTTTCAGGACGGCTGACAGAACCTCTCTTTCGAGGTTCTGCCGGCCGTCCTTTTAATACGGTAAAGGCTTCTGATGAAAACACATCAGAATCAAATCTTCAATAAGTAAAAAGTATAGACAACTATTACAATGTCCATAACTTTTTGATGTTAGATGCTTGTTGATTAAGAATTTTTAAGTATCTTTGCACACAGATAGAAAAGGTGAGCAGTCCGCTCATTGGCCTGACATAGAATAATCAATTAAAATATAGACGCTTATATGAATCTTTTGTTGGAGATAAGCAACAACACTTTAGCCGTGACCGCAACTCTTACGGGCATCGGACTCGTGTTTGCTGCTTTGTTGATAGCGAAGCTTATTTCTCCCAAGTCTTATTCGGTGAAGAAAGCGGAACCTTACGAGTGCGGTATGCCTACACGTGGCGAGTCGATGATTCAGTTCCACGCCGGCTACTACATCTTCGCTATTCTGTTCCTGATTTTCGATGTGGAGACTGTGTTTCTCTATCCTTGGTCTGTTGTCATGAACGGACTCGGACCTAAGGGTCTGCTCTGCATCGGCATTTTCATGTTTATTCTAATTATGGGTCTTGCTTACGCATGGCGGAAAGGAGTGCTGAAATGGAAGTGAAAATCAAAAGCATGAAGCATGAGGACTTCAAGGATAACGAGTATATCGATAAACTCGTAGAAGAACTCAATGCCACCGGTGCCAATGTGATGGTAGGTAAGCTCGATCAGCTTATCAACTGGGGTATCTCCAATTCCCTTTGGCCTCTTACTTTCGGCACAAGCTGCTGCGCTATTGAATTTATGAGTCTCGGTGCGGCTCGCTACGATATGGCTCGTTTCGGTTTTGAGGTGGCGCGTAACTCTCCACGTCAGGCCGACTATATTATGGTGCAGGGCACTATCGTCCACCGTATGGCCCCGGCTCTTATCCGTCTTTACGAACAGCTCGCCGAGCCCAAATATGTGATTGCTTGCGGTGGCTGCGCCGTTTCAGGTGGCCCTTTCAAGAAATCTTATTGCGTAGTCAACGGTGTCGACCAGATTCTTCCTGTGGATGTCTATATCCCCGGTTGCCCTCCGCGCCCGGAAGCTTTCTTCTATGGTCTGATGCAGTTGCAGCGTAAAATCAAGGTGCAGAAATTCTTCGGCGGTGTCAACCGTCAGGAAAAGATCAAGGAGTTCTTTGAGAAGCATCCTGAGGAACAAGGCCGCATAGGCTGATATCCGCATAAAGCGTTTTTCATATTTTGCGGTCTGTAGCCCAGACCCTCTTATTCGAACTTTAAGACATGAGCGATATAAAAGAAAGAATCAGCAGTCTCTGTCCTTCGGCTACTTTTACCGAGGGCGAGACTCTTATGGTTACTGTCGAGGATAAAGACTGGTATCCTTTGGCCAAGGCTCTCAAGGAGACTCCCGGTCTGGAATTCGACGTCTGCTCCGCTGTAGTCGGAATGGACTGGAAGGATAGCTTCGGAGTGATCTATTATCTCACTTCTACTTCCCGCAACTGGGAGATCGTGGCCTTCAAGGTGAAGGCTGCCGACCGTGAGAACCCGATGATTCATAGTGTGAGCGATCTCTGGCATGTGTGCAACTTCCAGGAGCGTGAGGTCTATGATTTCTATGGTATAAAATTCATAAACCATCCCGATATGCGTCGCTTCTTCCTGCGCAACGACTGGAAAGGTCACCCTTTGCGTAAGGACTACGATGCCGATCCCAAGCTCAACCCGATTCCGTTGGAGGATGAGCTGAATGAAGACGACACCGTCTCTTATGTGGAGGGTGCCGACGGCAAAGTCAAGGCTGTGAAGGGTAAAGTGTTCCAGGCCGACGAATATGTCGTAAATATCGGTCCTCAGCACCCCTCTACTCACGGTGTGATGCGTTTCCGTGCCTCTATCGACGGCGAGAACGTGAAGAAACTTGATGTGGTGTCTGGTTATATCCATCGTGGTATAGAGAAGCTTTGTGAGGGTCTTACTTATCCTCAGATCCTTCATTTCACCGACCGTATGGACTATATGTCGGCACATCAGAACCGTCACTGCCTCTGCATGTGTATAGAGAAGGCTCTCGGCCTTGAGGTGCCCCGACGTGCTGAGGTGCTCCGTGTGATGATGGATGAGCTTATGCGTATCTCAAGCCACCTTCTTGCTTTCGGTTGTACTGCAATGGACCTCGGTGCCACTACTGCATTCTTCTACGGTTTCCGTGAGCGTGAGATGATCCTCGATATTTTCGAGAAGACTTGCGGTGCCCGTATGTCGATGAACTATAATGTGATTGGTGGTGTCATTGCCGATGCTCATCCCGATTTTGTCAAGGATGTGAAGGAGCTCATCAAAATCATGCCTGAGCGTCTTAAGGAATATCATAAGGTGTTCAGTGGCAATATCATCGCAATGAACCGTCTGAAAGGTGTCGGTATCCTTCCGAAGAAGGACGCAATTAATTATTGCATCACCGGCCCCAGTGGACGTGGCTCTAATTGGAGCAATGACTGCCGTAAAAAACATCCATATTCAATATATCCGGAACTCAAGTTTGACGAGGTGCTCCTCGATGGCTGCGATTCTTACTCAAGATATATGGTGAGAATGAAGGAGATCGAGCAGAGCTGCCGTATCCTTGAGCAACTCGTTGATAACATCCCCGAGGGTGAGATCCGTGCTCAGGTGCCCAAGGTGGTTAAGCTTCCTGCCGGATGCTGGTATCAGCAGGTTGAGGCAAGCCGCGGCACTTTCGGTGTCTACATTGAGAGCGATGGCGGCAAGAACCCTTACCGCGTGCATTTCCAGAGCCCCTGCTTCAACCTTGTGGGTGTTATGGATCTTACTACCCGAGGCCATATGATTGCCGACATTATCACTATATGTGCGGCACTTGACTTCGTGATTCCTGATATCGACCGCTAATTCCGGTTGGCCTATTCAAATTAAACACAACAACAACGATTTTCATTAGATAATTATGTTTAACTTCGGAACATGGACCAGTGAGTTCAACAATTTCCTTTTAGGTTTCCTTCCGGATTGGCTTACAGTGGTGGTGGAGTGCGTCATTATCGCAGTCCTCGTGCTTCTCACTTATACCGTGCTCGCGCTTTTCTACATCCTCTATGAGCGTAAGCTTTGTGCATGGTTCCAGTGCCGTCTCGGCCCGATGCGTGTGGGTAAGTGGGGTTTGCTCCAGGTGTTTGCTGATATGTTCAAGATCCTTATCAAGGAGCTTATCTCTCTTAAAGACACCGACCGTTTTCTCTTTAAGCTTGCTCCTTACATCATCATCACCTCTTCTGTAGTGATGCTCGCATGTCTCCCCTGGGGTAATGGCTTGCAGATAATCGACTATAATATAGGTATCTTCTTTATTTTGGCGGTCTCTTCTGTAGGTGTTCTCGGTATTCTCCTTGCTGGTTGGTCCTCCAATAATAAGTACACTCTCATCGGTGCGATGCGAAGCGGTGCGCAGATGATAAGCTATGAAATCTCTCTTGGTCTCGCGCTTATCACTATTATCGTCCTCGCTGGCACAATGAACATAAATGAGCTGGTGGCTGAACAGAATTCTGCTTGGTTCATCTTCAGAGGTCATATCCCGGCCATCATAGCTTTCCTTATATATGTGGTGGCTGCAACTGCTGAGACCAACCGTGGCCCCTTCGACCTTCCGGAGGCTGAGCATGAGCTCGTGGCTGGTTACCACACAGAGTATTCCGGTATTCATTTCGGCTTCTTCTACCTTGCTGAATACCTTAATCTCTTTATCGTGTCAGGTATTGCCTCTCTGATGTTCCTCGGTGGTTGGATGCCGTTCCATATCCCGGGTTGGGAGGGTTTCAATAATGTGATGAACTGGATCCCGTCTATCGTATGGTTCCTTGGTAAGAGCTTCTTCATCTCTTTCATCATTATCTGGTTCAAGTGGACGTTCCCTCGTGTGCGTATCGACCAGATGCTTGCTTTCGAGTGGAAATACCTCATGCCTCTCTCTCTGCTCAACCTCGTTGTCATGGCAGTATGTGTGGCTATGGGCTGGCACTTCTGATTTTTAATAAATTTGTGACTAATTTTAACAAACTATAAAGATATATGAGCGCTAATATCGGAACAGTGACTCAGGTTATCGGCCCTGTGATCGACGTGACGTTCAAGGGCGGTAAGGAGAATATTCCGCCTATCTATAATGCTCTTAAGGTGGTCCGCGACAATGGCGAGGAACTTATCCTTGAAGTGGAGCAGCATATCGGTGAAGACACCGTAAGATGTGTGGCTATGGAGAGCACCGACGGCCTCCGCCGTGGTGTCGAGGTCGTTGACCTCGGCCGTCCTATCGCAGTCCCCACCGGTAATCAGGTGAAGGGCCGTCTTCTGAATGTGATCGGTGAGGCTATCGACCACCTTCCGGAGCTCGACCGCGAAAAACTGCGTCCGATCCATCAGCCTGCTCCCGCTTTCGATGACCTCGCTATTTCTACCGAGATCCTTTCTACCGGTATCAAGGTGATCGACTTCCTTGAGCCTTATTCTAAAGGTGGTAAGATTGGTCTCTTCGGTGGCGCTGGTGTTGGTAAGACTGTGCTTATCCAGGAGCTTATCAATAATATCGCTAAGGGACACGACGGTTTCTCTGTCTTTACCGGTGTCGGTGAGCGTACACGTGAAGGTAACGACCTCCTCCGTGAGATGATCGAGAGCGGTGTCATTAAATATGGCGAGAAGTTTGAGAAGGGAATGGAGAAGGGTGAGTGGAACCTTGCCGATGTCGACATGAAGGAGGTTGCCGATTCTCAGGCTACTCTTGTGTTCGGTCAGATGAATGAGCCCCCGGGTGCGCGTCTTCGTGTGGCCCTCTCAGGACTTACCGTGGCTGAGCAGTTCCGTGATAACGATGGCGGCGGTAAGGAGATTCTTCTCTTTATTGACAACATCTTCCGTTTCACTCAGGCCGGTTCTGAGGTGTCTGCTCTCCTTGGTCGTATGCCCTCTGCCGTAGGTTATCAGCCTACTCTCGCATCTGAGATGGGTGCTCTCCAGGAGCGTATCACCTCTACGAAGCAGGGTAGCATCACTTCTGTGCAGGCTATCTATGTGCCTGCTGACGACTTGACTGACCCGGCTCCGGCTACTACCTTCAGCTTCCTTGATGCCACCACTGTGCTTAGCCGTAAGATTGCGGAGCTTGGTATCTATCCTGCCGTTGACCCGCTTGATTCTACTTCTCGTATTCTTGACCCGAACATCATCGGTGAGGAACACTACAACACTGCTCAGGCTGTGAAGCAGCTCCTTCAGAAATATAATGAGCTTCAGGATATCATCGCCATCCTTGGTGTGGATGAGCTCTCTGATGAGGATAAGCTGGTTGTGGCTCGCGCTCGTCGTGCTCAGCGTTTCCTCTCTCAGCCTTTCCACGTGGCTGAGCAGTTCACTGGCCTTCCTGGTGTGATGGTGCCTCTGCAGGAGACTATCCGTGGCTTCAAGATGATCCTTTCCGGTGAGGTTGACGAATATCCCGAGCAGGCGTTCCTAAATGTGGGTACGATTGACGAGGCTATTGAGAAGGGTAAGAAACTCCTCGCTGAGGTAAAATAACGGGTTGGCACAATGACACTGAAAATCATATCACCAAGCGAAATATTGTTTCAAGGTGAGGCCGAGTCTGTGACATTACCCGGTCAGCTCGGCTCTTTCACAGTCTTGAAAAACCATGCCTCGATAATATCGGTGTTAGTTAAGGGGTCGATCAAGTATCGTAAACCCGATGGCCATGAGGAGTTGCTCGATATAAAAGGCGGTCTCGTGGATGTCGACAAGAATGTGGTGTCGGTTTGTGTCTATTGATTCTCCCGACTATAGAAGTTGTTTCAACTTTTTCTTTGTCTGGATTTAGACAGCTTTCGGAGGTGATTTTTTAGCTCGAAGAGGAAGTTTAGCGGGCTAAACGACCGATGAGAGATGAAAAAGCAACCCGAAAGATGGCTGAAGACAGGCAAAGAGGACTCCATATTCAAGAAATACATATATAAATCGACAAGCCCGTAAAAAGTATAAACAACTTCATAATTTTTACCAATCTAAAACTGACAAGGGATGAAATTTAATAAGAACATACTGCTCGCGGTATTGATGGCTCTCTTCATGATGCTGCCGAACGTTGCTAAAGCTTCGGAAGATAAGGAGGAGAATGGGATCGACGTTAAGGAGGTCCTTTTCCATCACCTTGGCGACGGCTACGGTTGGGAAGTGCCTTTCAGTCACACCTACCGTATTCCGCTCCCTGTGATTGTTCGTGCCGAGGATGGCAGTTGGCACTGCTTCTCATCCTCACGTCTCACCAAGATTGAGGAGGTGACCGATCCGAAGACCGGAAAGACTCACAAGGAGGCTGAACCGCAGATTGTCTCAATCGGCAAAGGGGATTGGGCAGACCGCTATCAATTCGTGCTCGCTCATGCAAGCAAGCATAAAGATAAGGTTGTCCAGCTTCTGCTCACATCTCCTGCTGAGGAGAAACAAGCTGAGGAGATTGCTAAAGCTCAGAATGATGAGATTGTTGATGGCTATGTCAAGTTTGATGGCAAATACTATAAGGAGTATAAGCCGTTTGACATTTCTATTACCAAGAACGTTCTCGCTCTGATCATTGCTTCGGTTATTGTCACATGGATTGTGATGAGCCTCGTGAGATTCTACCGCCGTAAGGATTCTAAGGCTCCCCGTAAGACTTTAGGCTTTTGGGAGATGCTCGTGCAATTCATTTATGAGGGTGTAATCAAGTCTACGCTTCATGATAAGGCTAAGAAGTATGCATCGTTTCTGCTTACCTGCTTCTTCTTTATCTTCATAATGAATATTCTCGGCCTTGTGGTTATCTTCCCGGGTGGTGCTAACCTTACCGGTAATATAGCAATCACACTTGTACTTGCCGTGATGGTATTCGTTGTGGTTAATGTCAATGGTACGAAGCATTATTGGAAGGAGATCTTCTGGCCGGATGTGCCTCTTCTCCTGAAGTTCCCGCTTCCTATCATGCAGTTTATCGAGATCTTCGGTATCTTCACCAAGCCTGCCGCTCTTTGCGTCCGTCTTTTCGCTAACATGATGGGCGGCCATATGATCGTTATCACGCTTACACTCGTGATCTTCATCTTTGCTGCTTTCGGTGCAGCTGTGGCGGGAGCTTCAGCGGTGGTTTCGATACTTTTCTCAATATTCATGCTCGCCCTTGATGTGCTTGTAAGTTTCATCCAGGCTTATGTGTTTACTCTTCTTGCCACTATCTTCATTTCGATGAGCGATACCGATGGCCACGAGGAGATGCACAAGGAGGCGGAGATTATCGACGGTGAGCGCGAGCTTGGAACACATTAAGATTTCTACCACCCTCTCTTACCTATGAAGGTGGTCAACAATAAGTAAATATCAAATTAACAATAACATTTAAAAGAAAGAAATTATGTTATCTATGATTTTGGCAGCAGTAGCACCCCTTGCTGCTTTGGGTGCAGCTCTTGGCGCAGGTATCGCAGCAATCGGCGCAGGTATCGGTATCGGTAAGATCGGTTCTTCTGCAATGGAATCTATCGCCCGTCAGCCTGAGTCTGCCGGCGACATCCGTTCCAACATGATCGTGATTGCAGCTCTTATCGAGGGTGTTGCGCTCTTCGCGGTTATCGTGTGTGCCCTTGCTCTGTTCCTTTAATCCGACACAACTTCAAATTTTATAAAGAATGGAATTATTCACGCCCGATTTCGGTCTGGTATTCTGGATGTTCCTGGCTTTCCTTATCCTCTTCCTTGTGCTTGCGAAGTGGGGGTGGCCGGTGATCCTCAAGAGTATTGACGAGCGCGCCGATAAAATCGACAAAGGGGTTGAGTATGCTCAGGAAGCTAAGGCTCAGCTTGATTCTGCAAGAGCAGACGCGCAGAAATATATAGAGGAAGCTCAGATCAAACAGGCAGAAATGCTGCGTGATGCTGCTAAAATGAAATCTCAGATCATCGAGGAGGCCAAGAATGAAGCCTCTCGTGAGGCTCAGAAAGTAATGGATGCAGCCAAAGTGTCGATCGAACAGTCACGCAAGGAAGCTGAACTGCAGTTCAGAAATGAGGTGAGCAAGTTCTCCCTTGAGATTGCTGAGAAGATGGTTCGCAATCAGCTTAGCAACGACAAGGCTCAGACGGAGCTCGTAAACAAAATGTTGGACGAAATAGAGAAGAACTAATCTTATGGACAACGGTCTCATACCCCGGAGATATGCCACGGCTCTCTATAAGTTTGCTCTTGAACATGGCAACGCCGCACAACTCTATGATCTCGCCAAGACGGTGACAGTTTCTTTTGAGACTAATCCGGATTTGCAGAAGACGATTGACAATCCCAACGTCAAGACCTCCGACAAGGAGAGGCTGTTGCTTGCGGCTGCCGGCAACGAGGCCGATGAAGCCTACAAGCGTTTTGTGAGACTTGTCATTGAGCATAAGAGGGAGGAGTTTTTCTGGCGAATGATGATAGCTTATCGCGACATCTACAGAAAGGCAAATAATATTGCAAAGGTGAATATCACCACTGCTGCAAATCTCCCGGAAGCTCAGATGGAGAAGCTTCATAACCTTGTAAGCGATTCCTTCAAGGGGATGTCGCTCGAATTTTCGGAATCGGTTAATCCCGATCTTATCGGTGGGTTTGTAATCGACGTCGATTCTGTCAGAATGGATGCCTCGGTGAGCAACGAACTCGAACAACTACGTCAAACACTTTTAAGAAGCAAGTAAAGTAAAGATGCTTAACCCAAGCGAAATATCTGATATTCTTAAACAAGAGCTCGACAACGTCAATTCTCAGGTGAAATTCGACGAGGTGGGCACCGTCCTTGAAGTTGGCGACGGTGTGGCACACGTATATGGCCTTGAGAATGTGCGAAGCAATGAGCTCGTGGAGTTTGAGAACGGCGTCAAAGGCGTCGCACTCAACCTTGAGGAGAGCAATGTGGGTGTTGTCCTGCTCAACAATGTCAATGAAGTAACTGAAAACATGTCGGTGCGTCGCACGGGTGAGATTGCTTCTATTCCGGTAGGAGAGGGGCTGTTGGGCCGTGTGATCAATATCCTCGGTGAGCCCATCGATGGCAACGGTCCGATCGATGGTGAGCGTATGCGTCTCCCCCTTGAGAGAAAAGCGCCGGGAGTTATCTTCCGTCAGCCTGTTAATCAGCCGTTGCAGACCGGCCTCAAGGCTGTGGACGCCATGATTCCTATTGGTCGTGGACAGCGTGAGCTTATCATCGGCGACCGCCAGATCGGTAAGACTGCTATCGCTATCGACACAATCATCAATCAGCGCCAGAATTACCTTGATGGTAAACCTGTCTACTGTATCTACGTGGCCATCGGTCAGAAAGCTTCTTCTGTTGCATCTATTGTCAACACTCTGAAGAAGTATGGCGCCATGGATTACACCGTCGTGGTTGCAGCTACAGCTTCCGATTCCGCCACCATGCGCTACTACGCTCCTTTCGCAGGTGTAGCTATCGGTGAATATTTCCGCGACACCGGCCGTGATGCTCTTATCGTTTACGACGACCTTTCTAAGCAGGCTGTCGCTTATCGTGAGATCTCTCT
Source organism: uncultured Sangeribacter sp. (assembly GCA_964513775.1). Classification (GTDB taxonomy): domain Bacteria; phylum Bacteroidota; class Bacteroidia; order Bacteroidales; family Muribaculaceae; genus Lepagella. Next base: position 34,935 of record CAZEOI010000022.1, on the reverse strand, counting down.
TATCCTTAAGCGTCCCTCTGGTCGTGAGGCTTATCCCGGTGATATCTTCTATCTCCACTCTCGTCTTCTTGAGAGAGCGGCGAAGATTATCGACAATCAGGAAGTCGCTTCATCTATGAACGACCTTCCGGAAGTGCTCAAGCCTATCGTGAAGGGTGGTGGTTCTCTCACTGCTCTCCCGATTATCGAGACTCAGGCCGGCGACGTGTCTGCTTACATCCCTACCAATGTGATCTCAATCACCGATGGACAGATCTTCCTTGAGACAAGTCTTTTCAATCAGGGTATCCGTCCGGCTATCAACGTGGGTATATCGGTGTCACGTGTAGGTGGTAACGCGCAGATCAAGGCCATGAAGAAAGTGGCGGGTACTCTCAAGATTGCTCAGGCTCAGTTCCGTGAACTTGAATCGTTCACCAAGTTCGGTGGCGACATCGACCCTGTCACTGCAAGAGTCATCGACCGTGGCCGTAAGAATCAGCAACTCCTTATCCAGCCCCAGTATCAACCCTGGCCCGTGGAGAATGAAATTGCTGTGATCTATTGTGGTGTGAACGGTCTGCTCGAACAGGTGCCTCTCGACAAGGTACATGAGTTTGCTGATCTCTTCCTTCAGTTGTTGCAAGCTAAATATCAGAAAGAGGTGCTCGACCAGTTGAAGGCCGGTATCCTTTCGGAAGATGTTGAAAACAAACTGAGAGAATGTGCGGCAGAGGTATCTGCAAGATATAAAACAAAAAATTAAATGATTGGCGGTGGTGTCGCCTCTAAGTCGACACCACTGCTTATCAATGTTATTTAAAGTGGTCGGTGAAATTGATCGGCCACACTAACCTAAAAGAAACCGAACAACAGATGGCTACTCTTAAAGCCCTAAAGACACGTATTGGATCTGTGGCGTCGAGCGAGAAGATCACCGGTGCCATGAAGATGATCTCGTCAGCCAAGGTGCATAAGAATGAGCAGGAACTAAAGAAACTTCTGCCGTTCAAAGACCAGGTTAAGTCAATCATGGGTCACTTATTGGATACTGACATGGATTTCAATTCTCCCCTCATCCTTGAGCGGGAGGTGAAACGAGTGGGAGTAGTGATCTATGGCACCGATGACGGACTTTGCGGTGCCTACAACATGAATATCTTCAAACGTTTCCTTATCGAGAAAGCTCGCTTGCGTGAGAAATTCGGTGAGGACGTGGAGATTACGGTAATTCCCGTCGGTAAGAAGGTGGCTAAGGCTTGCCTCAAACTTAACGAACCCAAAGTGCGTGCCATGGTCATGCCGGGCATCGATTCAAAAATGGATTCTAAGACGGTGAATGATTTCACTCATGGTCTGCGTAATGATTTCGAAACCGGAATCTATGACTATGTTGAGGTGATCTATATGAAGTTCATCTCTATGGGCAAGCAAGTGCCCACTGTCGATCAGCTTTATCCCGTCAGCCGTGAAGCTATTGAAGGCGAGGCAAAGGGTGCTGAAGATAATAAACTCTATATTTTTGAGCCGGATGCAAACAGCATCTTCAACGAAGTGCTGCCCATGTTCGTGCTCTCCACAATGCAGGAAATCACCATAGAGAACAGAGCCTCGGAACAGGCTGCTCGTGTGATGGCTATGCAAGCCGCCAACGACAATGCCAAGAAGCTTCTTGAGAGTCTGCAGCTCGAATATAATAAACTCCGCCAGCAGGGCATCACAACTGAACTCCTCGATATCCTCGGCGGCCAGACCGGTAGATAAATCAGAATAATCTGCCATAAGTCTAAAACAACTTATCACCGGGGTCGAAACATTCTCACGCTGAATCAATCAGTCTCACACTGAATGAAAGAGTCTCATCTCGAGAAACCGCTGAATCATCAGTCTCATCTCGAAAAACAGTCTCTCGCTGAATGAAACAGGTTTTTTCGGAATGTGAAACACTTTTGACCCCAAAATGAAACGGAAGATTCTGCCTTGAAACATATTTATCCCTGTTGAGGCATAAATCAATGCTTTGAGACATCCTTTCTTTTCTATCTGAAACAAGACAGTTCAGGGGATTGTGAAACACAAATTCCATCCCTGAAACAACCGACACGTGAAATAAATCTTACAAACAATGAGTAATATTAAGGAATATTTTTCGGAAGTAGGCAAGGGTCTAAAGAGCCTTGTCACCGGAATGGCTGTGACTGGCAAGGAGTTTGTCACACCTAAGGTTACCGAGCAGTATCCGGAGAATCGGGAAACGCTTAATATCGCCGACCGCTTCAGAGCAGAGCTTACTCTCAAATATGACGCACAGGGGCACCACAAGTGCATCGCTTGCGGCATATGCCAGATGAACTGCCCCAACGGCACGATTGAGCTTACCACTAAGATGGTGGATCTTCCCGATGGAAAGAAGAAAAGAAAGCTCGACAAGTATATGTACGACTTGGGAAGCTGTACTTTCTGCATGCTCTGTGTCACCACTTGTCCGCAGGACGCACTGGAGTTTACTAACGATTTCGAACAGGCCACCTTCACACGTGGTGCGCTTATCAAGCAGCTCAACTATCGTCCCGAGCCTAAAGACGATGTAGCAGCTCCTGCTCCCAAGCCCGCTATGGATCCGGAGAAGCTTGCTAAGATCAAGGCTGAGGCTCTCGCCAAGGCTGCCAAGATCAAGGCCGAGAAAGAGGCTGCTGCCAAAGCTGCCGCAACAGGTGCTCCCGCAGCCGCTCCCGCTGGTGCTTCCGCCGCTCCTAAAGCTGCCGAGGCTCCGGCTGCCCCCAAACCTGCTGCAACAGCCGCTCCCGCTGGTACTACCGCTGCTCCTAAAGCTGCTGAGGCTCCCGCTGCCCCAAAACCGGAGGCTCCGAAGCAGGCTGATGCTACTAAAGATGAAACCAAAGAAAACTAAATTATAATGGATTCTGTAGGAAATATTATTGTGTATTTCGTGGTTGCCATCGCCATCGCTGTCTTCTCAGTGCTGACGGTGACTTCTCGCAAGATTTTGCGTGCCGCGACCTACCTTCTTTTTGTACTTCTCAGTACGGCAGTGATCTATTTCCAGTTGGGCTATCAGTTTTTGGGCGCAGTGCAGATTGCGGTCTATGCGGGTGGTATTATGGTGCTTTTCGTATTCGCCATTCTCCTTACCCACAAACCAAACGATGCCACAGGAATTATCGATTCTCATAGAAGGAAGATCGGCGGCGCCGTAGCGTTGGCCGGAGGTGTACTCCTCCTTTTGGCCCTCTTCTACATGCCTCTGCTTCATGGTATGTCCCTCTCCGAATGTCTCGCATCCGGACATCAGATCACCATGAGAGAGATCGGCGAAGCCTTCACCGGCAGCGACCGATTCCAGTATCTTCTGCCTTTCGAGGCTGTCAGTGTGTTGCTTCTCGCTTGTATAATCGGTGGCGTTACGATTGCCCGCAAAGAATAAGATGTTATGGATCTAAGTATGTTATGGTATCTTGTGCCCAGTGTCATCATGTTGGTCTGTGGCATTTACGGATTTATAACCCGTAAGAATCTTATCGCTATCTTGATTTCCCTTGAGCTGATGCTTAATTCGGCCGACTTGAATTTCGTGGTCTTCAACCGCTATCTTTATCCCGGATCGATGGATGGCATGGTTTTCACTCTCTTCGCTATCGCTATCGCGGCTGCCGAGACTGCAATTGCCATCGCTATCATCATCAACATCTACCGCTCAATCGGAAATACCGATATTACTGAAATCAATAAATTGAAATACTAAGATATGGACATTACACTTCCAATTTTAATTTTGGCGATTCCTATCACGATGTTCCTTGTCTTGGGAATCGGTGGGGTCAAGATGTCGCGCAAGCTGGCAGGTATCCTCGGTATCTGCGGACTTGGCACGACTGCTGTCCTTGCCTACATCGTTGCTCTGACCTACTATTTCAGTGGCGACGCCAACTTCATCATCGACGGAGTGCGTCAGCAGTATCAGGTGTTTGATGTCACCTGGCTGGCGTTTACGCAGAAGCTCGTAGTCAATATCGGTTTCCTTCTCGATCCTATCTCTGCTCTTATGCTGATCGTGATCACCACTATCTCTTTTATGGTGCATCTCTACAGCTGGGGCTATATGGAACATGAGCCCGGTTTCCAGCGCTACTACGCTTTCCTCTCGCTCTTCACTTTCTCTATGCTTGGCCTCGTGGTGGCCACCAACATTTTCCAGATGTATATCTTCTGGGAGCTTGTGGGTGTTTCATCTTACCTCCTTATCGGCTTCTTCTATAAGCTGCCTTCTGCAGTGTCTGCATCCAAGAAGGCGTTTATCGTTACTCGTTTCGCCGACCTTGGATTCCTGATCGGTATCCTTATCCTCTCTTACTATACCGACACATTCAACTTCATCGCCATGACAAGCAACCCTGCAGGTGTGCTACAGGAGTTCGGTGGCGCCACATTTATGGGTGCGTCTCTTCTTACTTGGGCGATGGTGCTTATCTTCACAGGCGGTATGGGTAAGTCAGCTATGCTTCCTCTCCACATCTGGCTTCCGGATGCAATGGAAGGCCCGACTCCGGTCTCTGCCCTTATCCACGCGGCTACAATGGTCGTGGCAGGTGTCTACCTCGTGGCTCGTATGTTCCCCGTTTATTGCGTGGTCGACGCTTCGCTCACCTTCGTTTGCTTCGTAGGTGCGATCACAGCTTTCTACGCAGCTGTAGTTGCTTGTGCGCAGATCGACATCAAACGTGTGCTCGCCTTCTCTACAATCTCTCAGATTGCATTCATGATGGTGTCGCTCGGTTGTGCTTACGATCTTCCCGTTGAGGGTGTGCATTACTCAGGTCTTGGTTACATGGCCGGTATGTTCCACCTCTTCACTCACGCGATGTTCAAGGCGCTCCTCTTCCTCGGTGCCGGTGCTCTTATCCACGCTGTTCACTCCAACAACTACACAGCGATGGGTGGTCTCCACAAGTATATGCCTATCACCCACATCACATTCCTTGTAGGCTGTCTCGCAATCGCAGGTATCTGGCCCTTCGCCGGTTTCTTCTCGAAAGATGAGATGCTCGCTGCAATGTTCAGCCGCCACTTCTTCTGGGGTGCTTGGATGACGATGGTTGCCGGTCTTACCGCGTTCTATATGTTCCGTCTTTACTTCCTCGTGTTCTGGTGGGAGGAGAATCCTCACTACAAGGAGCACAAGCCGCACGACGCTCCCTGGCAGATGTCGCTTCCGCTCATCATCCTTGCCATCGTGTCGCTCTGCGCCGGTTGGATTCCATTCGGTGAGTTCGTTACATGGAACGGTGAGCCTTATCACATCCACATTGAATGGGTTAACGTGGCAATCCCGAGCCTTATCACAGCTGTAGTGGCAATCGCTCTTGCCTATAGAATGTATTTCAAGAAGAACGACCTTCCCACAAAAGTCAAGAACTTCTGGCCTACACTCTGGGAGGCTGCACACCGCCGCTTCTACTGGGATGAGATCTATATGTTTGTCACCCACAAGATCATCTTCGGTATCATCTGTAAGAGCATCGCATGGTTTGACCGTCATGTCATCGACGCAACTATGGATGCATTCGCCTCAATCACTCAGAAAGCATCTTATGCAATCCGTGGCCTGCAGTCTGGATCTATTCAGGCTTATGTGCTCTGGTATTTCTTCGGTGCTATCATCCTCGCAGCCATCACATGGCTCTGCCTCATCTAACCTTCATATTGCAACGTTGAAAAAATTTAGATTATGTTTGGAAATATATTAATCTGGTTTGTAGTGATCCCCGTCATCATGATGGCCGGATTGGGTTTATGCCGCAACAGCAGTATGAATGCTATCCGCTCGGTGATGGTGGTAGGCTCGACCGTTCTGCTCGGCCTTTCCATCTGGCTCTGCTGCGATTTTCTTAGCCTCCGTGCCGCCGGTGTCGACGATGAGATGCTCTTCACCGGAAGCTGGATGTGGTATGCTCCCCTCAATATCCATTTGGCTGTGGGTGTCGACGGCATCTCGGTGCTCATGCTCCTTCTCTCATCTGTGATTGTTTTCGCAGGAACCTTCGCTTCCTGGAAAATATCACCTCTGCCTAAGAACTTCTTCCTCTGGTTTGCTCTCCTGAGCACCGGTGTGTTCGGTTTCTTCATCTCCATCGACATCTTCACGATGTTCATGTTCTATGAGGTGGCTCTTATCCCGATGTATCTTCTCATCGGCGTGTGGGGCACTGGCCGCAAAGAGTATTCGGCAATGAAGCTTACCCTTATGCTCATGGGAGGCTCCGCTTTCCTTATGCTCGGCTTGATCGGTATCTACTGGCATGGCACCCCCGACGGTATGCAGCACACTTGGAACATCCTTGAGATTGCACAGTATAATTGCATTGATCCCTCCTGGCAGGGAATGCTCTTCTGCTTCACCTTCGTTGGATTCGGCGTACTTGGCGCCATGTTCCCCTTCCACACATGGAGTCCCGACGGTCACGCTTGTGCTCCGACAGCAGTGTCAATGCTTCATGCAGGCGTGCTTATGAAGCTTGGTGGCTACGGTTGCTTCCGCATCGCAATCTACCTGCTTCCTCAGGCTGCCAATGAGCTGGCATGGATCTTTATCATACTTACAGGTATCAGTATCGTATACGGTGCTTTCTCAGCATGTGTGCAGACCGACCTCAAGTATATCAATGCCTACTCTTCTGTGTCGCACTGCGGTATGGTGCTCTTCGCCATCCTCATGCTCAACACTACGGCTATGACTGGTGCTATTCTTCAGATGCTCTCTCACGGTCTGATGACAGCTCTCTTCTTCGCCCTTATCGGTATGATATACGGCCGTACTCACACCCGTGACATCCGCCAGATGGGTGGTCTTATGAAGATTATGCCTTATCTCGGTGTCTGCTATATGATAGCAGGTTTCGCATCACTCGGTCTGCCGGGCCTCTCCGGTTTCGTTGCGGAGATGACCATCTTCTTCGGTTCATTCCAGGATGCCGATCTCTTCCACCGTTGCTTCGTGATCGCTGCCACCTGCTCAATCGTGATCACTGCGGTATATATTCTCCGTGTGGTGGGTAAGCTGCTTCTTGGTCCTGTTCAAGACAAGCATCACCTTGAGCTCACTGATGCCACATGGTTCGAGCGTCTTGCGACTGTCACTTTGATTGTCTGCATCGCAGGCATAGGCTGTTTCCCTAACTGGATCAACGAGACTATCCAGTTTAGCTTCAAGCCTATCATCGCGGCAATTCAGGGAGCGATATAATAACGTATTGAATAAATAATCAAGCAATCTAACAATGGACTATTCACAATTTGGATCAATGATTCCCGAGCTGATTGTGCTTGGAATCTTCATGCTGGTCTTTTTATTCGATACATTTTCGAATGAAAAGGGGAAGCGGATCCTCACTCCGTTTACCACCATTCTCTTTTTGCTCGGCACAATCGCCATCTGGATTGTCCCCGCTTCGTGCGAGGAGGTGTTCGGAGGGATGTATATCAACGATAATGCCACAAATGCCATCAAAGCTATCCTCAACGTAGGCGTATTCATCGTGTTTCTTCAGAGCGCGAAATGGGTCAACAGCGACGAGGTGGCAATTCGCAAAGGTGAGTTCTACGAATTGATTCTGGTGACTCTCTTCGGCATGTATCTTATGGTGTCGGCACGCCATTTCCTTCTCTTCATCATCGGCCTTGAATCGGCATCTCTTCCGTTGGCTGCACTCGTGGCCTTCAACAAACGCCACTATGAGAGTCATGAGGCGGCTATAAAGTATATAATGACAGCCGTTTTCTCCTCAGCTATTCTGCTTGTGGGTCTCTCTTTCGTGTATGCTTTCTCAGGAGGTTCACTCTATTTCTCCGATATCGCCCTCTACATCGGCCAAGGTGAGATGAGTGGTCTGCTTCTGATAGCTCTCGCTTTCGTGATCGCCGGTATCGGTTTCAAGCTCTCGCTTGTGCCTTTCCACCTTTGGACCGCCGACGTTTATGAGGGAGCTCCCACAGCTATCACCAGCTATCTTTCCGTTATTTCCAAGGGTTCTGCCGCATTCGCATTCTTTGTAATCTTCGTGCAGTGTTTCGGTGCTGTCTACAGCGATGCTTGGGAGTGGATGCTCTATGCAGTGATTATCGCTACAATCACTGTTGGTAACCTCTTCGCGATCCGCCAAAAGAACATGAAGCGATTCATGGCTTTCTCTTCAGTTTCACAGGCCGGATATATTATGCTCGGTGCTATCGCGGTCAATGGCCTTGGCCTTGCCTCTATGATGTTCTACATCTTCGTATATGTAGTCAGCAACCTTGGAGCATTCGCAGTGATCAGCATAATCGAGGAGCGCAGTGGCAAACTCAGCATGGACGACTACAATGGTCTCCACAAGACCAATCCTTGGCTCTCTTTCGCAATGACTCTCGCGATGTTCTCACTTGCAGGTATTCCTCCTTTCGCAGGATTCTTCAGCAAGTTCCTTATCTTCACATCTGTGGCAAGCAGTAATTCATGGGCGCTCTATATGCTCGTGCTTATCGCCCTCATCAACACCATCATCTCTCTCTACTACTATCTCCTTGTAGTGAAAGCTATGTGGATCTCTCCTGATGAGCCTAAGATTGCCGCTTTTGAGACAGAGCGTTGCCAGAAGGTTGGTTTGTGGCTTTGTGTTGCCGGTATCGTGTTCTTCGGTATTGTACCTTACATCTATCAGTATTGCTACGATGCCGTTCAGAGCTCACTCGGCTTCCTGACATTCTTCAATCTCTGAAAACTGACTTAAATAAGAAACGACCCCGACATATCATTTGTCGGGGTCGTTTCTTTATAGGGTATCTTGAATCTTTTGAGCTGTGGAAAATTCGTGCTATGGTTTACTTGGCCGGTTGTGCAATGCCATCTTTCTTACAGCGATCTTGAATATGTTTGATTCGTTTCGGTGTGGATGGATGTGAAGAAAACATTTGAGACAAGCCGGATGATGCCGGTTGCGCCCCTTCAAGAGCTTCAAGCTTTTCGAAAGCGTAAGCCATAGCCCAAGGGTTTTTGCCGTTGGCTTTAAGAAAATCATAGCCATAATCATCTGCATTACTCTCCTGCTTCTGTGAATACTTAGCACTCATCATTTGCGAGCCGAGCTGTGCAAGCTGAGAAGAGGTTAGGGTAGCGGCGGTGCTGCTTGTAGATCCTATGCCTTCAAGTACGGCAGATTGCAGCAAGGCTTGCTGGAAAGCTTTTCTGGTATCTTTATGGGCCACATGGCCTATTTCATGGCCTATCACTCCGAGCACCTCGTCGTCAGTCATTTTGTCCATAAGTCCGGAGTAGACGCGCACACTGCCATCCGCACACGCAAACGCATTTATTTCAGGAGTGATATAGACTTTGAAATTCAAAGGCACTCCATCCACTGAATTGAGACCTTGCGTAAGCTTGGCGAGACGAATGGTATAGGGACTGTCGGCCGCCGCCACGTTGTTTTTCTTGTCCATATCCTGTATATATTGGTGGACATAGCTCTGAATCTGAGAGTCGGAGACAGTTGCGGCTTGTAAAGCCTGAGCGCCTGCACCCATAAGGCTTTGTATATTGAGAGAGGATGTTGAACATCCACTAAACAGGGAGGCTATTGAGATTCCTGCCGACAATATGTATAATTTTGTTTTATTCATAACCGGAAGTTTTAAAGTTGAAGAAGTAAATTTACCGTCTGTATCCGCCTTCGACTCAGAATACGTAGCCAACGCCCAATTGCACGAAGGCTCCGCTTGTGTCGTTCATCAGAGAGTATTTCCCCTGCAGACTTAGTTTTAAAGAGGAAGTCATATAGAGATCAAGACCTCCACCAAAATCGAAGCCGGCCTTCACCTTATGATTCCCATTTTTGAAATCCCAACTGTTGACAGTGATACCGGTAAGCGGATATAGTTTCACACCTCTTGCCACTCTAAAAGGGAAATGCACGTCTATACTACATTCAAATGCAGATTTCTCATCGTTCCGGAAGATATATCCAAGTTCGGGAGCAATGCGTACATGAGGGGAGAATGAATACTGGAAGTAGAGGTTCGCTTGCGCCGCATTATTGTAAGAGGCATATCCACCGGCGATACCGAGTGTCTTTTCTCCCTTATGCGCATAAAGGTCGACAGAACCGATTAAAGTGCAGCTTGCAATAATCACTGAGGTGGCGAGAAGTCTGATTTTTCGTATCATAAAGAGTAAATGAGGAGAAGAGTAAAGAGGTATGAATATTGACAATTTACAACAAGTGGATGGCTCGTAGAAATTATCAAAGGAATTATAATTGAAAAACATTTATTTTTTAGAATAGTTTTGAGTAAATTTGTAAAAAATATCCTCTCTCCCCATATTTGGGGATATGATTGGTGTCGGAATATAATTTTGATGAAGTTTTCGAATGCTTCAGCAGTTGTTTTACATTTCAGAAGTTTCGTAGTCCTGAAATGTCCCGACCTTCATTGTTCCTGTTTAAGGGGAGTGATAAGCTGTTAAACCATCGACTATCATAGAATGGAAAAATTCGGATTTATAAGAGTTGCTGCCGGTGTACCCAACGTCAGGGTGGCCGATGTAGACTTCAACGTGGATGAGATTGGCCAACTCGTAAAGAAATGTATCAAGGATAAAGTTGATATTTTGGTTCTCCCCGAGCTATGCATCACAGGCTATACCTGCGGTGATCTTTTCGAGCAGCCATTACTTGAGAAAAAAGCCCGAAGGGGCATAGAGCGTCTCATTGAGCTTCTTGATCGTGAAGACACCAACGGAATGAAAGTGATTGTGGGTGCACCCGTGATGTGTGGCGGGCGCCGTTACAATTGTGCGGTCGTGATAGATGCCAATGGTGTGCTCGGAATAGTCCCGAAAATACACATTCCAAATTATGGTGAGTTTTATGAGAAGAGATGGTTTGAGTCAGGACAAGATCTTGAAGCGCACGCTTTCACCTATATTACTTCTACTGAAATCGGTAATAATCTCCTGTTCCGTCATGGAGATGTGACATTCGGCGTTGAGATATGTGAAGATCTATGGGTACCGATACCTCCGAGCAGTGGCATGTGCAAAGCCGGAGCCCAGATTATCTTCAATCTCTCGGCTTCCGATGAACTCATCGGTAAACATGATTATCTCAAGAAGCTTATTTCCCAACAGTCGGCAAGATGCCGGTGTGGCTATGTTTATGCTTCGGCCGGGTGGGGTGAGTCTACTACAGATTTGGTATTTGCCGGCAACGCCATAATTGCAGAAGATGGCTCGTTAGTGGAACCGGAGAGGCGTTTCTTCACAGAGCCTACTCTTATGATAAAGGATATAGATGTAGAGAAATTGTCGGCCGACAGAGCACGTTTTTCTACATTCTTCGATGGTGTCGGCAAGGAAAGAAAATATCTGACTGTGCGTTCCAACCAGCTGCATGATATCTTTACCGACAGAATGGCCGAGAATGCTCATCTTGAAGATGTGGAGTACCCTGAATTCAACAGTGATGGGAGCCGACGTTATGCCGACGAGAGGAAGAGAATTGTTCCGGATCCTGAATTGAAGAATGTAAGAATTGATCCACATCCTTTCGTTCCCCACGATGAACATAAGCTGAGAGAGCATTGCGAGGAGATTATCAATATTCAAGCTCGTGGCCTGATGCAGCGTCTTAACGCTATTAATTGCAAGAATGCTGTTATTGGAATTTCCGGAGGACTCGATTCCACGCTTGCACTCCTCGTTACGGTTAAGGCTTTCGATCTGTTGGGTCTCGACCGTAAGGGGATATATGGAATCACTATGCCCGGTATGGCCACCACAAGCCGCACTCACAGCAATGCTGTAGGACTTATGGAGCAACTTGGAGTGACATCTCTTGAGATTCCCATAGGGAAGGCTGTGGCTCAACACTTCAGTGACATAGGTCAAGATCCCAATCTATATGATATCACATATGAGAACTCTCAGGCAAGAGAGCGTACACAGATACTTATGGACTACTCCAACAAGGTGAACGGTATAGTTATCGGCACCGGCGATATGTCGGAATTGGCTCTTGGCTGGTGTACCTACAACGGCGACCATATGTCGATGTATGGGGTGAATGCTTCCGTTCCGAAGACTCTCGTGCGTCATCTTGTGAAATGGTTCGCATCAGAATTTGGGGATCGCACGAGAAAAATCCTTCTCGATATCGTCGACACCCCGATAAGTCCGGAATTAGTGCCATCCGGAGAGGATAAGATCGGACAAGTGACTGAAGATTTTGTCGGCCCTTATGAGCTGCACGATTTCTTTATGTATCATCTCTTGCGAAACTCCTTCGCTCCGCGCAAGATTTTCATGCTTGCACGTAAAGCTTTTAATGGAGTCTATGATGCAGAGACCATATTAAAATGGCTGCGTAAATTCTATTGGCGATTCTTCAGCCAGCAGTTCAAACGAAGCTGTATGCCCGATGGTCCTAAAGTTGGAAGTGTGAATCTATCGCCGCGTGGCGACTGGCGTATGCCATCCGATGCGTCAGCTCAGGTGTGGATAAAGGAGGTTGACACTATAAAGATATAAAGTGGACCATATCAAGACGTAAAGTGGATACCGTCAGAAATTTGATTGCCGCTATCAATGTCTTGACAGTTAGATATATACTTACTTATATATAAGAAAGAATTTGAAATGACTTTTGAAGAAGATATAAAAGAGGCCGTGGCAGTGCTAAAAAAGGGAGGAGTGATACTGTATCCCACTGACACTGTATGGGGCTTGGGGTGTGATGCCACAAACCCGGAGGCCGTAAAGAAAATATATGAGCTGAAACGTAGGGAAGAAAGCAAGTCTATGCTCGTGCTTGTCGACGGCGAGGCCATGCTCGACCGAACTGTTGAGGATATTCCAGAGGTAGCGTGGCAGTTGATTGAGGCTGCTATTGATCCTCTTACCATAATTTATGATCATCCTCATGGCGTGGCGTCAAATCTGCTTGCCGACGATGGATCGCTTGGCTTGCGCATCACTTCCGAGCGTTATAGCCGTGAGCTTTGCAAGAGGTTAAGACGTCCTATAGTCTCCACCTCCGCCAATATCAGTGGTGAGAAAGCTCCGGCTCTATTCTCAGAAATATCGGAAGATATAAGGAATGGTTGCGACTACATAGCTGAATACAGACGTGACGATACCACTCCTCACAAGCCCAGCAATATAATAAAACTGAGTGAGGGAGGGTTAATAAAGGTGATCAGATGAATATCTAATGAGTTCATTTAACCGCAGTAATTCTCACAATCCGGGCTATTGAAAGATGGAGGTGAAGCGACTCTCAGCCGTGAAGCAACGATGCAAGTATGTGGCATGCGATTATGCCACAGGAGTTGTCGCATTCTTTCTTTTCAATATATTGCGCTGTCTACTTCTTCATAAAGGGATTGATGTCTGGACATTCATCTTTCAACGAAAACTAATGATAGAGGCGCTTACGGTGCCGTTGGGTATGCTGGGCATCTATTGGCTCTCGGGCTATTATAACCTGCCTTTTGGGAAATCAAGGTTGCAGGAGTTGATTACCACCTTTTTCTCCTCTCTGATCAACACGGGGCTTATCTATTTCGTGCTGTTGATTAATGATCAGACAGGAGAGAGGTTTTTGAATTATGAACTGTTGGGTGGTTTGGAGCTACTGATGTTCATAGTGCCTTACCTCGGGAGATTTGTTGTGACATCAGAAGCTACGAAACATTTCCGTGCCCATCTGTGGGAATTTCGCACCCTGATAGTTGGGAGTTCGGCTGCGGCAAGAGAAACGGCCCGTCGCCTTAGCAATGGCAACACTCGTGCTTGGGTGAGAATTGTAGGGTTCCTGTCAATCCCGGGAGAGGAGAATCATGCCGACAGCGATGATGTGTTCCCTTTTGAGGAGATAGAAGCGCTCTGCCGGAAAGAGAAGATTGACCAGATAGTTATAGCCGGTTCATCATACGATGAGGAGAAGATATTGCATATGCTCTATAAGCTCTATCTCCTTGGCATCCCTGTTAAGATTGCTCCTGACACATTCTCGTATGTCACCTCCGCGATCCGACTTCAGGATATCTACGGCGAACCGTATGTCGACCTGACCTCACCTGCTCTCAGCGAATCGGCTAAGAATGTAAAGCGATTGGCTGATGTGATTTTCTCGGCTCTGATTCTTGTGATATTCTCTCCATTCTATCTTATCCTTGCCTTATTGGTGAAGTTAGATTCAAATGGATCTGTGATCTATTCTCAAGAGAGAATAGGGCGTATGCAAAGGCCATTCAAGATATATAAGTTCCGCACGATGCGGAGTGATGCCGAAGCTTCCGGGCCACAGCTCTCCGAAGAGAACGATCCGAGAGTGACACGTGTTGGAAAAGTGCTTCGTAAGTATCGTCTCGACGAACTTCCTCAATTCTGGAATGTACTGAAAGGGGAGATGTCGATAGTTGGTCCGCGTCCGGAGCGCAGGTATTTCATAGAGCGGATCATGCGCAGTGCGCCATATCATGCCTTGGTGTATCAGGTAAGGCCAGGTATCACTTCCTGGGGAATGGTTAAATATGGGTACGCCTCCACTGTGGAGCAGATGGTGGAACGCACACGCTACGATCTTATCTATATATCCAATATGTCGCTCTACGTCGACCTAAAAATCCTCATATATACGGTAAAGACCGTAATCACAGGGAAGGGGTTGTGATCAAGAGCTCATTCAGAAAAGGAAAATATGAACATATAGACCATATGCCTGGCAACATAATATGCACGGTCGTAGAGATATGAAAGTATAGGCGTAAAGGTAGAAAAAGTAAAAAAGGTAAAAAATTATAAATGGCATATAAAGAGACACATAATTGGTTTACAGATCTCTGGCTCTATTTTGTGAGCTGGAGGGAACGTCACATCAAGGAACGTAATTTCGTTATCATTCTTGCCTTGGTGGTGGGAGTGATATGTGGTTTCGCTGCACAACTTCTGAAATATCTGATCCATCTAATCTCCGGCATTCTCACATCCCATCTAAGCATTACAGGGGCCAACTACCTCTTCCTTGTATATCCGATGGTGGGCATAATACTTGTGACTCTTTTCGTGAGATTTGTGGTGAAAGACAATATCTCCCATGGAGTCACGAGAGTGCTATACGCTATTTCCCGACGCAAGTCGAGGTTGAAGAAGCGCAACATGTATTCCTCGCTCATCGCATCTTCCGTCACTATCGGTTTCGGCGGATCAGTTGGAGCCGAGGGTCCCATAGTGTTCACGGGAGCTGCTATAGGTTCAAATATAGGTCAGGCATTTCGTCTCTCCCCCAGAATCCTCATGTTGCTTGTGGGTTGTGGCGCAGCTGCCGGCATTGCAGGTATCTTCCGCGCTCCGATAGCCGGAATGCTTTTTACCCTTGAGGTCCTTATGATCGACCTTACCGGCACCACAGTGATGCCTCTGCTCATATCCTCTATCACAGGAGCCACCGTGGCTTATGTGCTTGAAGGCTATAACGCAGAATTCTTTTTTGCCCAAAGTGAACCGTTCCAGGTGAGCCGTATTCCCTATGCCGCCCTCTTGGGAATAGTGTGCGGTTTCTCCTCACTCTATTTCACCAGAGCCATGTTCATGATGGAGTCTATGTTTTCCCGCATCGATAGGAAATGGGTGAAGATAGCCACAGGTGGAGCTATTCTCGCCCTTCTTATACTTCTCTTTCCACCTCTTTACGGAGAGGGTTATGGAGCAATCAATACTCTTCTTGAGGGTGATTATTCGAAGGTGCTTGACGGAACATTCTTCTATGTAGACCGCGAAAATGTATGGTTTATCGCTGCCTTTATCGGCGCGGTTATCCTTACCAAAGTTTTTGCTACGAGTGCCACCAACGGAGCCGGAGGTGTAGGCGGTACTTTCGCACCCTCACTCTTCATGGGCGCATTGGTGGGGTTTCTGTTTGCATTCCTTCTCAACAATATCTTTGAGGGGGGAGTCGGAATATCCAACAAGAACTTCACCCTTCTCGGCATGGCAGGAGTGATGAGTGGTGTGATGCATGCTCCGCTGATGGCAATCTTCCTCACGGCTGAGATGACAGGTGGCTATGATCTCTTTCTCCCTCTTCTCATAGTCTCCACCCTCTCCTATATGACTATTAGAATATTTGAGCCATACAGTATCTACACTATGCGTCTTGCCAAGCAGGGAGATCTCCTCACGCATGAGAAAGATAAGGCAGTTCTTACGCTTCTAAAGATTGACAATGTGATAGAGCGAGATTTCAAGACTGTGAGTCCAAAGATGAATCTGAAGGAGGTGGTGGATATTATCGCCACATCAAACAGAAATCTTTTCCCCGTGACGGAAGCCGACGGCACGCTTGTGGGTGTGGTGCTTCTCGACGATATCCGTAATATCATGTTCCGGCCGGATCTCTATAAAAAGATGCATGTCACGCGGTTTATGTCAATGCCTCCGGCAAGGATTGATGTCAATATGCCGATGGAGGAGGTGATGAGAGTGTTTGATAAAACCAACGCCTGGAATCTTCCGGTGGTTGATAATGGCAAATATGTTGGCTTCGTGTCAAAGTCAAAGATATTCAATTCATATCGCAGGGTGCTCCGGCATTATTGCGATGAATAAGAGAATTTGAGATATGGCTACTGCGACGGCTGTGGCAGCGAGCTTTAAAAAGACGAGTCACCTTGCACTTCAATGACAATAATTATGGACAAACAAGATAAAAAACTAAAGATAGTATTTTTCGGTACTCCGGAATTTGCCGTAGCGAGTCTCGATCGTCTCGTGAAGGATGGACGCGACATTGCCGCCGTCGTGACAATGCCCGATAAGATTGCGGGTCGTGGCCACAAACTTATTCAGAGTGATGTAAAGAGATATGCCGTAGAGCATAGTCTTAGGGTTCTGCAGCCTGAGAAGCTGAAGTCGCCGGAGTTTGTTGAGGAGCTACGTTCGATAAATGCCGATCTTTTCATCGTAATAGCTTTCCGGATGTTGCCGGAAGTGGTATGGAATATGCCTCCGTTGGGCACTTTCAATCTCCATGCCTCTCTTTTACCGCGTTATCGTGGCGCCGCTCCCTTGAATTGGGCCGTAATCAATGGGGATACAGAGACCGGAGTGACCACATTCTTTCTCAAGCATGAGATCGATACCGGAGATATCATAGAGCAGCGTCGAGTGGAAATTCTTCCAACCGATAATGTCGGCGATGTCCATGATCGTCTTATGGAGCTTGGTGCCGATATGGTAGCTCACACTGTAGCCGAGATAGAGGCCGGAACCGTTGTGCCGCAGCCCCAGCCTGACGGAGAATTCCTTCCCGCTCCTAAGATTTTCAAAGACACCTGTCGCATTGACTGGGATAAATCGGCTGAGACAGTCCATAACCTTGTAAGAGGATTGTCGCCTTATCCCGCCGCTTGGTGTGAGATGGAGGAGGTGCGTTCAAGAGGTAAATATTCAGATGTGAAGATCTTCACCACAGCCCTTACCGATGAAATTGCGGAGAATATGCGTCCCGGAGAGGTGCGACTTCTCAAAGACCGTATGTTCATAAAAGCCGGCGACCGTCTTTTGGAAGTGCTCTCACTTCAGCCTGCGGGTAAGAAGCGCATGGATGCCTCGGCTTTCCTGAGAGGTTATACTCCTGTGACGTTCAGATGAACTCTTTGTAAGGTGAAAATGATATGGTGAATATGATGGATACTGATAAGCGTTTCTGCTCAATCCTTTTCGATGTCATGGAAGGGAAGGGTGTGAAGGATGTGGTCTGTTCCCCGGGATCGCGTAATGCACCGCTCCTTATAGCGGCGGCTTCCAGGGAAAATATGAGAAAGCATGTGGTTATAGATGAGAGAAGCGCTGCTTTCATGGCTCTCGGCATGGCTCTTGTGGGACGTAACCCGGTGGCATTGGTCTGCACTTCAGGCACAGCATTACTCAATTATGGGCCTGCCATTGCGGAAGCTTTCTATCAGTCGGTGCCATTGATTGTGATTTCGGCCGATCGTCCCGAGCAATGGATAGATCAGGATGATTCCCAGACACTCCGTCAGTTTGAGGCCTTCTCAAACTATGTGAAGAGAAGTTATCAGCTTCCGGCTTTAGGTAATGACGATGCTGAGATGCAGTGGTATGCCAATCGTATTGTTAACGATGCTATGATCGAGGCAACCTCGCGTCGTCGTGGTCCTGTGCATATAAACGTGCAGTTAGGAGATCCGTTGTCGGGGAAAGTTTCTCGTGCAAAGGAACCTCCACGCCTTATTGATTTCATAGGTGGCGATGCCATAGGCAACAAGGAGATTGTAAGAGAGCTTGCAATGAAAATGGCTGCCTCTAAGGTACTTCTTGTAGCAGGCTTCCTGCCTCCTGATGCACGTCTTCACAGATCGGTGGGGGAGATTTGTAATCTACCGAATGTTGTGGCTATGACCGAGACCCTCTCAAACCTTCATTTGCGCGATGATGCAACCTCAATAGACTCAGTGCTCACAGCCTATTCAGAAGATGTGCTTGATGCTGAAGCCCCTGATCTCGTCATATCTTTGGGTGGCTCGCTTGTATCGAGAAAACTGAAGGAGTATCTGCGACGCAATTCCAAATACTGTGAGCACTGGGCTTTGGGATGGAATCACACTACTTCGGATTGTTTCATGTCGCTCACCAAGAGGATTGAGGTTGATCCCGGTCGTCTACTTCATCAGTTGGCCACCGTGTTGCGGCGAACTCCGATTCTCACTACAGTCTGCGATTATGCAGCTGTGTGGCATAAACTCCGCGGCAGGGCTTTGCTCGCGAAGTCAGCTTATGTAAGAGCGGCCGGATGGTGCGATCTAAAGGCCTTGGATTTGTTGCTGAAGCGTTTGCCTCAGGATGTAAATCTGTTTCTATCAAATGGCACGGCTGTAAGATATGCACAATTGCTCGGCTCAAGCATGCCACATGCCAACTATTGCAACCGTGGCGTTTCAGGTATAGATGGAAGTGTGTCAACGGCAGTGGGGGGTGCCAAGATGTATAAGGGACGCACGGTGATAGTCACCGGCGACATGTCGATGGCTTACGACATTAATGCCTTGGCATTACCATCCATACCGGATAATATGGTGATAATAGTTCTTGATAATGGCGGTGGTGGAATATTCAGGTTCATACCTACAACCTCCGGCTTGGAGGAACGGGAAGAGTATTTCTGTGCCACACCTCGCTTACCTCTTTCCGCTCTTGCTCCGGCTTATGAATTCTGTTATGCGGAAGCAGCCAATGAGGTCTCTCTCCAGACAGCGTTAGACATGGTTTTCGGTCAGTCGGTGGCGGAAGTGACAAAACCGATGATCCTCCGTATTATAACTGACGGCGAGCATAGCGCCACTGTTTTAAAGGACTATATGCGGGTGAAAGCCTAAAATCAGAAATTGTGTAACCTTTGTCAATACAGAGATCCTCTGTTCATCTTTCAATACATAAGAATCTCCTTAATTCTCAAATATAAACTTAAACCAATCCCATATATGTACGACTGGAAAAAAATTAAAGATTATACAGATATTCTCTTCGAGCAATTCGAAGGGATCGCGAAGATCACAATCAACCGTCCCGAGGTATATAACGCTTTTCGACCTCTGACCAATCGTGAGATGCTTGATGCTATGTCCATATGCCGAGAGCGTGAAGATATCCGCGTGGTGGTGCTCACCGGCGCCGGCGACAAAGCCTTCTGCAGCGGTGGCGATCAGAATGCAAAAGGACGCGGTGGCTATGTCGATTCAGATGGTGTGCCCCGTCTGAATGTGCTCGAACTTCACCATGCCATCCGTTCGTTGCCAAAGCCTGTGATTGCGATGGTAAACGGTTACTCCATCGGTGGCGGCAATGTGCTAAATGTAGTGTGCGACCTTTCAATCGCGTCCGATAATGCACGTTTCGGTCAGACTGGTCCGAAAGTAGGCAGTTTCGACGCCGGATTCGGTTCAAGCTATCTCGCACGTTGCGTGGGTCAGAAGAAAGCTCGTGAGATTTGGTATCTTTGTCGCCAATACACTGCAGAGGAGGCATTGGAGATGGGTATGATTAATAAGGTGGTGCCTTTCGACAAATTGGAAGAGGAGGTAGTGGAATGGTGCCGCACCATCATGAAACGTTCACCATTAGCTATTAGGATGATCAAGCGAGGTCTTAACGCAGAGCTTGATGGTCAGGCCGGACTCATGGAATTTGCGGGTGATGCCACTCTGATGTATTATCTCATGGACGAGGCTCAGGAGGGGAAGAATGCTTTCCTTGAGAAGCGTGATCCCGACTTCGAACAGTTTCCCAAATTTCCCTGATACTATCCTTTTGCATTCAAAACAGTATAACTATGCGTTTTGCTTTTGCTCCATATTTGTTGCATTTCAAAGAACCGGGTGGCACGTCGCGCGGTGTGATGACAGAGAAACCTACCTTCCTTGTCAAGGTGTTTGATGAGAACGACCCTTCACACTTCGGTATAGGTGAGGCGGCCGTATTTCCGGGTCTTTCGCCGGAAGCCGACGGCAACTATGTCTGGAAACTCACCGAAGTGCTCGCTAATATAGCTATCGGTAAGGCCACAGATCTCTCGCGTCATTCATCCATTCAGTTCGGTCTTGAACAGGCCATACTTGATTATTCCAACGGTTGCCGCGGACTATATTATCCCGGTCTGTTTACAGCCGGCAAACAGCAGGTGGAGATCAATGGTCTTGTTTGGATGGGAGATTTCGACAAGATGATAGAGCGCATCGAGGAGAAGATTGCCACCGGTTTCAAATGTATCAAATTGAAAATCGGAGCGATTGACTGGGCTAAGGAATTGAAGATGATAACCTTTATCCGCTCACGTTTCTCCCCCGAGCAACTTATGATTCGTGTGGATGCCAACGGAGGCTTCACGATGGAGAATGCTTTGCCGCGTCTTAAGCAGCTGGCGGATCTTGGTGTCCATTCTATAGAGCAGCCAATCCCGGCGGGAAATCCGGAACTGATGGCATTTTTATGTCAGGTGTCGCCTCTTCCGATTGCTCTTGATGAGGAGCTGATAGGTAAGGGTACGACAGCTGAACGCCGTGAAACACTTGATTTGGTCAAACCTCAATATATTATCCTTAAGCCCGCTCTTTGCGGAGGATTCTCCGGTGCGGAAGAATGGATTTCCCTTGCATCAGAGCGTGGTATCGGATGGTGGGTGACTTCAGCACTCGAAAGTAATGTTGGGCTCAATGCAATCGCTCAGTGGACGGCTACTATTGGTGCATCGGGTGCGCAGGGTCTTGGCACCGGTGGTGTTTTTACGGATAATTTCATTACTCCGGTGAGCTTGGATGGAGATCGGCTCCTTTATAATCCTGATAAATCGTTTGATTATTCTCAATTTACAGATCTTAAGTGGCATATGTGATGACTTTTGAGGAATTTCTTGATGAATGGAAAAATGAGGCTCCATATATCACGGTAAAGACATCGGGGTCTACCGGACAACCTAAGACTATAAAATTAAACAAGGAGTTTGTACGCGCAAGTGCGAGGCGTACAAACTCCTACTTCTCCATCAGTGAGAGAAGTCGGCTTCATTCATGTGTGGCTGCTGATTATATCGGAGGAAAGATGATGGCTGTAAGGAGTGAGCTTGTGGATTGTAGGTTTACGTGGGAAACCCCCTCGAATCGACCATTATCATCACTCGGAAAAGAGGAGGAGATAGACCTTCTTGCTGTAGTACCCTCACAGATGCTTCATATAGTGAATAATATAGACACTCTGCCGGAACTAAAGGCAATAATAATCGGGGGCGCACCGTTGCATCCGAAGCTCAAACGGCGAATAATCGAGAGTGGGCTCAATGCTTTCGAGACATATGGTATGACCGAGACAGCCTCTCATATAGCTCTGCGCAGAGTAGCCGCCGATGAGGAATGGTTTAAACCACTTCAAGGTATAGGCGTATCTCTTGATGAGAGAGGTTGCCTTGCTATTTATTTCGAGAGCGGAGAGAGTATTGTTACAAATGATATTGCCCAACTCAGTCCGGATGGTGGTTTCAGAATAATGGGTCGCTATGACAATGTTATAATCACCGGAGGAAAGAAAGTGAATCCCGAAGATCTGGAGTTACGAATTGCTCCTTTCATAGAGGGCAATTTTATCATCACCTCTTCACCTGATGAAAAATGGGGAGAGCGAATTGTGCTCCGTATAGAGGGTAGACCCGAAGACGCTTCCTCCATTATCAGGAAGTTGCGTCAGATAGTGATGCCTTATGAATTGCCGAAGGATGTGGAGTGGGTGGAACGTCTGCCACGCACTCCAAATGGCAAACTCCTGCGTCGTTAAGGTTATTCTCATGCTACCATGTTTCTCCCTCAACTCTCATTATAAGGTTTCGACAAATTTCACTTTATACTTCCGGATACTATTCTCTTTTTTTAAGTTTAAGAAGCTACTTAGGCTGTATATTATCTAAATATTACAACTTATTGAATAAAAAGTGATTTTTATTTTTATGTTACAGAAAAATGTTTTAAATTTGTGTTTTGAAACATATATTTAATTATTTTCACCAACACAGCCGCATCCGTATGATGAAACATTTTATGACCCACGGTGATTTATGATTCCTCTCCATCATCTCAGGCAGTTTATTCCTTAATGATTTTGGTTTGGCATATCGTAGGGTTTTGAGTGATTGAGGATTTTGAATCAACAGATGGTTTTACGGACATCAGGTTGGCGAGAGGTGAAGCTAACTACAATAGACCATAACCTATTTTTGAAGGATTGGCATGATTAAAAAGAGTACTCTCGAACATATCATAAGCGAAGACCTATCAGATTTATGGAACGCTCTATCGCCTGAAGACAAGCGTGTTGTCACCGACAATTTCACGATCCTCCATTATAAGAAGGGTCAGATTATTTATGCTGAACAAGAGGAGCCGGAGAATCTTTGGGTGCTCCTTAAGGGTAAAGTGAAAATGTATAAGAGTGGTGTGGGCGATCGTGTTCAGATTCTGCGACTTTACAGGCCTGTACAGTATTTCGGCTACCGTGCTTATTTCGCTAATGAGAATTACGTGTCGTCGTGTGCCGCTTTCGAGGCGTCTGTTTTAGGTTGCTTGTCGATGAAGATAGTCGACGAGCTTCTGCGACGCAACAACGATTTGGCAATGTTTTTCATCCATGAGTTGTCTCGCAATTTGGGTGGTTCCGACACAAAGATAGTGAATCTCACCCAGAAGCATATTCGCGGACGGCTCGCAGAAGCACTTCTGCTTCTTGCCGACAATTATGGCCTTGAGGATGATGAGGCTACCTTGAAGATTTACATGAGTCGTGAGGATTTGGCCAATCTTTCCAACATGACCACCTCCAATGCAATACGCACACTCACCACATTCATGGCAGAGAAGCTTATTCTTGTAGATGGGCGCCGCATCAAGATTCTCAATGAACCTATGCTCCGCAAAATCTCAAAGTTCGGCTAATCCGCCACTGTCACTCCTCCTTTAGCCTATCAAAACTGGAAGTAAATAACGAATAATGTGTCGTTGATTTATTTATTAAGAAAATAAACGAGCGTGGAGTTTATCCTAAGGGTAAACTCCACGCTCGTTTAAGGAAGTTTGTCAAAGACCTCAGACAGTGCTAAGGTTAAGTTTTATTGTTAAGTATTTTGCTTAGTGTTTCCCGAAAATAACTAATATTGTTGTTGTCTGCAGAGAGTAGGTATTGATAGATTTGCATTTAAATTAATATATTGCTAATAATATTTTGCGTAATCTGATGAATTTGATTAACTTTGGAGCGATGCTGAAGTTTTGGTGATTTCATAGAGTAATGACGTGAACTTTTCTAAAGCTATTCAATTTTAAGAAATTTCGTAGTTCTACTCTTTAGTAGATGGATATGGAATCACAGATATTCAATTCAGCCATTTAAAAAACATCATAATACACCTTATTATCATGAAAAAGCCAATTGTCACATTCCTAATTATTTGTCCCGCCATGATGGTGACAGGACAAATAATCAGATTTTCTTATGATAGTTCAGGAAATAGAATATCGCGTAAGTTTGAAGAACGTCCCAAACCTCCAAATCCTCCAAAACCTTCTCAAGATATAACTCCATTTGGTATTTCTGAATTAGCCCTATTGGAATCTCGTGTCTATCCTGTGCCAGTAAAAGAGACTCTTACTGTGGAGATCGGTACACGCATGTACGGTTCTCCGGTTACTGTTACACTGATTGACGGTTCCGGCCAGATTTTAAAAACAATTATCACATCAGAAGCAAAGGTAGAGATTGGTTTTAATTCCTACCCAAGAGGGGTGTACATATTGACACTCAGTACATCTGATTTACAAGAATCTCATAAGATTATAAAGAAATAAAACAACTTGTTACAATATCATGATAACTCGATTTTTACCAGTATTCATCTGCTTGACAGTGTACTTCTATCAATCCCTATATGCTGCTATACCTACAGGATTGGTCGCTCTAAATGATTCTACATCATCTGATCCGTTTCTTATAAAAGAGGACACTCTTGTCATGGATTGGGAGAGATTCAAAATCTATGAAGACTCTCTGCTCACGACATTGTATCCAATACCTTTGATTGATTCCATTGATTCGAAGGATATGCCACTATGGTCAGGTACGGATCAATCAGAAGTAGATGGACTTTCCGACGACGATCAAGGTCCCCCCGTAAAACCTCCTCGTCCTCCTCGTCCATCTCCTAGTAGTATGATAGTAGATATCCCTATAGACGCGGGCTTTTCTCCAACCGGAGCTAAGACTTATCAAATAAATATTGACCTCCCTGATGGGATGAATGAACTTACACCACAACTTTCGCTATGTTATAATAGTCAAATGGGTGGTTCTGAGTTTGGAGAAGGCTGGAATATCACCGGCGTTTCAAAGATAATGAGGGGTTATCGAAGCCAATATTTTGATGGAGAAACGCGTGGGGTGCAAAATAAAAATGACGATGCCTTTTATCTTGACGGTATGCGTCTGCTGTATACATCCACAGAGAATGGGAATCGCATTTATGAAACGGAGACTGGTAATATTAAGGCAAAAGCTTATTGTGATTCAAATCATGTAAAATATTTTGAAGTATTCTATCCAAATGGCCTTAAATCTGTCTTTGGCTTTACAGATAGCACACTTTCTCATCTGGTTTATCCTGTCACGAGTACCAAGGATCTGTTTAATAATGAAATCACTTATCATTATACGAGTGTTGGTGAAAATCATACGCTCAATACTATAAACTACAACGGTTATGAAGTCGAGTTTTCCTATTCCACTTCCACATATCCAATCACCAAATATATGGGTGGTTTCGAATTGCTTCTTGATAAGTTGGTAAGCTCAATAAGAATAAAGAGTGAAAGTGAGATTCTTTATCGATATCTCCTAAGTTATACTTCTCACTTGAACAAATCTCTTCTTTCTGAGATAAAAAAGTCAATGACAGGCTTTACATCAGATCCTATCTACTTTAATTATGGAACTTCATCCACAAGTGAAATCTTCTCTTCGTCCACTACACAACTTACCAAATGGTATGCCACGACAGATGCCAATTCAGTACGTCTTGTAAGGGGACGATTTGACTATCGTGAAGCCGATGATTGTCTGGTGGCATTTCCAAATCTAAATCCTTATTGGAAACAAGCTAATGGCAAGAACAATACGATTTTCAAAAATATATTTACCGGGAAGGAAAACATATTGTTATATACGGAATTGAAAGGGTCGTTGGCCAATTCAATGCCGAACATTGTTACAGGAGAAGGTTTTATAGAAGTCCTGTGTGCCGATCTTGAGGGCAATCAGAATGAGAGTATAATAAAGATTAACAACACCCTTGTCAATGAAAAGGACCGGATTACTTTCACAGTCTATGGATCAAGTATATCATTCGGACTGATGAAGAGATATGAACGTAATTTTGATTTCTCCACCGTCATAAGTGATTCTGGCAATCATAAAAGCTTGCCTCCAAAGTACTTCTATGCAGGAGACTTTACCGGAGACGGCAAAATGGAGATCTTAGCTGTAAGTGTAAACAACCCATTGGAAAACGGTGCATATAAGACAACAGTGTGGTTATTTGATCTTGAGGGTAATAAAGTGTTGTATCAAGGACAGCCTTTTGCATTCGACAAGGTTATGGTCGGCACATCGGTGTCGGATGCTCAAACTGCTGAAAATGGCTCTGATAAGTTGATTGCCCTTGATATGGATGGTGATGGAAAAACCGACATCTGTAAGATCGGCCTGATGGGTACTTTTATTTATTCTTTTGTCAAGGAGAATACAAATTATACGGTGAATAGTCTTTGTAGCGGATCTACCATAAATCGTACCCGCCTCGTAGATCGTGAGTTTTTCCCTGGTGATTTTAATTCAGATGGCCTGATTGATTTCATGGTAAGTGGAGAGTATGGCAAGAGCACGAATTGGACAGTTTATTATAATAAAGGAACAGGATTCTTCGAGGTTAAAACATTCGATGGTCCACTGTATAGTGATAGAACTAATCAAAGCTTCCTTACTCATGATGTCAATCAAGATGGATTCACTGATCTTGTGGAATATAAGTCAGGAGTGTTGACATCGTATTTTAACCTGGGTGGAGTTACGTCAGTTAAGAAAACTTCAGTTACTTGTCCTGTAAAGAGTGAGGTAGTGGCAGTGGAAATGAATTCTCCTAATAATTATACAGAGTTATTGACTGTAAAGGATGGAATACTGACAAAATTCTCATTTTCAAAGAATGAACGTCTGGAGACTCTTCTCACATATCTTACGAGTTGTCTTGGTGTGGATGAGGCTATCAGATATGGAGTGTTGAATTCATCTTCTTGGGGGTTTACGAAAGGTAGTGGTGCGGTCTTCCCGTTTGTAAATATGGCTGAGACATTGCCAGTGGTCATAGAATCCCAAACGATACTTGATGAAACTGTAGTTGACACCCATTCATACCAATACACTAATCCAGTGTTTCATAAACAGGGAAGAGGCTTTCGGGGATTTGAACAGATCCGGGAAACAGATATGCGTTCTCAACTCTCCACATCAATATATTCGCCTTACGAATATTGTCAGCTCAAGGAACAGTCGTCAAGTGTCTCCCGAATCTGCTATACTTATTCCACGGTAGTAAGTTCTAATAAAAAGGCTCAGATCAGTCTTATAAAAAAGGAGACCAAGGATCTGCTTAAGGGTATATGGGCTACTTCTACATACGAAAATGATTCATATGGGTTGCCAATTAAGGAGACTGAAATTCTTTCCGATGGAAACGAAACTGTTACCACCAACACTTGGTCGTCTAAAACCGAAATATCAGACGGCTATAATATAGGGTACCTTACGAGAAGTATCTGTCTTCGCACCAATGAAAATGGTAGCGTTCAGGAGGAGATGAATATTACTTCGTTTGATAGAAGGAAACCGAACATAATGGTTGAACGCATAAATGGACTTGCTCGGAAGGAAACAAGTTTTACATATGATAGATACGGAAATATCTTAAAGAAGAATGAAAAGCCATACTCAGCATCCAAAAGTTTTCAGACAACTTACGAATATGATACTTATGGTAGGATCGTAAAGACTACTGACGCTTTTGGCCTGTCTGAATCATATACATACAATTCTATAGGACAGAAAGCATCATTAGTAGATGTTAGAGGAGGCACGACAAAATATAGCTATGATAAGACCGGTAAGTTATTAAGTATCTCATATCCCGACGGGACGACTGAGTATCATACAGTGGCGAGAAGTGATGATAATGAACCGGGCCTCTATGTGATTATGGATTCCCACACAGGTGAGCCTATAACGAAAACTTATTATGATGCACTCAATCGAGAAATAAGGATAGCAACTCAGAGATTTGATGATAGGTATCTTATAGTCGACATTGAGTATGATAAGTATGGTGACAAGAAAAGGGAGACTCTCCCTTATTTCGATGGTGGCGCAAAGTTATGGATTACAAATACGTATGATGTCTATGGGCGAATTATAAAGACTGTCTATCCTTCCGGTAAGACAGAGACACAATCATATTCCGGAAATACGGTTACCTCAACAGATAAGGGTGTGAAGGTAACGAGAAGTTATGACTGTCATGGTGATCTTGTAAAAGTTGCCGACAATCAGAGCGACATAGTCTATAATTTAGCCCCCGATGGACTGCCTGTGTCAATAAACACGGATGATATGGAAGTGATTTTCTCCTACGATACATATAGGAGAAAAAGAACTATGACTGATCCATCTCACGGCACGGTAACATGGGAATACGATGCAATGGGAAATGTATCCCGTGAAATCAATGGTAATGGCAAGAGTAGTGTACATTCATATGATTCTTACGGCAGGTTGATAAAGACAGTGAATGATGAATTCACAGTCACGCATACCTACGATCTTTATAGTAATCGGACATCATCAATATCGACAAACGGATGTAGAGAACTGTTAACTTGGGATAACTTCGGACGACTTTCAAAATCAGAATACACAGGCGCATATCGAGGTGTATATAAAAAAACTTATACTTACAATGCCGGAAATCTTGTGACATGTAAATTCTCTGGAGAGGATGATACACAGTATACTGAGAACTATACATATACTAATGGAACTCTTACAACAATTGATGTTGAAGGAATCAAGATTTATGAGTTGAAGGAGGAGAATAGTCATGGACAGGCCTCGAAGATTATTTCCGGTGGGATCGAGAAAGTGTATACTTATACAGATGAAGGACTACCTCTTACCGAAAAATACTCCAAGGGGTCAGTTATATATGCTAACAGATCATATCAATGGGATTCCAATACGCAAAATCTTCTTTCCAGAACAGATGTAAAACGAAATCTTAGAGAGACGTTCGGTTATGATGACTTAAATCGGCTCACCTCATATGGAGATAAGTCTATAAGTTATGCGGAGAATGGAAATATTCTTCAAAAGGCAGACGTAGGGACATATAGTTACTCCTCCGGAGTGCCTTTTGCTGTTTCAGCAATACTTAGATCTTCCGATTCGAAATATAGTAGGTTAGATCAGAATCTCACCTTCACATCTTTTGATCGTGTCAATTTAATAGAGCAGGATGGTGTTAATGCTTATTTTGACTATGACTGGAATAAGCAAAGAGTAACCATGGATGTCGCGTATCCGGATTCTTATTGTACAGTTTCATATCTTGGAGATTCTTATGAATGTAAAGAAGTTGACTATAGTGGAGAAATATTAGAGCGTTTTTACGTAGGTGGTGACTATTATACTGCCCCGGCAGTTTTTGTTAAAGCCGGTAGTAGAAGACAGATGAATATTATTCTCCGTGATTATTTAGGTTCGATAATTGCGGTTGTGAATTCGTCCGGTACGATGATTCAGGAATTGAGTTATGATCCTTGGGGAAATCTGCGTGATCCTGAGACACAACTATTATATGAATCTGGTTCTGAACCGGAACTCTATTTAGGTAGGGGATTCACGGGCCATGAACATTTGGCATGGTGTGGAGTGATCAACATGAATGCCAGATTGTATGATCCAATGATGGGTCGTTTCATTTCCCCTGACCCTCAGGTGCAGATTCCAGATTGTTTACAGAACTTCAATCGCTATACATATTGCATGAACAACCCTCTCTGCTATGTAGATGAGGACGGGGAATTCTTCTGGTTTGTAATTGGAGCGGCTGCCCTAATTGGAGGAGTGGTAAATGTTGCCACACATTGGAAAGATATAAAAGCTGCCGGAGGGGGCTGGAACAGTTTCTGGAAAGGAGCTTCATATTTTGGAGTAGGAGCCTTGGCAGGAGGTGCCGGTGCAGCCGCAGGTATGGCTCTTATGCCTGTACTTGCACCTACCATAGGAAGTATCACCTCAATTACTGCAACTCAATTCTCGGTTGCTTCAATGGGTATAGTGCCTGGAGCTACCTTTGGAGCTGCTAATGGCATGGCTAACGGTTTTTTACTTGATGCCGGTAATTCTCTGATTCAGGGTAAGAGTTTTGGGCAAGCTATGAATGCCGGGGCTAAAGGTGCCCTCCAAGGAGCCGTAAGTGGAGGCATCGCTGGAGGTGTAAGTGGAGGCATTGCAGCTCATGCAGCAGGAGAGAATTTGGCTAAAGGATGTCTGGATAAAGTCCCCAAGTCAGTAACCTATCATGGTTATTTCGGCTATGACCCAGATACAGGTGTAGAAAAATATGTTGGTATTACTCGAAGAGATCCTTTGGAAAGATTCCAAGAGCATTTAAACTCTGGAACAGTTCGAAGTACTTTAAGGTATGAGGAAATAAATAGAGTTTTTGACTCAAAAATTGAGGCACGAATTTGGGAGCAATCCCAGATAATGAAATTTGGCATGGTCAAGAATAAAGGACAGTTATTTAATTTGAGAAATGAAATAGCTCCTAAATATTGGAAAAAATATGGGCTAAAAAAGTGAAGGTGTGTTTACTTTTTAGCATTGTAAATAACGGATATGATTCTTCAAGATTTCAATATTCAGGAATCAATCATTTTTGAAAAAGTATACAAACAATATGTACGTGAACAAAACATCCCATTATGAGGTTTTTAAGCAAAAATTACGTTATACACTGTGCATCCTTGAGATTGCTCTTGAGTTTGGGACGTTGCTTGATGAAATAATG
Source organism: uncultured Sangeribacter sp. (assembly GCA_964513775.1). GTDB lineage: Bacteria > Bacteroidota > Bacteroidia > Bacteroidales > Muribaculaceae > Lepagella. Next base: position 4,180 of record CAZEOI010000022.1, on the reverse strand, counting down.
AGTCACAAGCTTGAGTTGCATGGATTCGTAGCTCTCATTCCATAAGGGTTGTATCCAATACATAACGGTAGTCCCTATCACAGTTTCCTAAACACTACTGTTGAAAATGTCTTTACACATTTTGCTAAGCTTGTGGGTGAGCAATCCGTAAGTATTTTCAAAAATAATGGAACTATCTTGTATCATTATACAGAGAAAAATGCTACCTTTGTAGACATCAAGGTCTGCGACTGTTCAGTTGCTATCCATATTTTGGAATATGGATTTGTTCCTCCAAATTACATAAACTGTAAGTAAAGATGCGCAGGAGGAGACAGGAATCAAGGGGTTCCCTTGATTCCTGTGCTACCTGTTTGATAATCTTGCGATTATTATGTAAATTCGCCAAGTATGGGACTACATGTAATAATACGGTACATTACTTTTAATTTCTATAATTAAGCATGCTCTTTGCAATGTACACTGTATTTTAATGATATAATAGAGTTCTTACGTTTTAAATTAAGATTAAACAACTTCAGAGAATGGCTAAAGGAGTGGTAATAAAAATAGGTAATATTTTTTGTACAAAAATAGAAGATAGATATAAGGTCTACTTACAATATGTATGCAATGATCTTTCACAGTTAAATAGTTTTGTAATTCGAGTTTTTAAAACTCGATATCCAATAGATTCTGATGTAGATCTTGAAGAAGTGGTTAGAGGTGATGTACATTTCTATAGCCACGTAATGCTCCGACAGGGCGTTGTTGACGATATTTTGGTTAAAGTAGGCACGTCAAAAAATCTTGGCCTTGACGGATTAGAGAAAATTTGGTTTGCTAATACTCACGATTCCATCTATATTCAGAGAAGTCGTACAAATATAGATGTTGATCCGGACAAGAATTGGACTATTTGGAAAGTAAATAAAGATCGAAAGCATATAAAAGTCATTCCAGGTGAATTGTGGGAATATTTGGAAACAGGATTTGTATTTCCATATAGATGCATTATAGAAAGAATTCGTTTGGGATATATGATTGGGAATGATTTGATATATAAATATCAAAAGCGGATACCATTGCCAGATGTTGACAGCTATACGATGATAGAGGAGGATGGGATTAAGATATGGCGCCATTATTTAGGGGAATATGTGGTGCA
>CAZEOI010000022.1:0-2933 GCA_964513775.1 uncultured Sangeribacter sp. | reverse complement strand
TATGGCGCCATTATTTAGGGGAATATGTGGTGCAGGAGGTTGTTGAAAAGGATGGTAATTTTATCCGACTTTCCGAAAAGGAGCCGGAAGCAGAGGGGTGGTATCTTGATAAACGTGAGTTCTGGCAGACCAATTGGAAGTATTATGAATTCACCACCAAAGAGGAGTTCGATAAGGTATGGATAGCTTCTCAAGAGAAATCAATTAAGTGAAGTAGTTTGAACTGTGGCCTTATAGGTAATTAAATTGTATTATTTCCCTATAAGGTGATAAATTTGCCGACATTAGCTATGGTGAAAAGAATAGTAACAAAGATAGGAAATATCTTCTGTACGAAGATAGACGATAAATGGAAAGTGTACTTTCAATACATCTGCAATGATCTTACAGAACTTAATAGCTCGGTAATCCGAGTATTTAAAACTCGATATCCCATAGACGAGAAAGTAAATTTGGAAGATGTTGTGAAGGATGAGGTACATTTCTATGCCCATACCATGCTTCGTGCCGGTATCGCAGATGGAGTATGGGAAAAAGTAGGCAAATCCAATAATCTTGGCTTGGATGGTCTTGATAAGGTGTGGTTTACCATTACTCATAATTCAGGATATGACCAGAAAACCCGCACGATTTTTGATGTAGATCCTGACAAGAATTGGATTATATGGAAGGGTAATGAGGAGATGATAAAAGTAGGTAGATTGTCAAAGGAAATAATCCCATATATTGAGGATGGAGCCGTTTTCCCTTATTCATCTGTTTATAAAAGGATTCGTTTGGGATATATGACTGGAAATGGTTTGATATATAAGTATTTAAAGCGGATGCCATTGCCGGATGTTGACAGCTATACTATGGTAGAGGAGGATGGGATTAAGATATGGCGCCATTATTTAGGGGAATATGTGGTGCAGGAGGTTGTTGAAAAGGATGGCAATTTTATCCGTCTTTCCGAAAGGGAGCCGGAAGCGGAGGGATGGCATCTTGATAAGCGAGAGTTCTGGCAGACCAATTGGAAGTATTATGAATTCACCACCAAGGAGGAATTCGATAAGGTATGGAACACTGATGCTGATGCTGGTACAGATGCTGATGCTGCTACAGATACTGTTAGTGATACTGCTAATGCCAACTCTGACAAGTGAAATGGTAGTGACGGTTATACGGAAAGGGATAGCGTAAAAATGTTACATTCCAAATTTAAATAACAGCTTAACATGCCAAACATCGCCTTATAATTCTGATTGTCAAGAATAATTTAACTGGCAAACCGATATAAATAGCTACCCTCCGGATATTCCAAAATATCCGGAGGGTAGCTATTTATATGTGTGATAAGTTACGATTTCTTTGGTTTGCGCCCCGGTTTTGCTTTAGCTTTGGGAGCCTCTTTGATAGTGGTAGGTTTACGTCCACGTTTCTTGGGTGCCGGAGCCTCCTCTTCAGCATTAGCCTCAGCCTTGGCAGGACTTTCCACATCAGCTTTCTCTACCACCTCAACCTCCTCGGCTTTCGGCATATCTACCAATTCAGCTTTAGCCTTGTTGGTGGAGTCGTCAGCATTGAGGATATTGTTGCGGAGATTCTTCACCTCTTTATTGAGTTCGTTGATCTCCTGAGCCTGATTGCTGATGGTGAGAAGAAGCGAGTTAAGCTCCTCGTTGTCGATATCCTCAGGATATTGCTCCTGTACTCTCACGAGGAAGTCAGCGAGCACATTCATATAGTTGGTGAATGCGGAGAAAGGTGAGTCATACGGGCTGAAAGCTGCGTGACTTGCACCGTCAGCCATATTCTTTGTGCTCATATAGAAGAAGTGGTCACTGCTCTGGAGATACTCCCAGTCTTTCTTAAGACGGCGATCCTGACAGAGATTGACACGTTCAGCCACTGCATAAAGTTTGCCGAGAGCTTCATTCTGCAATTCGTTACCCTTCCATGCTGATACGTCGCGGGCCTCATCCACATCAGAGATGGGGAACGGTACAGAAAGCATATCCACCGGTTTCAATTTTGCCACAACGTCGGATGGAGTTGTGAACTGCACACCCTTCTCCTTGCCGAAACGGGGGAGTGCCTTCATAAAATCGAAGATACCAGTATTAGCAGGGAGGAAAGATCCGAATGTATCCATGCTGAGGTAGAGGTTCACCACCTGCTCCTGCTCGGGAAGGGAAGCCAGCCAGTCTATATATTTGTCGGCTGTGAGAGGATACTCATCCCAGCTCGGGTTGTTGAAGTTGCGAGAGATATCGTTGGCGAGCTTATCGTTGGTGAGAAGCAATCGCACGGAGGGTGCGGAGACTGCCGAGTAGACATAATCGGGACTCTTCCAGCCGAGAATATGCTTTGCCCCCTCGGTAAGTATTGTCTTAAAGCCCATGGCTGCTACGAGAGATGCAATATCATCGTCGTAGATAAGTTCGGTGTTGGCGAATACACTGGGTTTCACACCGAAGAGATGATGGATAAGATCGTCATGCTCCTTTACCTCGCGCATAAACTCCTCTGGATCCTCGAGAGAGGAGAGGGAATGGCTGTAGGTGCCGCTGAGGAATTCCACGCAACCGGTGTCGGCGAGTTTCTTAAGAAGTTCGATATACTCCGGCACATACTGCTGAAGTTGCTCGATCGCTGTGCCTGAGATGGCGATAGCGCATTTAAACTCACGGTTGCTGTCGTTGATCATCTGAAGCAGAGTCTCGCCCATCGGTATGTAGCTGTTGTGGGCAAGGCGTGATACGATCTCATCATTGGCGAAATCGTCGAAATAGTAGTGGTCGTTGCCGATGTCGAAAAATCTGTAGCGTTTCAGACGGAACGGCTGATGTATGTTGAAATAAAAGCAAACTGATTTCATGACTATATGCTTTGTTTTTATAAACCTGATTATTTACGTGAGTTAATCACGTTGTTATATATGTCGATCACCT
>CAZEOI010000021.1:0-54627 GCA_964513775.1 uncultured Sangeribacter sp. | reverse complement strand
TCCGCTGGTATCTCGACCATCAGGACTGGATGGACAACATCACCTCCGGCGACTATGAACGCTACTACGAGGAGATGTATAAGAATCGCTGATATTTAAATCTGAATGCCATGACACAACGCACCATCTCACCTTCGGAGCTGATAATCAATGCCGACGGCTCCGCTTTCCACATTCATCTGCGTCCCGACCAGCTGCGCGACAACATTATCCTCGTCGGAGATCCGGGTCGCGTAGACATGGTGGCCTCCTATTTCGATGAAATCGAGTATGATGTCTCTTCCCGTGAATTTCACGCGATCGCGGGCAAATATAAAGGGAAGGAGATGCTATGTATCTCACATGGTATCGGCCCTGACAATATAGAAATCGTCGTCACGGAGCTTGATGCGCTCGCTAACGTCGATTTCGAAACCCGTCAGGTGCGTCCCGACCATCGGACTCTGCGGATGGTGCGTATCGGCACGAGCGGCTCCCTTCAGGATGACATTCATATCGGAGATTTCGTCATGGCCTCGAAGGCCACGGGATTTGACGGCATACTGAATTTCTACGCGGGCCGCGACAGCGTCTGCGATCTGGAATTCGAACGTGAGTTCATGCGCCACACCGGCTGGCTCCCCACATGGGCCGCCCCCTATACCGTCGATGCCGACCCCGGTCTGCTTGAAGCTATCGGACGTGACGACATGATACATGGCTCCACCATAGCCGCCGTAGGATTCTATGCCCCCCAGGGGCGAATGGTGCGCCTTCCCCTCGCCGACCCTCATCTCAATGAGAAAATCAATTCATTCAGATTCCATGACCGGAGAATCACTAATTTCGAGATGGAGTCGGCATGTCTTCAGGGTCTCGCACGCCTGCTCGGCCACAAGGCCCTGACTGTCTGCTGCATAATTGCCGAAAGAATGGCGTCAAAAGCCAATACGGATTATAAACCCGCTGTCAGGCAGCTTGTGGAGACCGTGCTCGACAGATTCCCCGCCGAATGATGCGAAACCAAGAGGAGGATGAAGAGATAATCTGCCGTATCGCGGCGTCGATGTTGAGGAACATCGACGCCCGATTACTGGTGGAGCTTGACACACGCGATGTCCCGCTGACTGATTTCATGAAGGGGGACGATGTGATGTTCCGCTCTATCACCGGATTCAATCCTCCGCCGAATCTGACTGCATCCGCCCGCTATCAGGCCTTGCAACGCGCCGGGGAGGAGCTCTTGTTTATCCGTAGGCACAACATCAGGATTCTCTGGATCACGGAGGCTGAATATCCACTGCGACTCGAACAGATATCCGGACCTCCCCCCCTGCTGTATATGCTCGGCACATGCGATCTTAACGCCGGCCATCCCGTCAGCATGGTGGGCACCCGCCGCATGACCCCTTACGGAGCCGAGATGACACGGCGATTGACTGCCGACCTCGCGGCATCATTTCCCGATCTGCTCGTGGTCAGCGGGCTCGCTTTCGGTGTCGACGCGGTGGCGCATACCACCGCTCTTGAAGCCGGCGTGCGCACAGTCGCCGTCGTCGCCCACGGCCTTGATATGATCTACCCCGCGCAACACCGCGATCTGGCGAAACGTATCATCAAAGCCGGAGGGGCCATCATATCGCAATACCCCTCCGGCACAAGACCTTTCCGGAATAATTTTCTTGAACGTAACCGCATAGTGGCCGGAATGTCCGATGCCATCGTCGTTACGGAAAGTGACCTCAAAGGTGGCGCAATGTCTACCGCCCGCCATGCATTCGAGGCGGATCGCGCGGTGTTGGCTGTCCCGGGACGCACCACGGATCAGATCTCCGCCGGATGCAACAACCTCATACGCATGCAACGCGCCACTATCTGCACATCCGCCGAGGATATTATGAACGACGCCTGCTGGGAGGCTCCCGCAAAAGATTCGGATGCAACTCCCCAACGCTCGCTCTTCCCCGAACTCGGGGAGGAAGCCGCATTGATATGCGATTCTCTTCGCAACTCTTCCGACCCGCTTCAACTGGATGCGATCGTGCATGCCACAGGTCTCCCCATAAATGTCGTCATGAGCCAGCTCGGGGAATTGGAATTTGACGGTGTGGTGCTCCGTCATCCCGGAAACCGGTACTCCTTAATCGGCTAAGCCCCCAATCCACTTCATTTCTTGTGGATTGGAATCCAATCAAGCTGCTGATCTAATAAAATTCTACAACCATTTCTTGAAAAGCTCGGCCACCTCGTCGCCACGGCTCAGACGACCGTCGCGAAGCATCACGCATGTGACTACTGCCGTCGTCACGAGTGAGCCGTCAGCCTTCAGTATATCCTGATGGAAGATGAAACGCGGCCCCTTGCGTTCAAGCCATAGGGCACTGATGAATGTCTCGCCGCTGCGCAGCGATTCCATATACTCTATTTCAATTTTACGGACAACTGCCATTATCCCTTGCTTCTGAAGCTCTATGAAAGATACTCCGGCATGAGCGCAGAATTTATGGCGGGTATGCTCCATATAATGGAGATAATTGGCATTGTTGACGATATTCTCGGTGTCGAGTTCATAATCGCGCACCTCCATTGCTATCTTATAGCAATAAGCTCTCTTTTTCATCTTTTCTGTTTATTTAGAAGTTCCTCGATGAAGGTCTGGAAAAGTTTGGCCGAAGTGAAAGCAGATTGCGGTATGTAAAGGAATCCGGCCGGTCTGACATTAAAGCTTACACCGGCAGGCAATATAGTGAAACGTTCTATGGAGTCATAGCCGATTAATCGTGTGAGCGCAGGTTCGCCATATTTCTCCCTACCAGGAATATCCTCAGATTCTTCAGGAGAATTCTCCTCAGTCGGCTCATCACTGTCGCGCCGCGGGAAGATTGCCACCTCCACCCCCTCCTCGGTGAGCGTTAACCGATGCGGCAGCACATTGTACGCCACCTCGGGAGCCAGCGCATAGTTGATATAGAGAAACGCCATCACCATCGGCACGATTATAAACAGCACTATCAGCGCGCAGATAAGCAACCGTAAGTCGGCCGTTACAAGCCACCATATAATGAGCGCGGATATCACGGCCGCCGTTCCCACGCTCCAGATCCGGCCATGCAGAGCATATAACCGTGCCAGCATCGCCCCCTGACCCATCTTGAAAACTTCTGAAGAGATCATAACTCTATCTCCCCTCTGTCGCGACGAGCGGAAATCAATCTGTATGTCTCCTTATTACGCGGCACGAGCGTCTGGATATAGCCCGTACCCTCACTGTTGCTCAACACCTGCAGATCGATATACTTCGTATTTCCACCCTTCCTCGGAGGAAACACCTCGCCACGGCGTTTCTTGACGATGTTCCCCATCGGCGACGTGCCGTCCGGGCCGATACCCCTCAGATCCTCACGCACTCCCCGGGAATGACACCATACCGGCACAATCTCCGAACATGGCGGATACCCGAGTCCCGTCCACATTATGTATTGCGGCACAATATCGGCCGCACAGACCGCATCTATATCATCCACCGGAGGCACACCCTCTATCACTATCGTAGCGGTCGACTTATATCGCGGAATGAAATCCTCATCAACGGCCCAGCGTTCACCGGATTCAAGCGCATCCTGATGACGCACGTCGTGGTAAAAGCTGCGTGAGACGACCTCCGTAAGATACTCCGGTGAAATCTTCCCGGCGGCATCAAGCACCGGACATATCATATGCTCCGCATTGGCCTCACGCACATAGCCGTAGCCCTCCCCCTTTCGGCCGGAATGACTGTAATTAGTGCGTATCAGCACGCCACCTTCGGCATCTTTCAGATCATATTTCACGTAGGAATCATTATTTGTCTCGAAATAAGCGCCGTTCCCCGCCGCGTCTATCACACCGAAGTTAGCCTCCACCCCCATCGGACGAGGGAGCGACCTGAGCAACTCCTCAAAATCATCTACACTGCGGCATGAACGCAGAGCCAGGGTCATCACGTAACCCTCCCGGTCCATTTTCTTATCCGGCACATTATCATCCTTGATATTGTAAGAAGCTGTATTCATGACCGCGAATCCGACCTCGTTCATCCCTGTCCACGCTTCTGAAAGACTACGGTCAGCCGCATTGAAGAGCGCGACATATGAATATGCTCCATCTTTTCCGGCTACATACTCCACCTTATTATCGATTGTCGACGTATCTCGATGTTTCCATAGCAACGGTCGCCCGGAAGCCGATGCATCGGCCGACACGATCGCGCTCGTGCAGGCACGTGCCCCCGACGGTTGGAGCAGACACACTGATGCCAAAAAAATTCCTTTGACAATATATCCTATGCGGTTAGTTGTAAAATATCTCATGCAAATGTAGATTAAGCGTACAAATATCTGAAGATCAAGTTTCTCCGAAGCCTGACCCGAACCTGCGGATTATGACGACGCACATGCGGGTTCAACCATCCGGCAATATGTCGTGTTATCTTTGCAGTACATACGCTTTGCAAAGATAACACGAAATTTATAACCAACCAAATAAAATCCTTATGACACTTCCACAGGATCCCCACATGCTATGCAGCCTCATCAACATGAAGCTGCGCGATGAGTACCCCGACCTCGAATCACTATGTGCAGGACTCGACATCGACAAGTCGCAGCTCATCAAGACACTCGCCGATGCCGGCTACGAATATCTTCCCGCAGCCAACGCATTCCGTTGACCTACCGCAACCCGACATCCCCGTAATCCCCCGACGACCCAAAAATCGTGCGCAGAGCCGGTCCGACCTCTGCGCACGATTTATGTCAGGGAAAAACGAATGAAATTTTAACAAAAAGTTATACAAACTTCCTTAACCGTTAACTAACGTTGTATAATCTTAAACATAGTGCTTCTACTCAACCAACCATCCATAGTCAGCGTTCAAGAGATATAAAAACAAAAAGAGTAGCATCCACCGATTCGAGAGAATGGATGTATGCGAGTAAAGTTTAGTTAGATATAGTTTATAGTGGAATCGGGAGAGAGCGACCGTGTGGCCGCTCTTTCTTTATGTAAATGAGCATTTTAACTTATTTCACTACTGATTTACAATGAGTTGCTCCACTTAGATTATTAGCTGATAGTCAGCTTTAACAAGGCGTAACATAGTGTTAAAATCTATGTTATGGAAAACCTTTTAGTACGAATATTTGTATAATACGAAAATTAGTATTAACTTTGCAATGAGTTCAGAAACATGTTTAACTTTAATTCGTTTTGCAAATGAAATTAAGCAAACAAGAAGAAGAACTCATTGCGGCAATCCGTAACTACAGAAAAGGTTACCCGGACAGTTACCCGAATCTTCTGTGGTACGCTCAGCAGATCTTCGATGAGCTGACGGATATGCCGTAACAGAGTTTCCTGGCGACCTCCTTTGAGGAGGGCGTCGCTTTTGAAACTCTGTTTTAATGACATCAACATAACATAACATACCTTATGGAATCTAAAGAACTTCTGACCGACGCTAAGCAACGATTGCAGGACGTACTCATGGCCATATCCTGGAGGGAGCTTGCAAGGACATATTTCGGGAAATCAAGCTCATGGTTGTACCATAAGCTTGACGGAATAAAGAGTGACGGCACTCCCGGAGGTGGTTTCACCGAAGCCGAAAGGCTACAGCTGAAGGAAGCTCTTGAAGATCTATCCCGCCGTCTCAATACCGCAGCATCCAAACTCTAAATATCCCCCTATCTCCCCTCGTCCCGCATCCGTCCAATGCGGGATTTTTATTTTTCGGGGTGAACGTACTGTTCCGATGAGAGACGGGAGTTTGGCGGACGTCGCCCGTCGATGGTGAAGAGGACGGTGAATTCCACGGTCTCATGGCTGAGCTTGCGTGTGATACGTATGGTCCGCTGCATCACGTCGCGCAGATCCTTGGCCTGAACGGTTAGCTGCTGCATCCCGTTGGCCCCCTGCGTGATCACAAAATTTATCCCGACTGTCGCCTTTGCCATGAGTTTTTTGTTATATGAATAAAAAACTTACTATGAACTTTTTGGAAATTATTGGATCGGGCCTCACTGGTATCGTTTTAGGTTCAATTTTATTGGTGATGATATTAATCATCATAGGTCTTTCCATCCAGATAATTGAAGAATTCTATGATTTCTACCGCAGTATCTTCCGAGGCATCATCTCGATCTTCAAAAAACCGAAACGGCGTCGTCGTCAGACTCCGTAACCCGATTTCTCGGCCATCCGGTTCATCCGGTCCCTGCGTTCCGCCTGGATCATCTTACGTTTGTCCGCTCCTCGGGTATCCCTCTCCTCTCCGCAAATCTCCTGTAGTCTCGTGCGCTAATATTAGCATAACAGATTCCTACTCAGTGGAGTCATCGGCAGATTTCCGTAAGATGGCATAAGGTGCGGAAATATCGAGGGGGCGTGCGCAGTGGCGGCGAAGAATAAGATAACCCTCCGGATTCAAATGACGGAGATAGTCGGGCCAACTTATACGTTCACCCCCCATACTCTTATGATGATGCGTCTCCATCTGGCAGTCAATCAGTTTACCGCCATTCCCCCTCATCCATTCCGCCAGACCTACCATCGCTATCTTGCTTGCCGACGGAACATAGGAGAACATACTCTCCCCGATGAAACAACCATTGATCCACACGCCATAGAGACCTCCCACCAATCGGTCGTTGTCCCACGTATCCCGCACCTCTACCGAACGTGCCAATCCCGATCTCCATAATTTCGTGTAAGCCTCGATTATCTCCTCCCCAAGCCACGCTCCGGCCTGGTCATAACGGCTGTCTACTTTCGAACACGCTTCGATGACCTCCGGAAACATCTCGTTATGACTGACTCTATAACGGCCCTTATTGAGCAACGTGCGAAGGGAATGCGACACATGTATCTTATCCGGAAATATCACGAATCGTCTCAACGGGCAGAACCATTCCAAATCCCCCTCCTCCCGGGCTCTCCGGAAATCGACCCATGGAAAGATACCCCACGAGTAGGCCAGACGCAGAGTCTCCATAGAGAGATCCCCACCCCAGCAAAACGGACATTCGAGACTGACACGTATCGCCACCGGACTGATGCCATACGGATAATTCTCCCCGGCCCTCATCTGTTCCACCGTACACATTCGCCGAGGATCCGGGAACGACACCACAACCCTGACACCCTCTTTAGTCATCAAATATTCCACCGGAGGAATCCGGCGCATAAGCGTGTCGAGTTCGCCATAAGTCTTAAGATACTCCTCCTCTTCCATATCGACGATATCCTCAAACATATTGGGGTATTCCGTCCTATCATCGCTCATTGCCATATCAGTCTTTCTGTTTCGGTTCCACAATAAGTTTAATCTCTCCATCGCCGGCATCAGCTGTCACGTTGCCGCCATCGATCAATCTGCCGAAGAGAATCTCACGGCTTATCGGACGCGTCAGCTCACCCTCGATCACACGATGCAGCTCACGCGCGCCATATTCGCGCGTCGTCCCCCGGTCAAGCAGCAGCCGGCGGGCAGCCTCCGTCAGATTCAGAGTCACGCCCTTATTCCCCAGCCGATCGTGCAAACCCCGAAGCGCCTTGTCAAGAATCATTCCACCCATGACGGCATCCATATCGTTGAAGACCTCGATAGCCGTCAGACGATTGAGGAACTCCGGCTTGAACACCCGCTTGACCTCCTTCATCATTGCCTGTCCCGCACTGACTCCACCCGCGAATCCGACACTCGCCCGCGAAGCAAACTGAGCTCCGGCATTCGACGTCATGATGAGCACCACATTGGAGAAATCCGCCTGACGCCCCTGATTGTCCGTCAGCTTGGCATAGTCCATCACCTGCAGGAGTATGTTGTAGATATCGGAATGCGCTTTCTCTATCTCATCCAGAAGAAGCACGCAGTTCGGTTGCTTCCGTATAGCGTCAGTCAGAAGGCCGCCATCCTCATAGCCTACATATCCGGCCGGCGAACCGATCAACTTCGCCACCGAATGTTTCTCCGAATACTCGCTCATGTCGAAGCGCACCAACCCTATGCCCATCTCCCGCGCCAGCACACGCGCCAGCTCGGTCTTGCCGACACCCGTAGGCCCGACGAAAAGAAACGCCCCCAGCGGATGATGCTCCTCCGTCAATCCGGCCCGCGCCATAAGCACCGACTCCACGACATCCGTCACCGCCGCGTCCTGACCATAGACATCGGCCAGCACTCGCTCGGCCAGCGACCTCGTCAGAGCCGAATTCTCCTCCTTGACGGCCAGAGCGTCGACCTTAGCGACACGCGCCAACACCTCGGAGAGCATGGCTGTATCCACCACACGCCCGCCATCCTCCCCCGGATGCATCTCGCGCCATGCCCCAGCCTCATCGATGAGGTCGATAGCCTTGTCAGGCAGGAAACGCCCGTGAATATGCCGCGCGCTCTCCCTGACAGCCATCTCAATTACGCCCGGGGCATAGCTGACCGCATGAAACTCCTCATATATCGGCCGCAACTCCTCCAAAATCCGGATAGCCTCCTCCTCGGTTGGCTCCGCCACCTCGATTTCCTGAAAACGTCGTGACAACGCCCCGCTGCGCGCGAGGGTGCGCTTATGCTCGGCGAAGGTAGTGGCCCCGATGAAGCGTATATCGCTCTCCTCCAGATAGCGTTTCAAAATATTCGAGGCATCGAGCGAATCGCCGTTGGTCGAGCCCGCCCCCATTATGGTATGAATCTCATCTATATAAAGTATGGCGTTTCTCTCCTCCGACGCACCCTTCAATATCCGCTGAAGTTTCTCCTCGAAATCCCCCCGGTAGCGGGTGCCCGCCACAAGGCTCCCCATATCGAGCCTGTAAATTCGCGCCCCGCGCAACCGCTCCGGCACACGACCCTCATTTATCATGCGGGCGAGCCCATAGACAAGCGCGGTTTTCCCTACCCCCGGCTCTCCGAGATGAAGCGGATTATTCTTCTCCTTACGGCATAGCACCTGCACCGTGCGCTCCAGCTCCCTCTCCCTTCCGATCAGCGGATTATGGCTGTCGACAATATCGTTGATGCAGATGACGTCTGATTTCCAGTTTCCCCCCTCTCCGGCCTGCTCAGTCTTATTCCCGGAAGCGGGAGCCGCTGCCGGCGGCACTCCGAATGAATCGTAATCATCCGCAAAGAAGCCCTCATCATCCAGAGAATCAACGTCGGGATCGGGAAGCTCCGATATATCGAGACTTTCCGGAACCGGCATCGAACCCAGAACCGCAGTGAAACGCGAAATGAATTCTCCACGATTCCCCACAAAACTGTGCAGAAGATAACCCGCCATCGATTCATCGAGGTCAAACATACAGAAAAGCACATGCGTTATATCCACTTCCTGCCGCCCCGAAGAGCCGGCGTGCAACTCGGCCAATGACATCAGTTGGCGGAAATGATTCGATGCACTCACCCCCTCTTCTCCCGCACCATAACACTCCTCCCATATATCCTCCGGCACACTTGGAAGCTGATCCAAAGCCTGACGCAGTTCATGATAAAATTTATTACTCCGATCCGAATGATAATCACGCGCCACCTCCCGGAATGCGGGATGCACCGCGATGGCGGCAAGAATATGTTCCGGTGTGAAGAATTGATGTCTCCGCTCGATCACCATATCGAGGGCGGCATGTATACATAGACGCAAGTTCGCGGTTTGTTTCATAGGATAAATTTCTATACTTTAATAAATTAATTCAGAATGGGGATTCCGACGGCTCTACAGTGACGTTGAGTGGAAATCCCTCTTCGCGCGCACGGGAAATTGTCAGATCCGCCCGCGAGCGCGCCATGTCGTAGGGATAACTGCCTACGACCGCCTTTCCCTCGGTGTGTACCTTCAGCATGATTGCCTCCGAGGTTGCCCCCGGGAGAAAGAATATGGCGCGAAGCACAAATGTGACAAAATCCATCGGGGTGAAGTCATCATTATGGAATATGACATCATAATTTTCCGGACGATGATAACGCGTGCGGTCAAGCACATTCTGATTTTGCTGCGTGGAAGGCATTTCTTATTTAATTTTTATTGACATTCGAATTAAACACTGGTTCAAGCTCTTATGAATCAACCTTTCGCATATGGCTGATGTTATAATATAGACTGTTCCTGATATTAATATATCAGGCCGGTGACAAAAGTAAAAATATTTTACGCAATAAATTATAGAAATATGAAGAAGAGCATTCTCCTCGGAGGCGCCGCCCTCCTCACGCTGGCAATGACTGCCTGCGGCAATTGCGGCGACAAGGCCTGCGGCAATGACCGTGGCCACGACGGCATCGACAAAGTCTACACCGGCGTTATTCCGGCGGCCGACTGCGACGGTATCCGCTACACTCTCACACTCGACTACGACCATGACGACAATGACGGCGACTACAGGCTCGTGGAGACCTACCTGCGCGGCGACTCAACCGCAATGATCGGCTACCGCGACATCGCCACATTCTATTCCGAAGGTGATTTCCGTGTGAAGAAACAGGGTGAGAAGACGTATCTCGAGCTCGTAAAAGATGCCAAGGATTCCTCTGCCGGCTCCATCGACACTCCGATTTATTTCGTGGTCGATTCTGATTCTACAATCACTTTAGCCAACGATCAGCTGGAGGTGCCTCAGACACCCGGACTGAACTACACGCTGAAAGTAGGAAATTGAAACACTCTCTAAGATTCAAGCAGTCTCCCCTGCGGCCGTTACGGCCGCAGGGGAGACTCTTTTTTCATATCTCTTATCCGGGAATCACTCCGCGGCCGACGCACTCTCCGGACGCGCGATGCCATCCTTCTCGCATCGCTTTGCCATGGCCTTGATACGCGCCTCGGTCTCGGGATGGGAGGAGAACATCTTGTCGACATAGCTTGATTTCGCGCCTGCCTTCTCCTCCATAGCCTGCATCTTCTCGAACGCCATCACCATTCCCCAGGGATTACGTCCGTTGGCCACGAGGAAGTCATAGCCGCAGTCATCGGCCTCTTTCTCCTGTTTCTGTGAATACTTGGCGTTGAGCAGCGAGCTACCGAGTTCACCGAGCTGCGAATCCGTCAGGGCGGCGGCCACACCACCGGTCGATGCAACTGCATCCTTCAGAGCGCCCGTCAGCAACTCCTGCTTGAAGGCCTTCTTTGAATGATGCTTCATGACATGACCTATCTCATGACCGATAATGCCTATGAGTTCATCATCGTTCATCATGTCCATCAACGACGAGAATACGCGTACGCTGCCGTCGGGACACGCGAAAGCATTGACATCGATAACGTCGTAGACCTTGAAATTCAAGGGAATGCCATCGGCATCCGTGATGCCCTCCGTAAGTTTACGGAGACGGATCGTATAGGGATCATCCTCCCCCGGCACCGGGTTGTGGGTATCCATCCAGTCGACTGACTCCTTGACATACGCTGCCATCTGAGCGTCGGTCAACGTCAGGGCCTGCACTGCTTTCGACGCTCCGTTGATGGCTTTTCCGAGATTAAACTGAGCCGAAACAGTGGCAGGAGTGCCGACAGCCGCTATGGCCGTCAGCAAGATTGCGATAGTCTTACGCATGGGAATTTCTCTTTAGTAGCTTAATTTGTGATTACAAAGTTAATGCAAATTCCGGTGTATTGCAAATAAATCCCCCCTTTATACCCGGATTTATCCCCCGATTCCATAGGAATTAACACCGAGTTGCACGCTTTATTCATTAACTTTGCATTCCGGGAATCCCGAAGCCGGTATTCCCTCCAACCCGTTTACACCTTTAAAAATGAAACGTTCACCCATAAAAATCTCCTTTACCCGCCCTCTCGGCCGGCTGCTGTTCTGTCTCTCCCTCACTTCCATGGCCCTCCTCTGGGCGTGCGCCGGTGGGCATGAGCATGATGACCACGGGCACGACCATGAACACGAGCATGAACCCAACCATGTGCATACCGCCAATGAACATGATGCACATGATGAACCCTCCGAAGCTCATTCCTCAGATGAGATAATCCTTCCCCCGGCCAAGGCGAAAGCCGCCGGAGTCGAGGTGAGCGTCATCAATCCCGGGGAGTTCAACGGAACGATCGCCACAAGCGGACGCATTCTGACTGCCGCCGGATCGGAGGCTACCGCAGTGGCCACTCAATCCGGTATCGTGCGCCTCGCGAAGCCATGGAGCGTAGGTATGCCGGTCGCCGCCGGCTCCACATTGTTCACCATCTCCAATTCCGGCCTCCCCGAGGGCGACCTCTCGACAAGAGCACGCATTGAATTCCAGCGTGCCAAGGATGAGTATGACCGTCAGCAGAAACTCATGGCCGACAAACTTACCACCTCCGCCGAACTCGAATCGGCGCGTGCCGCTTACGAGACGGCGCGTCTCGCCTACGAGGCTACCGGCTCCGGCAAGAGCGGCGCCGCCGTAGTCGCCCCCAAGGGGGGCTACGTGCTCTCCTGCCCGGTGAAGGATGGCGACTTTGTCGATGTCGGGACTCCACTCATGACCATAACCCAAAATCGCCGTCTGCAGCTTCAGGCCGACCTACCTCAACGCTACGCCGGAAATCTCGACTACATCACCTCGGCCAATTTCCGCATCGGCAACGATAGCCGCACATATTCTCTGCGTGAACTCAACGGCCGTATCGTGTCCCACGGTGCCCAGACATCGGCCGGGACGACTTTCATCCCCGTTCTATTCGAATTTGACAACGCCCCCGGTGTAGTGGCCGGTTCTTTCGCCGAGGTATGGTTGCTGACAGTGCCTCGTCCCGGCGTGTTGGCCGTGCCTAAAAGCGCTCTGACCGAGGAGCAGGGTATCTACGCAGTCTATGTCCAAGTCGACGAAGAGGGCTACGAACGTCGCGTCGTGGTTCCCGGCGAAAGCGACGGACGCAACGTTGAAATCCTTTCCGGTCTAAATCCCGGCGAACGGGTAGTCACTCAGGGGGCCACCCACGTAAAACTCGCCTCCGCATCTAAAGCGATCCCGGGACATACTCATAACCATTAAACCGCTTATCATCGTGCTTGACAAAATAATACGTTTCTCCCTCAACTACCGCCTGTTCATCATAGCGCTCTCGCTGCTGATTATCATCGGCGGATTATACACGGTGCATCGCACGGAGGTCGACGTCTTCCCCGACCTTAACGCCCCGACTGTCGTAGTCATGACCGAGGCCAACGGGATGGCGGCCGAAGAGGTGGAACAGCTCGTGACCTTTCCTGTCGAGACCTCCGTCAACGGCGCCACCGGCGTGCGCCGCGTACGCTCCTCCTCCACCGCCGGCTTTTCCGTAGTATGGGTGGAATTTGATTGGGACACCGATGTCTATCTCGCCCGACAGATTGTGTCGGAGAAACTTGCCTCCGTGGCGGAATCTCTCCCTGCCGGAGTCAGCGCCCCCGTCATGGGCCCGCAGTCGTCGATTCTCGGGGAGGTGCTGATAATCGGTCTGACGGCCGACTCAACCTCCATGCTCGACCTGCGCACAATCGCTGAATGGCAATTACGCCCGAGGCTTCTGTCGGTCGACGGAGTGGCTCAGGTGTCGGTCATCGGCGGCGACATGAAGGAGTATCAGATTCGACTCGACCCGGCCCGGATGCGTCATCACGAAGTGACTCTGGCCGACGTAATGGCCGCCACGCGCGACATGAACCGCAACACGAGCGGCGGAGTCCTCTATGAATATGGCAATGAGTATCTAATCCGCGGCATAGCCGGAGGCGATGTCCTCTCCCGCCTCGGATCCGCGATGGTCGCCATGAAGGGGGAATATCCCGTGACATTGGCCGACATTGCCGAAATCGGCATCGGCGGCGAGCAGCCTAAACTCGGAGTGGCCTCCGTGCGAGGCCGCGACGCGGTCATCGTCACCGTCACCAAACAACCCCGCGTCGGCACGATCGAGCTGACCCGGAAGCTGGAAGAGGTCGTGGCCGATGTCAGGAAATCCATGCCCGCCGATATTCAGGTCGCCACCGACATCTTCCGTCAGTCGGATTTCATCGATGCCTCGATCGGCAATGTCAAGACCGCTCTCCTCGAAGGCGCGCTGTTTGTGGTCATTATCCTATTCCTCTTCCTCGGGAATATCCGCACCACCCTTATATCCCTCGTCACCATTCCGCTATCCCTTATTGTGGCCCTTCTCGTGCTCCATTATCTGGGACAGAGTATCAACACAATGAGCCTCGGCGGACTCGCCATCGCCATCGGCTCGCTGGTAGATGATGCCATTGTCGACGTAGAGAATGTCTGGAAAAAACTGCGGGAGAACCGTCTGCTCCCCGAAGACAGCCGCAAGCCCACCCGTCAGGTAGTGTTCGAGGCTTCGCGTGAGGTGCGTATGCCGATTCTCAACTCCACCCTTATAATAATCGTCAGTTTCGTGCCCCTGTTCCTCCTTGACGGCATGGAGGGTCGCATGCTCATACCTCTCGGCATAGCCTTCATCACCGCCCTCTTCGCCTCGACCATTGTGGCGCTGACGCTTACGCCCGTGCTATGCTCTTACCTGCTGACCCATCACCGCACATCTTCCGAGATTGAGAAGGTGGAGCGCGACTCCTGGCTCACACGCAAACTCAAGTCTATCTATGGCCGCAGTCTCGAATGGATCCTCGCCCATAGGAGCCCGGTCATATGGGGAGCCGCCATTCTCTTCCTCGCCACGATAGGCATATTCTTCACCCTCGGCAGCAGTTTCCTCCCCCCCTTCAACGAGGGTTCCTTCACTATCAATGTCAGCTCGATGCCCGGCATATCTCTCGAGGAGTCGGAGCGCATTGGCCGTCAGGCCGAGGAGATTCTCCTGTCGGTGCCGGAAATACGGACCGTGGCCCGGAAAACCGGACGTGCCGAACTCGATGAGCACGCGCTCGGAGTTAACGTCTCGGAAATCGAGGCTCCATTCTCTCTTAAGGACCGAAGCCACCGTGAACTCCTCGACGACGTGCGCCAACGCCTCTCCGTCATTGCCGGCGCAAATATTGAGATCGGTCAACCTATCAGTCACCGCATCGATGCCATGTTGAGCGGAACACAGGCCGGAATCGCCATCAAACTCTTCGGCGACGACCTGAATACTCTCTTTAAGACAGCCAATGATATCAAGGAGAACCTTGAGGATATCGAAGGTCTGGCCGACCTGAATGTGGAGCAGCAGATCGAACGCCCCGAAATCAAGATTACCCCGAAACCCGCCATGCTTGCCCGTCTTGGCATCTCTCAGCCGGATTTCAACGAATTCATCAGCGTCATGCTCGGCGGAGAGACAGTCGGCCAGGTCTATGAGGCCGACCGTAGCTTCAATCTCGTCGTGCGCGGCGACGGAAACGCCCGCAACTCTATGGAGGCCCTGCAGGCTCTGACAATCAGTTCCCCCGTGGCCGGTGACGTGCCGCTGACCGATGTCGCGGAGATAGTCTCGTCAAGCGGTCCCAATACCGTCAACCGCGAGAACGTGAAGCGAAAGATTGTCATATCCGCCAACGCCTCCGGCCGGGATCTCGGCTCGGTCATGAATGACATCCGCCGACGCATCGACTCTCAGGTCAACCTCCCGGAGGGATACCATGTGGAGTATGGAGGTCAGTTCGAAAGTCAGCAGGCGGCGAGCCGCACCCTCCTCGTCGCGTCGCTGCTGAGCATCCTCGTCATATTCATGCTCCTGTATATGGAATTCCGGAATGTGCGCGAGAGCGGGGCGATTCTCCTCAACCTCCCCTTCGCCCTGATCGGCGGTGTCCTCGTGTTGCGCCTGACATCGGGTGAGGTCAGCATCCCCGCCATCATCGGATTCATCTCCCTCTTCGGTATCGCCACCCGCAACGGCATGTTGCTCATCACCCGTTTCAACATCCTGCGCAACTCCGGACTCGACTTGCGCGAAAGCGTGGTCCGCGGATCCATCGACCGCATGAATCCCATAATAATGACGGCCATGACCTCAGCCCTCGCCCTTATCCCGCTCGCTTTTCGCGGCGATCTGCCGGGCAATGAAATTCAGTCGCCTATGGCCGTCGTGATTCTCGGAGGTCTGATTACCTCTACCCTCCTCAATTTTTATATCATCCCTATAGTGTACCTCTGGCTCCATCGCAAAGACAGCTCCGCCGCCAACGAGGGCGTGTAATAACTCTTTTATAACTATTATGAAAATAAACATAGCATTTACAATAATTCTGGCGGCAGCCGCGACTTCCGCCGGGGGAGCCACCATCTCAGAGGTGCTTGCGCGTATCGAGACAAATAACCCTGAACTAAAAGCCGCATCGGCCGCCAATGCCGCGGCAGAAGCGGAGATGCGCGCCGACAATACCCTCCCTCCGACATCGGTGGAGTATTCCCCCTTCTTCCGTAGCGGTATCAGCGGCGTAGCCAGCTCTGAACTCATAGTGTCGCAGGAATTTGATTTCCCGACACTCTATGCTTCCCGGTCGCGCCAGGCCGCTCTCGAACGCCGGGCAGCCGATGGCACCATAGCCTCACGCCGCCAGGAACTACTCCTGCAGGCCCGCACCGCCATGCTCGACCTCATTCGTCTGCGCCGTGAAGAGGGCATCCTCTCCTCTCGGCTGACTGACACCGAAAGCCTGTTGAGTCTTTATGAGAAGAGTCTTGAACTCGGACAGGCCACTCAGCTCGATGTCAATAAGACCCGGCTTGAGACACAGTCCATCAGCCGCGAGATTCTTCAGAACGCCGCCGAACAGGCATCCCTTGAGCAGACGCTTGTCGCTCTCAACGGCAACAGGCCCCTCGAACTCTCCGATCTCTCCTACGATTCCGAGACATCGCAACTGACGATTCCCGAGAATCCCGCCGAGATAGCTCTGCACAGCGGAAACGTCACGGCCGCCCTGGCCGACGTGTCGGCTTCCGAAGGAGCCGTCAGCCTCGCCCGTGCCGGCTGGCTCCCCTCTCTCTCCGTCGGCTATCGCCGCAATACGGAGGAGAAGGAGGCAAGCAACGGTTTCATGATCGGAGCCGCACTTCCCATTTTCTCTAATTCGGCCAAAACGAAAGCGGCCAACGCGCGCCTGACAGCCGCCCGCCTCGCCGCCGAGACAGCCACAATGCAGGCCACGGCCGATATGCAGGCCGAACTACGCCAATTGGGTCTACAGAAGGAAATACTCGACACTTTCGATATCCGGCTCATCGCGTCGACCATCGACCTGTATAAGAAGAGTCTCGATGCCGGACAGATAAGCCTCACCACTTATTATCTCGAGACCACCACCCTTTATGACCAGCTGCTGACAGCCACCCGCCTTGAGAATGATATCCAGCAGACATGGTCGCGCCTCACATCCCCCCTCCTCTAATAACGGATTTAAATACGCAGAGGGGTGTCCACGTTGGCGTGGACACCCCTCTGTTTATGTGCATATATCCTTATTTAAGGAGCTGCTTGGCGAATTCATAGTCGGGTTCCTCGGTCACCTCCTCACAAAGTGAGGTGCCCATCACCTTACCCTCCTCGTCGAGCACGACAAGCGCGCGGGTATAAAGGCCACGCAGAGGACCCTCGGCGATCTCCACACCGTAAGTGCGTCCGAAGTCGCTACGGAAACCGGAAGCTGTCTTCACATTCTCAAGACCCTCGGCGGCGCAGAAACGACCTGCAGCGAATGGAAGATCCATAGATACGCAGAGCACGACTGTGTTCGGAAGTTCATTCACCTCCTTGTTGAAACGACGCACCGATGCCGCGCATACGTCGGTATCGACACTGGGGAAGATATTGAGCACGACACGCTTGCCGCGCAGGTCATGCAGGGAGATATCCGAAAGATCAACGCCGGTAAGAGCGAAATTTGGAGCCTCCACTCCGGCCTGAGGGAGTTCTCCTACTGTATTCAGGGGATGACCCTGGAATTTTACTGTAGCCACGTGTTTTTTATATTTAAGGTTTACATTATTCTGATCGTGCGACATTCGCACCATCTTCTGTTATTTCAACGCTCCGGCCTCCATTAAAGTTTTGCCCCACATACTTAAACGCACAATTAAAAAGCCCGGTCAAAATATGCCGGGCTTTACTCAGATCTTACGAAGATGATATGTGATGGTGGCCGATGGATCCGTAGCGGGCTCCGGATGATATGACAGCACGAGTTCATGGCTCGTGAACCGCAATATCTGCAGTTCGCTCTGCCGCGCCAGACCCGTCTCCGCAAACGGCGGCTGTCCCTCGCTGGCATTGGGAAGCGACGCCTCGGGGAAATCGATGAATAGCGTATTGTCATCGATTCTGTAGCGGCCATATATCGTGGAGAAATTGTTGTGGCCGTTCTCTCGCTGCATCTGGATCACATCCGTCTGAAACGCCCAATATAAATTCAAGGCCGCAGGAGGCGCGTCGCAGCCATCGGCCTCGATGGAATCTATATGCCAGCGACCGAAAATTTTACCGATATGTCCCCCGTTCTGCGTACATGAGGCCAAGAGGATTATGGAGAGGAAAAAAAGTATCTTTTTCATTTTTACATATTATAGATGACCGTGATATGTCAGCGACACGAGCGCGCCGAAACATGAGGGATACAGACTCCCGGCATCAAAACCGAGTTGCGCGTCAAGTTTCAGCGACGGAATGCGCGGAAGTCGATAGCTGCCGCTGACCATCATTGATGTCGTGCGCAGCTTCTCCGGACGGGGCTTCGCCATACTCCCCTTGGATTCCTTATAGCTGAGAAGCATCCGCCAGTCGACCGGACCGACCTCACCCTCTACCCCGAGATGGAAACCTCTCACACAATTGTCGAGATACTCAAGATAACCGTCGGTATTGTAGATTGTAGACTTCAGGACCGGACTTCCTATTCCCATACCGTAGTTCACCCATGAATTATACATGAAGTTATTGTAATAATTGTCGGCTCCCGTGGGATTGGAGGGAATCTCCGCTGTCGGCTCACGCATGAACGGACCTGACTGATTCGTGAAATCCAGATACTCGATTGTCGCGCCCTTCAGGATTCCTCCGAAAAGACCCTCCCCGGAGGGTCGCCACGAAAGTCCCCATACGCCGTCAAAACCGTTCTGCCAGCCTATACCGGTGCCGTCATCCCAGGGCTTCATCACGTAGAACGAGACCTCGTCATTGTTACGCAGACGGTATCTGAACTTAACGTCCCACGACCCCAGATGATTTCCCGAGAAATTAAGCGCTTCCCCGGCAATCTCGCTATTTGAATATTGCCGCTGTATGAACATATCCAGAAAAGTCCGGAAATTCACCTTATTGTGAACGCTTCTGGTACATTCCCCGTGGCTGTAAATACGCCACCATCCACCGAATTGGGCCGCATGCTGCATCCCGACCGTCACACTCAATGGCTTCGACGGCTTCGTGCGAAGATACAGCCGCTTGTAATGATACCAAGTGCCTGTATTTATAAAGGAGTTATAATAATTATAGTGATCCTCCGTCCACTTCGAATCAGTGAATTTACCATACGCGATATCACCTATGATCTGTACCCATCCGTTAGTCAGCGGGATATTCACGAAATCATAGAATCCTATGCGCCCCTGCGGTATCGGACGCGCGTTATTGCTTACCGTAAGGTCGCCGCTTGAGAGCGGATCCTGCAGAAACGTGCGCTCATGCTCCTTCTGACCCAGCATGAGATAAACCGAACGATACTTCACCTCGCCATAGAGCTGCTGCAGGGTCACTGCCGCCGGTCGGCGGGCGACAGCGTCAAACTTCCCCTCGGTCGCATCCCAGCGATCATATCTCACCGCAGATGTGGCCTGCACGTAGGCATCCACCCCGAAAGCATAGGAGAACCTCCGCGACGGTTGCAACGGGCACCATATCGCGCCCCGCTCATAAATACCCTTTGACTGCGTGATGGTTCCGGCTCTGTTGGCCATTATCAGGGATGGCGCGAAGGGTCCGCTCCCCGCATTTACAGTGGTCGATGCCTCCCATTCGAGTTCGATAGCTCCGGCTGGCAGGGAGGCCGCTGCAAGGATTATAAGTGTAGGAATGATTCGTTTCATAATTTGCAAAGTTAGCGAAAATATGCGAGATAGGCAAAATATACGTTTACATGCCTCAGGCATACCATCTCAAACATACATTTTAGTATGTGGATTTTTTTTCGTAACTTTGTGAATTGAACTTCTCCAACGTAGTTCAGAAAGTTCATAACTTAAACTTCATAACTTAAACATAATGGAGTTACCGAAAATTATAGCCTTCTATCTCCCTCAATTCCACACCATTCCGGAAAACGATGAATGGTGGGGAAAGGGATTTACTGAGTGGTGCAACGTCAAGAAGGCAACCCCGTTGTTTCCCGGTCATAACCAACCTCGCATACCTCTGAATGATAACTATTATGACCTATCGCAACTTGAGACCCTGAAATGGCAATGTCGTCTGGCACGCGAATACGGCATCTATGGTTTTGCCATGTATCACTATTGGTTCAACGGCCATCTGTTGCTTGAAAAACCGATGGAAATGCTTCTTGCCCATCCCGAAATCGACATCAACTACTGCATATCCTGGGCAAATCATGACTGGACCGACGCATGGAAAGCCAAAGACCGGGCACCCCGTACACTCATTGCCCACGATTTTGATGATGAGCAGGATTGGGTCAACCATTTCAACTATATGCTCCCTTTCTTCAAGGACAAGAGATATATCAAGGAAAACAACCGCCCTGTACTAATCGTATACATTCCCAATGTCATCTCCAAACTTAATAAGATGCTCGACCTTTGGAATGACATGGCAAGAAAAGCCGGATTCGATGGTATGTCGTTTTTCTATCAATACGCAGGGTCTGCTACCGACAAAACATGGGACCGGAGTCGATTCTCCCATGGCATTGAGATGAACCCTCAGTATATCAATTTGCTGACCAAATCACAGGCGGAACCTCAGAATCAGAGGATGCTCTCAACCAGGGCGCTCAAATTGGTAAAGAGGATAAAAAGGTTTCTCGGCATCTCCAGAAGTCTAAATTTTTATGCCTACAAAAAAAATAACGAGGCCTTAAGACTCGACTACGATATCTGCTGGGAGAATATCCTGACGCATACTCCTGTCAACCGCTCCATGGTGCCATGTGCATTCACCGACTGGGACAATACCCCGCGTCATATGAACAATGGCTATTTATATGACGGAGTCTCACCTGAAAAATTCAAGAAATATTTCCGCAAACTTCTTGACAAGGCTGCCACAGACTATGATTCCCCGTTCATATTTATCTTCGCTTGGAATGAATGGGCAGAAGGAGGCTACCTTGAGCCTGACAAGCTGAATGGATACAAATTCCTGGAAGCAATAAAGGATTCTTTGGAATCTTTTGAAGACGACCATAAGTGAGATCAATATATCCCGGAAGAGCGGAGGGTATTACATGACGGTAATACCCTCCGCTCTTACTCCATGAGACACAATCCTTACCAATCGTAAGGGAAGCGCTCGATATCCTCCTCGATAAGGTTGGATCCCGATTGCACTTCTATGAAGGTGAGTGATGTGTCGGCCCGAAGAGCATGAAGCATTCCCTTCGGTATGAATATGGTGTCACCCCTCTTGACCGGTTTACGCTCTCCGTCAAGCACGATTTCTCCTGCACCGGAAATAAATGTCCAGACCTCGTCACGACAGGAATGACGCTGATAGCTTAAAGCGCATCCCGGATTGACTGTCAGTTGCTTTGTCAAAGCACAGTAACCATCAGGAAACTCGACATTGTCAATGACCTTATACCATCCCCACCGACGCTCTTCAAACATCGGGCGTCTATTCAATTCGCCGGCATATTTCTTGATATCCTCTGTCCGACTCTTTTCTGACACGAGTATTCCGTCAGGTGATGCGGCTATTATGAGGTCAGTTGTGCCGATACACATCAGCGGGATATCAAGTTCGTTGATTATATGTGTATTGTTCTGCCGACCATCCACAGTGACATTACCATATGTGGCATGCTTAAGTTCATCCGTCAGTGTCAGCCAAGTCCCGAGATCTCGCCATTCACCGTAAAAAGGCACTACAGCCAACGATTTCTCTTTTTCTACGACTGCATAATCGAAGCTGATTCTGGGGTAGTCGTCGAAACGGTTGACAACCTCATCATAGGCGACATTATCACCGATATATTTGCGCGAGACATCCAGCAGATAACCTAAACGGCACGCAAATACACCTCCGCTCCATAAACCTCCCTCCTCTATCAATCTATACGCGACCTGCACATCCGGTTTCTCCACAAAACGAAGTGCACTATAGGCATCCCCCTCTCGCTTGGCGTAATCCGGCATTACATAACCATATTTTGTCGATGGATATGTCGGGCGTATTCCCATCAGCACAAGCTTTGCATCTCCTGCTGATGCGCAACGTCCCATCTCTTTGATAGTATCGAAATAGCCCGGCCCGGTGAATGGGTCGCACGGCATGACTACAACTATCTCATCCTCCGACACTCCATCCTCTTTTGAAAGATACTCGGCGGCAAGACTGATGGCGGCAAGTGTCTTCCGTCGGGTTGGCTCGGTAACAATATCCACTTTCCCCGCCAATTGATTGGTGATGGCATCGCGCTGACTGATACTGGTAGCCACGGTGACTTTGCAGTCAAGACCGGCCTCTCCGATCTGGCGCACCACTCGCTGCACCATCGACTCCCTCTCCTCTGATTCATCGACCGGAAGCAGTTTCAAGAATTGTTTCGACCTGGCATCGTTCGAAAGTGGCCATAGTCTCGTTCCCGAACCACCGGAAAGCAATATGATATGCATCATCTTTAGTATTGAAGTTTCGTTTGTACTTATTTAATAAAGTGACGTGTATTGCCGCGCCACCGTATCCCAGGTATATCTCCGGGAAGCGATTTCCTTCATCATATCTCCGTCACCGAATTGATTGCCGTTAATGACAGCAATCAATGAATCTGTGTCTTTGAAATAGATAGCCTTATTTTCTGTCGTCTCCCTGTTATACACCACATCGTATGCCACAATCGGCACACCCAGCGACATCGCCTCGACAAGAGAGGGATTCGTTCCCCCGGCGCTATGGCCGTGTACATATAACCCCGCTCTGCTCCGCAATGCATAAAGCACATCAAGGTCATAGACTCCGTCGGCAAGGTGGAGATTTCCGAACTTTGAGAATTCCTCTCGCAGCTTTCTCGAATACTCGCTGTGATTCCAGTTGCCGATGTATAGAAGCGGATAATCCGTCCCGGAAAATGCCTCAAGCACCATCCGGCAGTTGTTCTCCGGTTCGATACGGCATACCCCTACCGCATATTTGCCTGCCTCTACTCCATATTGTTTCAGAATATCATTGATTCTGGACTGATCAACATTTCTCTCCGCGTGATCTCCACCATATGCAATAAGTTCGGAGGAGCGACCGTAAGTTTCCGTGACATAGTCCTGTATCCCCTTGTTATCAGATATTACGATATCTGCATAAGCTACGGCCTTGGCTTCTGAATATCGTAGAAAACGGCGCACCCATGGTTTCCATTTGTCTCGCCGATGCTCAAGGCCATCTATATTAATGATAAGCTTCCCCTTAAACATCTTTCTGAATATCGGCAGACTCCAGCAGCCCGAGACTCCGAGCACAAGAACGGTATCATATCCCTTGACACTGCGCGCGAGTGACAAAGCGTCATACACCACCGATAATGCCCCGTTTGCTCTTAACGGAACATATTTTAATCTCGCGCCCTTATACTCGGCAAGCTTTTCCGGCATATCTCGACTGGAACAAAACACTGTATATTCCACCTCTTCCGGACACTTGCTACCCAACAGATTCTCCACGAGACTTTCAAAGCCTCCATATCTGGCCGGTACACCCTGCGTGCCGATTATGGCGACGCGTCTGGAGTCAGTCTTTGGCTTGGATTGCTCTTTCATATTCAAGTATTATAGGGATTATCATCACCATCATCATAGTCCTCCCCAATCACATTCCCCCTCTCAAGCCAAACTGAGAATGACTTGACAAATTTTTGAATCATCTTACCGGACGCGCTTGTTTGAAAGCTATCATTCGATGCACACTCCTCACTGTCACAAAGTGTTTTGGGAAGATGAAACACCTTTCCGGTATAATCTATCTCCATTAGGAATTCATCGGTAAAGGCCGCATGTGAAATGACACATGAAGTGAAATGAGAATATGTCTTTGCGAAAACATAGAGCATCTCCGCCGTCTCGGCCTCTTCGGGAGCAGCCAGATCACGCACATCGACAACATGATGCCGGGCCTTGGACAGAATCCTGATAAAAGATATATCTATCTGGTTACCGTATGTCACGAATATATAGACTGCCTCCGGATATTCATCGATCAAACGACTCAAACGCCGGTAATTACGATATAGGGACACAACCTTATTCCAGACTCTTCCGTCATACTGATTCACAAGAAATGGATCCCGACCGGGTGTATCGGAGAAATTTGAAAGAATCTCCACATCCACACCGGAGATTCGCTCCAGTATCCCTTTCAAACTGCGGAGATAGTCCATCGTGGCACCATGCACACCGAGATATTCCACAAGATATATCTTATACTTCATTGTCTTTCTCTCAGCCATGACTTAATATCTTTTTTGAATTCCTCTATTTCCCTACGATTCTCATAGCGGGAATAATCTTCCTCAGTGAAGAATTCCGGCCGTTCTCTCGAGGAATCATCCACCAGCTTCGCCAGAGTCCGCGCATAGTCCTCCGCGCCATTCCCTGCGAGTAACCCGAAGGAGGGAAACTCGCCCAGTGTCTTTTCAAAATACGGCAGACTGGATGCGATTATCGGTTTCTTGAAGTAAAATGCCATCTCAAGAATCCCGCTCTGCGATGTCTTGCGATAGGGAAGACAGAGATAGTCGACCGACTGATATAGGTATCTTAACTCATCATCTGTGATATGGCGTGCAAAAATATGGACATTCCGGTCGGCTGCCGGTTTTATCTCCCACGCACTTCCGTCGAAATCCTTGCCCGCTATGATAAGATTCAGCCGATCGGCTATCTTGGGCTCAAGGCGGTTGACCGCATCAAGGAGAATATCCACACCCTTGCTCTTGTTAAGATTACCGAAAAACAGCAGATTTATACGCGTGGTATCAATACTCTCCTTAATCTCCCGGGAAATCTGCTGGCTATCGTAGGATTTGGGAAAGACATACTTAAAATGAGGCACCCTAAAAGTTCGCCCCTTATATTCATACAATGTCAAGAATGAATCAGTACGCCCGGAATGAGAAATCACATTTTGGATTTTTTCTCCATATAACTTCTTAAATTTGCGCAATAACATCTGATTATCATCGATATTCTGCGCTATCCCCTCATGAATGTCAATCAGATGGTGTTTTGCCGACATGATCGTATTCATGAAGTATAAGTCAATCTGATTGCCATATGTCAGATACACAAATACATCCTCTTTATGCGACTTTACAAAAAGATGCAGTCTCCGCAGATTCCGCAACAACGAGAACCCTTTTCTCAATATATTTCCTTTATACTGATTTTCAAAAAAAGGTTTTTCTCCGGATCTGTCAGTCCAATTGGAAAGTAATTCGACTCTCCATCCGTCGATTCCGGAAAGTACCTCTCGGAATGACTCAAGATAGTAGTCCATCCCTGAATGAGTACCTATATAGTCTACTATGAATATTGTTTTTGTCATAGCCTGGATGTTTACATATAATCAGTACTTGTTTCCATCGCATCCTCGTCATTTGTATCTCCATACTCCGGTTCATCACTTTCCTCTATCATCTGAACTTGGCTTTTCAAAAAATTTCCATCAAACGAGCGGAATCTCATGATACCTATACCGAGAGTATAAGTGAATAACCAGGAATACCAACTGGGGTAAGCTCTCTGAAGGAATATGAGAACAATTAGCATAAAGAATGAGGCGGCATATCGCCGGTTTGCATGTTTAGGAATCAGCATCAGATATATAATAGCGGCGAACACTGTCCCTATTATTCCATATTTGAGCATGAAAATCTTGAAACCCGCACCTCGTATCTTGAGCTTCATCTCCTTCTGGGTTCTTACACCAAGCCAGATTGTACCGTCATCGACACATTGCTTGAAAAAATAATCTGTCTGTACAATCGTTCGGTTGTTACCCTTGATACCCTTCGCACCATCAAACTCCAATCGATCAAGGATCAACACCTTGACCGGATTATTTCCGTTATCCCATACCTCCTGAACGAAAAACACACCTCCGGCCAGCACTACCCCTAATCCTACCAGTGCCGTGACTTTACGCATCTTGACAAGGCAGAATCCTATGAGCAGGATTACATATCCGGCAAGCGAGAATGAGGCGAAGATTGATACCAGAAGAATCCATAACATTGGATAGCGTTTCATCTGAAACCGGTTAGCTACAAGAATCAGGGAGCAAAGTATCGATTGATGTCCCGGTTCGAGGAAGGGGCCGGAAAAACGGAAAATCGATCCGAAGCCGGCATTGTACATATTGTTCTTAAGAAAGAACAGATAATTATCAAATGGTTTATAGGAGAAACTGAGTTCCGGTGTGAGAAAAGAGAAATGAGGCAATTCCACCACATAATTCACCATAAACATGAACAGGCTCACCCCCATTATGATACATATCCAGTGGGTTACAAATTGCAGCAAATCAGACTGTCGTTCCTCATCCAGAATAAACAGTAGAACAGCCGGTAAATATGACACCAACGTCAGCGCGCCATAACTGAAGTTCAAGATGAATACTCCATAAAGAGCATAAAGGATAATAATTCCAAACAACGCATAAGCTCTTGGAGTGAATTTTACTTCAAATCGTCCTAATGCAAAACAGACAATCATCAGTGTGCTGGCTATAAGGGGTATGACATTCCCCGGTAAAAGGAATGAAAACCAGATATAGTTGGAAATCAACAGATAAAATAAGTTGACTATCTTATATACTGACCACATGCTTTATTCTGTACATTGGTTTTGTTTAAATGGCCACTATGACTCAGTCCCGGCGAAAGAGGTCGCGTGTATAGACCTTTTCCTCCACATCTGAAAGAGATGGATCGAAACGATTGGCTATCACAGCGTCGGATAGTCGCTTGAATTCCTCAAGGTCATTCACTACCCTGCTGCCGAAGAAGGTGCTCCCGTCCGGAAGAGTCGGTTCATAGATGATTACCGTCGCTCCCTTAGCTTTTATCCGCTTCATAACCCCCTGTATCGATGACTGCCGGAAGTTGTCGGAGTTCGATTTCATCGTCAGTCGATACACCCCTATCGTACATTCCTTCTCTCGCCCGCGGTCGAAGGAGTTCCCCTCCCCGTAGGCATAATAGCCGGCCTTCTTCAATACCCTGTCAGCTATGAAGTCTTTTCGCGTGCGATTGCTCTCGACAATCGCAGACATCATGTTCTGAGGAACATCCGCATAGTTGGCCAACAGCTGCTTCGTATCTTTCGGCAGACAATACCCGCCATAGCCGAATGATGGATTATTGTAATGGGTGCCTATACGCGGATCAAGACCGATTCCTTCGATAATGGCTTGCGAATCGAGACCTTTCACCTCGGCATAGGTATCAAGCTCATTGAAATAGCTCACACGCAAGGCGAGATATGTATTGGCGAAGAGTTTCACCGCTTCGGCCTCCTTCATGCCCATGAACAATGTCGGGATATCCTCCTTCTCCGCCCCCTGCTTGAGGAGATTGGCGAAGATCTCGGCCTGACGCGTGAGGTACGGGATGTCGGCAAGTTTCATTATAGCCTCGTTCTCGGCCTCCGAATCGGCGCCGTCAATCATTTTTGGAATACCCATTATGATTCGCGAAGGGTAAAGGTTATCGTACAGAGCCTTGCTCTCACGCAGGAATTCCGGGGCAAAGAGAAGATTCAGCCTATCGACTCCGCGCCCGGCATAACGCAGATACAACGACCGGCAATACCCCACAGGTATAGTAGATTTTATCACGATCGTTGCCTGGGGATTGACACTCAGCACGAGGTCGATCACCTCCTCTACCTTTGACGTATCGAAGTAATTCTTTTCCGAATCATAGTTAGTCGGAGCTGCAACCACGACAAAGTCGGCTGTAGCATAGGCCGCAGCTCCGTCAAGAGTAGCAACAAGAGATAACTCTTTTTCCTCCAGATACTTTTCTATATAGTCATCTTGTATCGGTGAGCGGTGCGCATTGACGGCATCAACACGTTCGGATACCACATCGACAGCAGTGACGTCATTGTGCTGCGCCAGGAGAGTGGCAAGGCTCATGCCCACATATCCTGTGCCGGCGACAGCTATATTATATCGTTTCATTTATATACATTTGACGGAAGCACATGCCCCCTAGCTTTATAAACTCTTTTAAAAGCATTTTATTACAAATCCCAACCCAAATTATTTAGACATTTGGCCGTAAAAAAATATTATAATAATTTGTTAATATCGCTTATAATGGCTAAATTTGACTTTTGAACTTCTTAAAAATCTCAAGCAGCTACCAAGCAAATAACTAAATAAGATTCATTGATATATTTGTAGTAGCCACTTATATTGAATACCCATAACATTTTTCAACAAAATGCTCAAACCCCTGACCTTTATCTCGATTATTCTCTATGGAATACAGACTGTTGCCCAAGTTCTCACCCCGGAACCCACTATAACTGATAATCTTTCATCATTCACTCTCCGATACACCGACAGCGTATATGTCTCAAAACCAATTGTACCATCCCTCTACACAGTTAATAGGGATGGTTCTATCGGAGAAAAATTTACTGATCTATATGCCACCTCCGGATCTACAGTTCCTTCGGACAGTATATATTTCCTTCCTGAAATCACACCCGACCGACCGGGGCTGTATGCGCTACGGATACCATCATATGATATCCTTCGCTACAACACTCAATCCGAGACCCCACTACCCGAAACTCCTATGGGAGAAAACAACGACAGTACCATTGTCAATGGACTCAGCAATTCCATAGATTACCTTACCCCCCAGCTCAGGGTGCTCGATATAGGAAACAGTTATACCCAAAACGCTACGTGTTATCTTGGTGACATAGCCAAAAACCTTGGTGTAGACACTTCCAATATCTGCCTGTATCGTACATTATTCAATGGAGGCTCATTCAAAGACTGGTACGACATTTATAATGATATAAATTTGAATAACTATTATATACAACATGTATTCGGTAATTTAAAATGCAGCAATTTCGAGCAACTGAGTCAATACAATGGCAGCGAAGGTCTTAAGTCACTTCTTATCGACAACAAATGGGATCTCATTATAATCCATCAGGCAAGTCGCTTTGCCCCATTTTATGACGCTTGGATTTCTAATGAGGAAGCCGGATATCTTCCGGAGTTATTGGAAATAATCAGAGAGAATCAGCCGGATGCACTGATAGGCACATTGCTTGTTCACTCCTATGGAGCAAATTCATTTCACAACACCCGCCATTTATCGACAATAGCACAATGGGCACAGATAGCATCGAGTGCCAAAAGCATGAAGGAGGACCTTGGAATTGATCTCATCATTCCCTACGGCACAGCTATAGAGAATCTACGCTCCACTCCATACAACAATACTGACGATCTTCTTATGGACGGTTCACATCTCAGTGCCGGACTGGCATGTTATACTGCATCCTGCTGTTATTACGAGACCGTTTTCGCACCCTGGTTTAATAAATCAATGGCAGAAAATACGTTTTATCCCTCGGGGAACCCCTCCGTAACGGATGAAAACGCCGCCATTGCACAGGAAGCTGCCCTGCTTGCATGTCAACGACCATTTATGACTGGAGATGTGGCATCGCTTGAATCCTGTGACGAACAGACCGTATATTATGCCCTGCAACCCACTCCCATCCAAGTAACTCTACGCAGGAAGGATGATTCTACAATACTCCTGCAAGCTCAACCGGGAAAAGATATGGATATTCTCTATGATTTGGATGAAAATTGGGATATTGAAAATATAGTTCTGAGTTGGTCGTTAGAGAGGAATCAGTCCTTAAATGCCTCACAATCAAATATCAGGTATTACAATTTAACTTACACTGACGGAAAAATCCATATACCGGGGGAGCTGCTTTCCGGCGATATCATGATTGATCTGGAGACGACTTATAAAAATTCCATTGATGTGACGCTGAATGTAGAATCAGGTATTGAATCAATATCTGACATCACTCTTTCATTGGAATATAACAGAGTGTTCGTGTCAGGATTGAATATCGGTGATGAGATTTATATCTACTCTCCAGCAGGCCACACGTTAAAAAATTACATAGCCGACACAGAGAGCATTTGTATTACTCTCGAGGTGGGGATATACCTTTTAAGAATCAATGATACAACGGCCCGCATAGTCAATATTCCCCGTTAAATCCATCCTTAGGCAATTATTCTCATGAGGATTAAAGCAAACAACATATATCGGGGTATCCTGCTTTTGACGACATTCATGTTGTCAGGATTCCTTTATTCAAATCTATCTGCTGCCATGAGGATAGCCTGCTCCGATAAATCCTTCAACACGGATACAATCGGCACACCCAACGAGATTGACTTCAACGATATGACTCAGCTCAGGGTGCTCGACATAGGGAACAGCTATACTATGAACAGCACCTCCTACCTGCGGGAACTTACGGAGGATCTTGAACTTGACACATCCGGTGTATGCCTCTACCGGACAATATTTTCGGGTGGCTCTTTCAAAAACTGGCACGATGTCTACAACGATACGGATACTTCGACCTATTATGTTCAAAAGGTTTTCGGCGGACTCAGCTGCGACGGGTCGGGAGATAATCTGACATGTCACGGGAGCAGCGCCCTCAGAACACTCCTGAATGATAATGTATGGGATATTATCATAATCCATCAGGCCAGCAGATATGCCGCTTACTATGGGACATGGCTTAAAGACTCCGAAAGTGGATACCTTGAGCAACTTCTTGGAATCATTCGCCAAAGTCAGCCTCAGGCAGCCATCGGAACTCACCTGATCCATTCCTACAGCAAAAAATCACCTCAAAATAAAGAAAATTTCTCAACGCAGAAACGCTGGCGCCTCATAGCATCCTCTATTCACCGAATGGCGCAGGAACATGAAATCTCTCTTGTAATTCCATATGGCACTGTCATTGAACGTCTGCGGGCTACCCCACTCAACAATAAATCAGACCTGCTCGCCGATGGCACTCACCTCAGCGAGGGATTGGCATGCTACGCAGCTACCTGCTGCTATTACGAATCCGTTTTCGCTCCTTACTTCAAAAAATCCATGGTCGGCAACTCTCTGCGACCTATGGGTGAACCCTCAGTAAATGACGAAAGCGCGGCCGCTGTATGGGATATAATCAGCAAGGTATGTGCGGATCCATACCAGATTGTTGACGAACTTCCACTACCAAGCGGAATAAAATCAAGAATCTCCATCTCTGACGATATCGTCACCGTCATGAATGTTACTGCTGATGAAGAAATCTATCTCTATTCTCTTGAGGGACAATTGATCCGGAACATCAAAATGTCATCATCATCAACACCTCCGGACACATCAATAGTCGAATCCGATGAAACGGCAGAAGATGGGAGCCGGACATTCATATTGAATATCCGGCTGCCACGAGGTGTCAGTATACTGAAAATTGACGGTGACGCTATAACGATTTTCGTGCCGTAAACATTCTCCAATACATCGCTCCGATTTAACAATTCTGATATGAAAAGGACATTTATTACAATTCTACTCGCCCTGACAATTGGTCTGGTGGCTTTGACCGCATCATCGCGCAACGCCCAGACCACAGGCAACTCCAGGCAGTTCAACTCCATAGGCCGCAAGATATCACTGGCATATGTGGAGTCTGCAAGATCAGCCATCCCGGATCCCCATCTCTTCTCTCATCTCGTATACGCATTTTGTGAATTCAATGATGACAACGATGGCGTGATTGTCTCCAATCCTGACAAACTCCGTAAAATGTCACAGCTGAAGAATCAAAATCCCGATCTCAAGATTATTCTTGGTATCGGGGGCTACAAGAAGGAGGGATTCAGTGAGATGACCGCCGACAAGAAGAAACGCAAAGCGTTCGTCAATCAGTGTAAAGCCATCATCAATGACTACAACCTCGACGGCATTGACCTCGATTGGGAATTCCCGGGCACAACGGCCGGTGGCCACACAGCCGCTCCTGACGACGCCAAAAACTATGGAACATTGGTCAAAGATCTTCGCAAAGCCTTCGGCAAAGATAAATGGATATCATTTTATTCCAATAATTCCGCGGCTTTCATAGATTTCAAAAGAATGCTGCCATACGTCGATTACGTGAATGTCTCTGGCTATAATCTCAGTGTGCCGAAAGAGGGGAAACCGCTTTATCACCAGAGCACTCTCTTCCCCAGCAAAGCCTGTGGCGACTGGTCGGTATCAAAAAGTATAGCGCGCCATATCGCATATGGGGTGCCCCCGCATAAAATACTGCTCGGAATGCCTTTCTTCGGACGAGGCATCGAACCCTGCGGAAATTACTTCGAGATGAAGTCTGTCGATCGTTACAAGGACAGTTGCGAGCTTATATGGGATGACACCGCTAAAGTGCCATACTTCCGTGGGGCGGACGGTAACCTGAAAGCCGGCTTTGACAACGAGGCTTCACTTAAGATAAAGAGTGACTTTATCCGAAGCAACGGCCTCGCCGGAGGGTTTATCTGGAATTATGACTCCGATTATCCCGATCATAGACTGGCGAAGACTTTGAAGCAATGCCTGCTTCAGAATTATGACTGAACATCAAGATTCTTAATAATTTTAGCTGGAATACCCGCTACGATACTATAAGGGGCGACATCACGCGTGACCACCGAATTCGCGCCGATGATGGCGCCCCTGCCAATTCTTACACCGGGCATTATCGAGGCTTTCTCTCCTATCCATACATTGTCCTCTATTATGACAGGTCCTTTAGAAAACAACGGTCTGTCATGGGGATTAATATCCAATAGCTTACGATCGGAGGCTCCGTGCGCATTATCAGTTATGATTATATTTTTCCCCAGTCTGACATTATTTCCTATCTTGATGCAGTTAATGGCAGTGATGTGGGAATTGGCTCCTATGCCGCAATTGTCGCCCACATGTATCTCGGGCATAAATTTCTGACCCTCATAATCCGACCATGCGGAAATCTGCACGCCCCGGTCAAAATAACAGTTATCACCTATTTCAATGTGTTCACCCCCCGTCACCGAATGCAGGTATGGCTCAAACAATGTCGTATTACCGCATCTCTTGAAGCGTGAGGAACAGTAGCCGGAATAGAATTTTCTGCCGACCCCGTGTGCGAAGTCTGCCAGACGACTGAATCTGCCGAAGATACGGCCTATAGTGAATACTATTTTCTTCATTGGTTTTTAAGCGTTTCTCAAAAAAGTAACTTCTGTATTTCGTTATCTGCCTCTCAGCAGTGAGGAAACAAGGGTATACGGCTTTTACGACTTTTTTTCGGAATTTATTATAAAGTCATAGTAGTCAAGGATTTTTATTCCATTGTTCTCCGTCGTATATAACTCTGTTACCACATCCCGTGCTCTCATAATCATCTCATAGAACTCTCCCCGCTCTCTATAAGGGGCACTTTGACTAAATCCGGCCGATACTCTTTTTAATTCTTCCGTCAATTCTCCGATATCCTTGAATGATAACGCTATCTCTTGCCCTGTCAATTCGATACCGTTGCGAAGTTGCTCCGACAAGCCGCCGCTGTCACGCACGATACACAGCGAACCCGATGAGGTAGCCTCCGCCATCACACGCCCGAAACCCTCATTATAGGATGGTATTACCGTTGCCGCCGCTTTTTCATAGAGCGAACTTATGTTAGCGATCGGCCCGAGCCATTCCACATATTTTTCCAGCCCCTTCGATTCAAGATTGGTCTGTAGCTTCTTCTTGAAGTCAGGATACCGGCATTCCCCGGCAAGACACAGACGTAGAGGTTGCAATCCAGCGGATATTTGCTCCTCAGCATAGTCTATATATGACTTTATCAATTCATCCACACCTTTTGCCTGCTCAATACGCCCCGCAAAAAGAAAGAAATCATCCTTATCCTCGTCATACACGAAAGATCCGTTTTGTACAATACCGTTATATATGACGCGTAAATGAGATGCGTCAATATCCTTTCCCCTATATGCAGCAAGAGCGGAGGTTATTGCCACAAGATATGTGTGGTCACCACGCATTCTGCGTGATAAACCGGGGAGCACCAGCCGGAAATCCTTCCATCCATATTCACGTATATGCACCACAAGCGGACACTTCATCTTTGCGGCAAC
This sequence comes from uncultured Sangeribacter sp., assembly GCA_964513775.1. Classification (GTDB taxonomy): domain Bacteria; phylum Bacteroidota; class Bacteroidia; order Bacteroidales; family Muribaculaceae; genus Lepagella. The sequence goes on along the minus strand of CAZEOI010000021.1, from coordinate 20,236 downwards.
ATAATGCCCTACTCCGGTGACCGAAGTATTCTCATGCACGATATCCGGTTTGAACCGGCGTGCGAAAGCTAGACCCCTTTGTTCCGCTTTATAATTACGCCATCCCCTCTTAAAGAATCTTGGAATGAAGAGCAGCATGTCGCGAATTGTACCCGATAACTGCGGAAGCGCACAAAATTCATGAGATGTCACCACTACCTCCCAGCCATGTTGACGAAGAACCGGCACTATTCCTTTGTCGTCAGGAACAATAACTGCAATCTCATGACCGGCGGCTGCCGCCGCCTCCGCCATTACCATAAAAGATTTCGTGGCTCCTCCTCTTGCTCCGGTCCCACTCAGCACATATAGTATCCTCATAAATCTGTTTTAAAACGTTCCCTCTCTTTATTAACACAATTTTCTTATGGTTATTATATTACTGCTTAAAGCCGATGACTTTCGATTACACTCTCCGGAATTATTATTTACCCTCCAAACATCACCACCTTATAAAAATTCACCACAAAGAATCTTTTTGGACTCATTGTGGTGAAATCAAATCCAGATTATCAGCGTTTTACGTTCGTGCGCATTGCCAGAGTTATTGCCTCACCCGTGAGCATGAATTCCGCGAGTTTATAGTGGCGTTTTCCATTCTCCCGTTTTGTACCTCCGGCTTTATCAGCCGTGTTCAACAGTTGCCGACGGAATTTCCAGTCGCCGAAATAAGTGGCGGCTCCCAGAATGAAAGAGGTGCCCGACGGACTCATACCGTTCAATATCACCCCCGCATCCACATCAAAAGCAATCCTTGGAGATTTGTCAAGATATTCCCGGAGTGCTGCATAATTGCCGGTAGGATCCACTTTCCCGAACACCTCCTTCGTCCTGACATATTGCTCCAGACCGAAATCTTCCGCAAAACATGCGAGGCATGAGCAATTCAAGCCCGCGTAGGAGCCGCACGGTGCCTTACGCTTCCCGGATTTATAGTAGCGCGAGACAATTAATCCGGTATTCCGGTCAAGCCAGTTGGAGCGGGTGAGAGAAGCCCATTTTTCCACAGTGTCGGCATATTTGACCCCCATGCAATTTGGAATAGATGCTCAATGCCAGAGGGGTGAACATCATGTCGGGAAAGAAAACAATTCCATTTGGAAATGACGGGAGATTCATATCCCTGCTATTCATCATGCGTCGATATAACGCCTCGCAAAGTCTGTTGTAAAGATCATCATACCTTGAGTCGCCCCCTGTCAGTTTATAATGACCGATCATCCATGCCAGGATACTGACATAAGTCATGTGGCTCTTTTTACCCGCCAAGGAATCGATCGGATCCTCCTTCCATTTCATGGTATCATAAAGCTTGATGGTCGGAGTCATGGCGAGGTCAATCAATTTAGGCATTTTCGTCAGACAGCGCTCACGGAATTCCGGATATAAGTAAGCGATATTGGAGAGAGCCACAGTAGTCATGGAAATGGCATAGTAAGCCCATTGCCCCTGATATTCCCTGCCTATGAGTTCAGGCATCTTGTCAATGAGAGCCTGAGGCTCGACCATAACCTGCTCGTAAAGCCAGTTTGCCCGGTCAAGGATATCACGTTTCTCATCCGGATCATTGAACGGGTGCGGTTCATTCCGATTCCATTGCGCATCCGCTCCCCCCTTCATATCCTTCAGGGCCATTCCCGCTTTCATCACTATCGGAAGATAACTCCCGAAATTGAGACCCATAGGTATCATTCCTGCCATTGTCCTGGGAGACAATCTGTTGGCGAATCTGCTGATATATTTCATATTCATTGTTTTAGAAATGAAATTAATATGCTACCTTCGTTTGAATGCCGATATACGACATCCACACTACATATTATATACCGAAATATCTGCAAAGGTAAATCCTCATCAATCCCATCAATTGGTCCGGTCAATCACATCAATTCCCGTCGGAACGCGATTCTTCGCGTCCGCAACGACATGGTAATCCCCCTACATGCGACGAGATACTCATTCGAGGTTGATGGCATCTACGCGGACGCGATGAATCGCGTCCCTACCAATCGACAATCGCGGGTTGCGGCTATTGCCAATACTTTCATATACGATACAGACCCGAACAAACAAGACTGATATAATCTCAGTAGTCTTCAAGGTGATCCACTATCAGCTCATTCCCTCATCGGCAAGATGGTCATCGACTAACGGCAATGCCGTCAGCGATTAGGCTGGCGGCATTATTGTTAGTCGAGGGATTCGGGTTCGTCTGAGTCTGGTAAACTAGAGGATTCTTCGTCATCAGTCGGGTTCATAAGCTTGAACAGGGGGATGAACATTGAGAGGAATGAGGTGTGATTGGTAAAGAAGTGCTTATCTTCATCCAATTTGTCAAGGAGTTGATGTAGTCCATAGTTGGCGTATTCATCCATCGTATTGATCATTGCTGAAACAGCATTGCTAACCGTAATATCATCCCGTTCGAGAGCAAGTAGGTCGATGTCGGTACGCGCTACGCATGCTGCAAACATATAGTCGCGTAATTTGCTGTAAGGCTTTCGTTCGCCACGCTTTTCAAGATTTCCCCAGTATTGGATTGGTTGGCCGAATTTTTTCTTCTCCCCATCCAAAGGACGACGTTTATTGGCATATAAGCCTATGAAGAATGCGAGTATATAAACCTCGTAGCCGCCACCAAGAGAAAATCCTTTGGCCGAGTTATAGCTAGTCGCGCCACTTCCATAATCAGCAACTTGTCGAATAACGCTATCTTCAAGCTCCGTCTCGAAGTGTACGTTTCGCTTTGCCCAGATGCTGTAAAAGGTTTCTGGCGTTGTCGGGTCTTTATCTATTGCCATAGTTATCGTATTCGAGTTATTACGGTTTGAATTGTAGCTTGGTTCTTGTCGTCAAAGGGCTTCTTTTTCTCGATGCGGTAGATTGAACCCTTGATTTTAAGTTCATCAAGCAATTGCTTGTCCAATACGTAGTTGTTGGAACCGATTTCCGTCAAGAAGCTTTTGGTTACAATGATTATTTGTTTGTCGAGATTGTCGATGATACGGAAGAAATCCTTCTCCTTGCCAACGGCAAACGAGGATGTCGGGGCATCAAACAGAAGAGGGTATTCATCATCCTTTTTAATCTCGGTCAACTCGGAAACAGCAAACAGAACAGACATGTACATTGTAGTTTCAAGTGCCTTATTGGGGTCGATAGTCGTGCCATCGGCATCAATCAACGATATGCGCATCGAACCGGTTACATCAGCATAGATGTGCACTGTCCCCTTGAAGTCTTCGACGTTGAGTTTAGCCAGATACTTATTGGCAACCTTCTCAAGTTCATGAATGAACTCTGTCTTATTGCGAATAAGAGCATTTTTGAAAGCATTTTGGATACACTCAAACGCGGCTGCAATCTTCGAGTATATTGCAGCTGGAGTATTAACCGCCAGCTTGTTGAGGTCAGCTCGTTTATTGGCTATTTCACTCTCAAGCTTTTCAATTGAATGTTCCAGATTGACAATCTTAAGCTCACACTCCGACTTGTATTTGTTCCAATTGGTCAGATTTGTGAAGTTATTGAGTAATACTTCCTTTGATACGCCCGGAACACGTGCTTGCAGTTTTCGTTGGTCTTCCTCTACCCGAGCGATATTCTCTTCTATCATACGCAGCTGTTTCTTACGAGACTCATTGTACTCAATAAGATCCTGTACCTGCTGGAATATCTTGGCTATCGCAGATTTCTCATTATTGATGATAGTCTCTCGTTTAGCCAGTTGCGGTATGTATGAGTTAGGAAAACACGGCTTCGTTTTTTCCTCATCTTTCTTCAAACTTTCAAGATAAGCATTTAGCTTATTTTGAATATAGTTATATGCAGGAGACCCTTCGGGTGCTGGTGTGCCACAAACCTTACAGATATGGTCATGTAGCATTTCGCGCATAAACTTCTCATCTGGGGCATATACCGGAAGCGGTGTGGCTCCGTTTTCAAGTTCAAGCTTTATCTTTTTGAGAGCCTTGCGTTCACCTTCTTTCAAGATGTAATCATACTCCTCTTTGCGACGACGGCGTTCAGCGTCAGCGACCTTCTCCGAGTATTCTCCTAATATCGGCATTATGCCGCCCAATACAAGCATGTCATCAAGTAGAGCGATTGTGTAATTCTCGTGGATGCGAGACTGGCATTGTGCTTTCTCGCTTTTGAGTTTGTCAAGGCGCGATTCAAGTGCTCGCATTTCGGCAGAAGCCTCACTCGAATTTACGATAGCATCTATCTGGGTAGCGTAATTTCGAGCCTCATTCTGTTTATTCCGAAGCTGAGACTGTTGTTGGCGCAACGTCGAGGTCAAGCTCTCAATGTCGCGAGTTATTCTGTCAGAGTCTCTTTTGTTTTTGGCATTCTTGGAGATTGCATTCTGATTAGCTCGCTGAGCCAATTCAGTTGCAAGTTTTGTAAATGCTTTAAACTTGTCGGCATGTCTAATTGCGCTAAATGTGTGAATCAGGTACTGCAACGTAGAATGCTGATTAAGTACTTTCAAGCTCTCCTCGCCTGCCATTAGGCTAAAGTGCCTTATGGAAGCATTGAAGCAGTTATCAAGAAGTCTCGCACCATCGGTTGGTACTCTGCCGGAGGTTTCCTCCATATATCCTGTAAAGTTTACTGGAGAAATGCGAATATCGGTATCATCATCGTTTTTGGTAAAACTGAATGACTTTTCGATACGATACTTTAAATCATTGTGTTCAAAGTCTATGGCGACCATTAGCTCTTCCGTATCGCCCGGATTTAGCGCAGCGATAGCCTTCTTCGATACGACACGCTTGGAATCATTGCGGACGTTATTGTCAAACAACCATTCCATTGCATCGTACAGGTTGGTCTTTCCTTCGCCATTGGCTCCGATTATGAGAGTCAATCCTGAATTGATCTCAAACCGATTTGGACCGAAATAGCTTCGGAAGTTTTTTATTTCGATACTATGTATTCTCATATCAATAACGTGTCATTAAGATGATGTTGGATTCGTGTGTACAACGCTTTCATATCAGACTCATCAAAGTTGTCTTTAATCGAGTCGATAATCATTGCTACACTTGTGACGATGGGATCCTCGGAATAAAGAGCGTCATGTAAAGTCGGATATTTGTACGGCTCTATGTCGTAAGTCTTTATGAGTTTCTCATCAGACAATACTAGCTGTAGCATCCTATCTTGCCTATTCATTGTCTTCGTATAAGTTTAAATTATAATGATTCATAACGGGAGTCAGTTCCATAAGAGTAGCTGTCGGATTTTCTGAAAGCTCGGCGAAATCCTTTACTCTCTTTAACTCAGAGCGCAAAAGGTTTCTTTCCACGGTAAAAGCCGCTGAATTGGAATTGACCATCGGAGCAACCACAAGATCGTGAATAATGGCGTATTCCTTATCCTTATGGGTACGGAGTATTCTGCCTCGCCGCTGAATAAATTGCCGTGGATTGCCGGTACTTGCGCAAAATATGGCCAATTCGCTTCGAGGGACATCAACACCTTCGTCAAGACATTTCATTGACGTTAACACATCCAGTTTGCCAGAAGCGAATGATGATAACAATTCATTTCTGTTTTTACTCCCAGATGTAAACTGCGCGACTGTTATTTTGGTATTGATGTCTCTAACTATTGACGTATATAGATCAATCAAATGAAGTGCATCCGAATCCTCTTCAAAAAGGTCATTGGCAACTTCGTCATCTATATCGCTGCTGCTACCTTCCGGGACATAAACCAAAGTATATTTCAGAGATTTCTTTTGGGCATAATAGTCGGTCAGTATATTTCTAAACATAGATTGCTTGTTGACTGCCTTATGAATTATGCGCTTACGCTTAATCATAAGTGCAGTCAGCATTGGGTCGTCCTTAAAATCGCCACCCTTGAATGTTAGATATTTTGCAATCTTCGTGGATAATTCCAAATACTCTTCAAATTCCGTGTCACTCAATGTTACGAGGTGTGGATAATAGAAATATCGACATAAAACACCATTCTTTATAGCCTCTGCCATAGTATAGGCATAAGTATAGTTCTCCTTCTCGAATCCAAAGAATTTCTCAATCTGCCGATTTCCTCTGTTATCAAATTGACGTTTCGGCGTGGCAGAAAGTCCGATTCTCCGGGAGTATGGGATTTTGGGAATCAGTTTGCAAAGTTGATTAGAACCCATATTGTGAGCCTCGTCAGCAATCAGTAAGACTTTCCCTTTTGGGAACCCAAACAAACGAGAGTGTACGTTTGGCTTCACGATTGAGGCGTACGTGACAATCAGCACATAGTTTATGGGCACGCCCCCAATTCTTAGCTCCTCCATCATTTCAATATCCGCAACATCCTTCTTCCAACATGGCGATTGCGAATATATTTTAATGACGTTGTTGAATCCAAATTTGCGACATTCTTGAGCCCACTGGTCTACTAAGGCAACGGTTGGAACTACTATAATTGCTTTATAGTACCCAAGACGATTGTAAATTTTAAGAAGGCAGTTGAGTGAGGTGATTGTCTTACCTGTACCGGTCGCCATAGCAAAGAAGCCTTTTTGCCCGTTGGCTTTCCATCTTTCAAAAGCTTCATTTTGATATGGCCTCGGCCCCGTAGGGAAAGGAAAATGCGGATTATTTTCCTTATAGATTTCCTCCTTCTTGATTTTGTCTATATCCATCTTGACTTTAGATTTAACCTTTCGCAAGGCGGTTTTAACAGTCGAAGGCACATTAAATGCATCGGCATCTTCCAATAGCGCCAATTCATCTTTCAAAAGGTCTGTAATGCCTTTATCTTTAGTCTTATCAAGCGTATAACCTTTAATTTTGCCGGCATCGATAAATTCAACATCTTTATCGCCACCGTTAAAGACCTTTTCGAAGGATTTCTGAATATCCCAAATCCTACAATTATCAGCAGGTCCGTTCCAGTCGCAGTAAACTCCAAGACTCTCTCTATTGTGCATGAATGCTGAAAGAGAGAAGTTAACAGATCCTTCAAACCCAATTCTATTGAGGCCATCGCAGAACGTTCCGCATTTGGTATGTGCTATGCCGCTTCCGTTGACCATTCGCACTATCTTAATCTCAATGCGGTCGTTACGTATAAGCCACGCTAAACACTCAAAAAAATGCTTGTCACGCTTATTTAGTGTATAGCTCAGTTGTTCTAAATCCTTGAGATCAAAGAATGGCAAATCGTTGCCATCATGAGCCATTGAGATTGCCGAAACATCATCGCTGCTTAGAATATCATTGATAATCATTCTCATTTTGCCACCATTATAAATAAATGATGCAAAACCGTATGAAAGTACATTAATGGCAGATGAAGAGAAAAAACCGAGCATTAGGTCAAACGAAGTGGCATTACACAGAGCCTCCGAGAAGAAACCAACTGGCTCCCACTCCGTGTTAGTTTGATACCTGAATGACTCAGGCCATGTCACATCGGTCTTAAGCATAGTTATATAAAGCAATTAGCGCAAAACGCCTCGTTATTTTCTTCCGGATCGCCAAACAAATCAACAAGTTTGCCAGATCCTTTCTGTCGTTTAGCCTCTTGTTTTTTGATAGCGTCAAGTTTTATCTGACGTACTCGTTCGGGCTTGATTAGGTCTGCCAGACTTTCGTTTTGATTCCACGTGTAGCCATCTTTTTCAAATTCCATTGCTTTGGTAAAAAGGTCAGGATGCTGTTCATAAAGCCATATCCATTCAAGCTTTTGCTGAAAGAAACAGAAGTAACACCCTGAACGGCTACGATTATATGTTCCAACCTTTCCATCCACCTCGAATTCGATGGGTTTATAGTATGCAGGTACGCCCACACCACTATCTTCAAGGATACGGAAAATATCATCTCTCACAAGAATATCATCGTTGTCTATTAGAGGAAACTCATCCAACTTGCCTACTGGATAGTTAGTTCCTTTGAGAAACTCAAATACAGCTTTGTTGAATAGTTTAACATCAATATCCATCAAAGCATTCGCTTTCTTGCCATAGTAGAAATCCTTAGTCAATGGATGTTCCAATATCTTCTTCAACTCATGTTTTAGTTCTTCTGGTGCGAGATTAAGATATATCTCTGTAAACCTGTCAATATTATTCTGGTGAATAACATTATGGATAACATCAACGCTCCAGATGTTTTTACGAAATGGGAATATTGCTTGAATATTAGGTTTAGTTGACACATAACCTTCTCTGTCTTCATCACCTCGAATACCAACATATGAAATAGTCGGAGTGTCACCTACAAACTTTTCCATCTCCGCAAGTTTCATCTTCTGGGTACACCAGCGTTGTTGTGGCGAAGGAAGGAAGTTGCCACTTGCTTTAAGAAAATGTTCAAAGGGTGTTGGCTCAGGACTATCCTCAGCGGCGCGTAAACGTCGGATGCCTCCAAGATAGGATTCAAGCCTATTTATAAGTAAGTCCGTTTCAGCTAATTCGCAACCGGTATCCGTGTTATAGTATTCTACATGAAGTTTTGGATATTTCCCTTTCATGTATATCGCAAGAGCTGCACTGTCTTTGCCGCCCGATATTCCTAATACGTGTCTTACTTGTGTCATTTTATTTTACCGTTTAGGAGTTTGAGAAGAATACAGATATTCAATTCTTCATCGTCAGTAAGCAGAGATTCAATCTTTGACGCGGTTTCATTGGCTTCTTTCACTTTATTTTTCGGAAGCCTATATGTTTGCGATTTTGAAAAATCTCCTTTATTGGAAGCCAGTTCAAAGCTGAATGCCTCAGAACCATCATTAGAAGTTGATACTCCGATAGCAGAGTATCTTTCTAATTCACTTAGGATATGAAGCAGCTGGTGAACTAACATTGCCTCGTCTGAGTCCTTTGTCTCATCCAATCGTTTATCATTGATGACTATTGCCAGTTTCTCAATAAACTCACGTTTTGATTCTGAGGGAGCGAGTACACGATCAAGAAAAGACCTAGTTTTAGGTGTCAGTATGTGCGAGTCAATGGTCTTATATCTTTCCTCAAGAATTTCTTTATACTCAATATAGTCTGAAGGAAGACCGAGATGCTCAACAATCTTTTCTTCAATTCGATCAATCAGATTATCATAACATGAATTCAGTTCTCTTACAGCTCGACGAATCAAGTCAAGATATTGCTGAATAAACACATCGCTGTTAAGGTCTTTATATCCTAACGCCGCAGGAAGATCCTCAAAGAATGTCTTTGCAGGGTCTTGGGCATTTGATAATACATCTCTGAATTTTGCTGTATATGCGTTGTCAAACTTCCTTGTTATCTTTGCATAGTTATTAAGACCTCGATAGAAGTGGAAGAATGGCTTTACTGTTTCGGTCAGTGAATCCGCATAAACTCCGACAGTATCATCCTTACGCAAGAATTGACGATAACGCTTGAAGAATTCCAGTTTTACGCCGGAAACTTTGAAGGCTTTTAGTGAGAAATCATTCAGGCGTTTCTGCATCAACTCAAATACTTCTTTATTAATAGACAGAACAAATGTGCCGTTATTATATAATGCAAAATCCTGTTGGTTAATATAAAGGAATATAGGAATCCAGAAGTCAATTACACCCTGCTTTAATTTGTATGGGGCAGTTTTCAGAATCTTTACTAACTCTGTAAGTTTTTTCTGTTTGTCAACTGAAGAATTGACAAAATTAATGGATGCGTCCCAAAGTGTCTTTAATTTATCGGATGTGGGGGCACCAAGAATCCAGTTACCATTTTCGTCTTTACGGTGAATACCAGAATCGCGGAATAATGTGAAATATATGGTTTTCTCAGGTGGGAACGATTCTATTCCAAAGTTTTCCTCATCGCTATGATTAAGCATTGCATCAAGCAGATTGACACGGGCGAGCGAAATAGCCGAACTTAGTTTTTGTCTATTGAATAACTCATTCCTGATAATGGGAGCCCTAAAATATACTTCATCGCATACACGCGAAAGCAGTTTGTTAAAATCACGCACAGATTTAATACACTGTGGATTCCCATTGTAATACCATACGATATTACCTGAGTCAGATGTTAACGAGGCATTGAGCGTATCATTAAGTTTTTGAGTCTCATAATTCTTTTGATTCTCAAATTCAGATTTGGCTACTCTATCATCGAAAGCGACGTTATCGATAACATATTGTAGTTTCTTTATTTCATATAGATGTTTGACTATTTTATCCGTATTCTTGAAATATCCATAAATCGAAGCACCTGCACTTGCAGAAGCCGACATCGCAATAACCTCAGATTCATTATCAGAAAGAGGGAACACCAAATGGATAAAGCCATCAATATCTCCGGTCGGTTCGATGATGGTAGGCTCATTGGTGATTCGATATTCAAAATACCGGGGTGTCCCGGTTCTATAATAAGATGCCGATGCAATGGCTGCCTTTTGACTAATGTATGGAGCAATCTCTTCAACCGATAAGGTTGGAGTTGGGACAATGGAGGCTGCCTTATACAACTCTTCCTCCATATCTATATTAGTACCCTCGAAAAGAATATATTGAGACTTATATTTGGCAAATCTCACAATCTTATGAGAGATAAGCGTTTTTATCAATTCTTGAGTATCGGTCAAACCTAAAGCGTTCTCCCCATACGTTATAAGAAAGTCATCATCAAGAACGATGCCATTGAAGAACATGTTGATAAGCCCAATAGTCTTAATCAACTTAAGGCAGGCCTTTATAATATCTCCATCAAGATTAGTACCTTCAATTCTTTCAATCGCCACTGAAAGAGAACGCCAGCCCATAGAGTCCGCGTTAGTTTCCGTGATGGCTGAATAGAAATGATAGGTCAGATAATCATACACCATTGCAACATTATACGTTGTTGATGGTGTGGATTTGAAATCATTGATAGACCCAACACCTTTGGCAGAAAGAAATGAAAACAAAGAACGCTCGTTCTGACCATATTTCTGAATAGCCAATGTCAAGCAAACGGCTGATATTGTATCAAGCGGATATAACGATTCTGCCGTTTTGTAATCCAAATTGCGAGATACAATCTTACTACGAACTCCTAAATCATAGAGCAGACTCAGAGACAGTTCTTCACCTTTTGATAATTGGCGTTGCGTGTTTAGTCTTTTCGCTGTAAGCGATAGAAGTTGTTCAGCCGGTTCTACAAATACTATCTCCTGAAATCTTCCTTTTACTTTATGCCATTCGTTTCGTTGGGTTTCAGTGAGTTTGGCGGCATAACTACCAAAGTTTTGATGGAGTGTAGTCAGCAGGATTATACTTCGGGACGGCACATTCACAAACTCTGATAGTTTCTGAAGGAAATAGAGCTCCTTTTCTGGATTGTTGTTCGCAGCGTATTCAAGAATTTTACCAAATTCGTCAACCACAATCACAAGAAATTTATTCTGCTTGCGTATTGATTGGTAGTATGTGTTGAGTGCGTTTATTGGATGCTCGTCTACAGTTCCTATTTTATGTGAGAGCAATCTTCCAAGTGGAGCATAATCGCCTACAATATTCAAGAAATCAAAACCTTTTACCGAGCCAAGCACTCCTTTCTTAACAAGCTTATTATTGCCATTAGTAAGGTCATCTTCTAGTGCCAGAATAAAACTTGATTTGCCAGTACCATACGTTCCAATTATTGAAAAAGAATGATGTCCGGAATTAAAACTATTAACAATATTCCCGGCCACGAGCTTTGCATTTTCGGTTACGATGTACCGAAAATCGGAAACTGTGTTCATTTCAATATTTACAGAAGGGATATAGCTCATAGTTGGTCGTAATAATGATTGAGTGCCTCTTTTCCATCAATGTCTCTCAAGAATTGAACATTCTTTATGCCGCTGTTATCAGTAAACACAAGCGTATTGGGGAATGAAAACTCCAATGATTTTATGACATCTATCAATGTAGTCATAGACATACCGAATATTAGCGATAATTGTTGAAGTACATCAAATGATACAGTATGGTCAGTCCCCTTCATATGAATAAGTGCAAAGAGAATAATCTCGGATGCAATTTCGGAGGAATCACCAATCTTGAAAGTATATATCTGTTCCTTATCGGTTGATTGCTTACCGGTATCAATGATTATACCCAAAACTATTAGGAGAGAAGAGAAATCCTCAATAGCTTTCAAATCTTTCGGGGCAACATAATTCTTCAGAAGAACCCCGATATCCTTCCGAACGGTATTTTCATTATATACATTCTTTTGCTCAGGGCTGGAACATTTACGTTTTATAAACGACTGGAGTTCCGACCTTGAAAACTCCTTCTTTTCACGTTGATATTCAACAAAGAGGAGATTATATACACTCGCAACTTCCGATGAAATTAAAAGGAAATGCAGAAGCCAAAGGGTATTCAAGTCTTCGGTAAATGGATCACAACCATTTCTTGAATCAAATATGTATCTTGCTATTGATTGAAGTTCATCTGCCTTTGTGAGTCCAAACGCACGAAGCCAAAAGCGGATAGATGACACCATATTCTTGCCGACGCCTAACTTCACTACAGCATCGACATCTGTGAAGCTATTGCCGCCAATCAAATAGTCGTATCCCTTTTTCAGCCAAAGAGATTTACATTGAAAGGACTCATGTCCTGAAAAACTATATCTGCTCAAGAGTATATTGATCTATTGTTATTGGGTCTCTCTACGCAAGAGATTTGGATGAGCAGATAGAATCTAATAACCAGTCACTTACGTACTCTTTAGATTTAACTTGCTAAACATTAGAGTTCTTTGGAAAACGAAATTTGAAGAAATTCAGTGATTTTTATCCTAAATCTCAGATATTTTCACTAAATTTGCATATATTAGTGCTCTCTTGCGTAGAGAGCGTGATGATTGCTAAACATGACAACGCCTCAATATTATATTGATTTATTGTCCAATATGTCTGTAAATAAAAATAAAAGCAAGACTGCCCCTCATAAAGCAGTCCTGCTTCTAACAATTATTGACATGATTGAAACTGAAGAAATCAATTCTCCATTTATTCATATTACAGACAATCTCATAGTAAATTTCAGGAGAGTTTGGAAAGCCCACGTGCCAAGTCATACTGGCTATTCACCAAGAATAGCATACCCCTTCTTCCATCTATCATCTTCTCTATTTTGGGAACTTGTTAAGGCTCCATTATATCAGGGTCAGAGTGAGTATTCTACCATAAAAGCCCTGAAACGAGATTTTTCCGGAGCTATTATTGATGTTAGCTTATTCAAAATGATGAAAGACCCAATCAGCCGTAACGAGATTAGAAAACTTTTAAAATCTAAATATTTAGACGAAACTGGAGAATCGTAAACCCTAAAAGTTATCTTTAAACAAGCAACTTCATTGCTGAAACTTTATAAAAGAAGCTTGTTATAAGTCAACTCTCGTATCAACTTTGAATACGCTCTCCATCATGACGCAACAGTCAATCAACGACAAGGTTATCAAAGACACCTTCGGTATCAGTGGTTAGGGACTCAACAGCATAAATCGTAGGGACGCGATTCTTCGCGTCCACAACGATAACGGTCCCCCCTGCATGCGACGAGATGCTCAATCGAGGTTGATGGCATCTACGCGGACGCGAAATTGCAAGGTCTACGCGGACGCGATTAATCGCGTCCCTACTGCCGTCTCTTGTTGCCGGGCATTTTGCTCTTGATAAGGCGTACTACCATGCTGCGGTCGTCTAATGTCAGACCCACTGACCAGATAACCAATGACGCCACAAGTCCACCCGCTATAAGCCGAACAATTAACTTAAGCCAGTTGTCAGCCTCAGGCCAATACAGAAAAGCGATGTAGCCGATGCCAAGTATGAGCGTCACCTTGAACAGAGGCCACGTGACGTCCGACATGTAACGACGTATGGAAAGTCCTACCGCTTTGCGAGCTACCAACAGGCGAACCGACATCACTCCACCATATAGTGCGATAAGCACTATCATCGTGGAGATGGGATCCCCTCCGAGCCACAGCACAAGGATACATACCGGAATGTACATCAACGTCCATACTCCTACCTTCAGCTGGTATTCCTTTATCTCTCCGGTGGCCCGGATCATCTGAGTGATCGGCGGCTCCAGCGACTGCACGAGCGAGTATATGAGTATCAACTGTGAGAAGCCTACCATCAGGGGTGTTACAAGGTCAGCGCCAAGCCAAAGGTTGAGCACCGACTGCATCGACACAAGCAATGGATACGACAGAATCATCAGCATGAAAAATGCCAGTCGGCTACTCTGCATGGCAAGCCATCGCATACGTTCACGCTCTCCCGACGCATATGATTTCACTATCTGCGGTGAAAAGGCCATGAACATGTTGGAGGCAAAACTCATGATGACGTTGTATATCCGGTTGGCCACACCTTTGGCGGTGTTGACAAGCGGGCCGAAGAATATATTCAGCAACACTCCCTGCCCCTGCACGACAAGCATCCCCGATACGCTGCCAAACAGATTCCAGCCCGTATAAGCGCCGAGTTCCTTGAGCAGAAGCCGGTCGCCACGTAGCCGGAATTTACAGAAACTGAATTTCGCACGACAATACCATACGTATATCACGTCAAGCAGCACGGTCTGCGCGGCAAGCAAGCCGGAATAGAGCACGAGCCTGTCTGTCCCCACATACAGCAACGCCATCACTATCAACAGTTTCATCACTCCATCGGCGATACTGAAGTAGGCGAAGACTCCCATCTTCTCGTTGGCCACAATCTGCGCCGTAAAAGGTATCGACATGAAGTAGAAGGCGAAATTGATTATGGCGAACCGATATACCCACATCGCCGCTCCCAATCGGTCGGGAGGTATATTGAGCACATGATCCACGAATAGATGCCCCAGCAACTCTCCCGCCAGTATCAGTAGCAGGGAAAATCCCGCGAAACACATCAGGAACATGCTGTAGGTATGGCTATATCCCTCATGGTCACCTCTGCCAAGATGATAGGACAGGAATCTCTGGGTCGCCGACGTCATCGTTCCGCTGAGGAAGCCCATGGTGCCTATGAAACTGGCCACAGCCTCATAGATGCCGTAATCCATGTCACCCAGACATTCCAGAGTGACACGAATCGTGTAGATATTGATCAACGTCAGAAAAATCATCCGCCCATACAGCATAAGCGTATTGACGGCGATTCTCTTGTTTGCTGATGTCTGTTGTGGAGATGTCATCTCGTGATTAGCCTTTGATGGAGCGTTTCAGCGTTCTGCACGCATGGGATTGCTGAGAAAGTCTGCATAGGCGAGCCGTATGCCGTCGGCAAGATCCGTGCGGTAAGTCCAGCCGAGTGCGGTGGCTTTGCTCACGTCGAGAAGTTTGCGCGGCGTTCCGTTCGGCTTGGTCGTGTCCCATACGATTCGGCCCTCATAGCCCACCGTATGAGCCACAAGTTCCGAAAGCTCCCTGATGCTCAATTCCTTTCCCGTGCCGGCATTGACCGTCTCATTGCCGGAATAGTTGTTCATAAGGAATACGCAAAGATTGGCCAGATCATCTACATACAGGAATTCGCGCAGCGGAGAGCCGTCGCCCCAGCAGACAACCTCCTCCACCCCGGCTTCCTTCGCCTCATGGAAGCGACGGATCAAGGCCGGCAACACGTGGCTGTGGCTCGGATGATAGTTGTCGTTGGGGCCGTAAAGATTCGTGGGCATGACGGAGATATAATCCGTGCCATACTGACGGTTAAGATATTCGCAGTATTTCAACCCGGAGATCTTTGCAAGCGCGTAAGCCTCGTTGGTCTTCTCAAGTTCCGATGTCAGCAGACAGCTCTCCGGCATCGGCTGAGGCGCCAGACGCGGATAGATGCAACTCGATCCGAGAAATTCCAATTTCTTGCACCCGTTTTGCCATGCCGCATGGATAACGTTCATCTCCAGCATCATGTTGTCATACATGAAGTCGGCCGGTGCTCCGTCATTGGCGACGATACCGCCGACTTTTGCGGCCGCCAGAAAAACATATTCCGGTCGTTCGGATGCGAAGAAGTCGTCGACGGCACGCTGGTTGATAAGATCCAGTTCGGCGTGGCTACGCGTTATGATGTTGTGATAACCCTGTCGCTCAAGCTCCCTGACTATTGCCGATCCCACCATTCCACGGTGGCCGGCCACATATATCTTTGAATCTTTTTCCATCATTTGACAATCCCTTTCTCAAGGTATTCGGCCAAGTTAGTCTTCACCTGTTCGCTGGCTCGTTCAACCGCCACCTTGGCCATATCGGCATCCACCATCAGGTTGACAAGCTCTTCGAAGGTGGTTTTCTTAGGATTCCAGCCAAGTTCCTCGCGTGCCTTCGCAGGATCACCGAGCAGATTGACCACATCCGTCGGACGATAGAAATCAGGGGATACCTCGATCAGCACATTACCGGTCTTGACATCAATCCCCTTCTCATTCTCACCCTCACCCTCGAAACGAAGTTCGATGCCGGCTCTTCGGAAAGCATAGAGACAGAACTCCCGCACGGAGTGCTGCTCTCCCGTCGCTATCACATAGTCATCAGGCCTGGGTTGCTGCAGAATCAGCCACATGCACTCCACATAATCCTTGGCATACCCCCAGTCGCGCAGCGAACTAAGGTTGCCGAGATAGAGCTTCTCCTGCTTTCCCTGCGCTATGCGCGCCGCCGCAAGTGTAATCTTGCGGGTGACGAAGGTCTCCCCTCTCCGCTCGCTCTCATGATTGAACAGAATGCCGGAGCAACAGTACATGCCGTATGCCTCGCGATATTCCTTCACTATCCAGAAGCCGTAAAGCTTAGCCACAGCATACGGACTGTACGGATGGAATGGAGTGTTCTCGTTCTGCGGCACCTCCTCCACCTTGCCGTATAGCTCGGATGTGGAGGCCTGGTAGATTCGGCATGTATCGGTCAGGCCGCAGAGTCGCACAGCCTCAAGGATACGAAGCACTCCTACCGCGTCGACGTTTGCCGTGAATTCCGGACAATCGAACGATACCTGCACATGGCTTTGCGCCGCGAGATTATATATCTCATCGGGGCGCACTTTGGCCACCACCTGCATCATCGACATCGAGTCGCCCAGATCCGCATAATGCAGATGGAAGTTTGGCAACCCTTCGAGATGCGCTATGCGTTCGCGGAAATCCACAGAGGA
This sequence comes from uncultured Sangeribacter sp., assembly GCA_964513775.1. GTDB lineage: Bacteria > Bacteroidota > Bacteroidia > Bacteroidales > Muribaculaceae > Lepagella. Next base: position 3,077 of record CAZEOI010000021.1, on the reverse strand, counting down.
TCGACGGATGATGCCGTGGACCTCATATCCTTTTTCAAGCAGGAATTCTGCCAGGAAACTACCGTCCTGACCGGTTACTCCCGTTATTAGTGCTTTCTTCATACTAATCTGCGAATTGAATTACAAATTTAATAAAAAAATCGCGAGTACGCAAAGAGCCATAACTGACAGGCATATATTCTTTTAACAATTATTGAGAGATACAATCCAAAATTATCCAAAATATAAGGCTAAGATTGAATCATTTTTGCTAACTTTGTGTCTTATTTGCGAAATCAGTAATAAATTTACTTCTATGGCATTAGAACGTTTGCATTTGTTGTTAATATCCCTCTTATTACCTTTAGTGCTGCATGCCACATCGATCGGTATACAGGAAACCGGGGAGTCAACCGATGATTTACAATCCGATATAACAGGGTCTGAAGATGGATCTCAAGAACCGGATCTGTCTGATATCAAGCAATATTACATGTACATTGAAACTCTCGATGGTGTCACAAGCTGTTTTGTAGTCGATGAATCGTTGACTTACGGTATAGAGGGGAACGGCTTTCTCGTAGACTCTTCGTCAGCTGAAATCAGATTCATAATCGAGCAGATTAAATCGATAGAATATAAGGAAAAGATGCCTGATATCTCTGTAGGCAATCTGCGCGTCAATCTGCCGGAACCTAAGGTAAGTCTGATGCCTCATAGCATAAAGATAACATTTGAAGACAGCTCATTGCATCAGGACCCCTTGATGGCATACATCACCGACTTGTCAGGGCGTACCATTCGTTCGGAATCGTTCACTACCGAAGTGGAATTACCCCTCGACTCTTTAACTTCAGGCGTATATCTACTGAATGTCTCTAATCTCCCGACTATAAAATTTATAGCAAAATGATTAACCCGCATCTTACGAAACTTACATCTCTTTCCTTATCTTCCATCCTTACCATTTTAATGTTCTCCCCCTTTACTACTACTTCCGCCTATGCCCGGGAGTATCTATCAGTGTATGGCAAAGATGGAGTATTTATTCAGCATAAGCTCATTGAGGAAGCCTCTGTCAATCACCATTTCGACGAGGATAACCGCTGCATCAAAGCTGTCTTCGACGACTGGATATTCGGAAAGGAGGAAATTCCTGTATCTGAAATCGATTCATGCTTGATTAAGTATGGAGAAATACCGGCGCTGTATATTAAGCTTGAAGATTTTCCGGAAGCAACCTCTCTATGGGAGAAAGATTTGTATCTTAACGCCACACTTGACATCGAAGGTAACGGAACAGCTGAAGATGAATCTGCGCTCTCACTAAAAATCAAAGGGAGAGGAAATTCAACATGGAATATGCCCAAAAAACCTATTCGGCTAAAGTTTTCTAAAAAGACCTCAATATGCGGCTTCAAAAAAGCTAAAAACTATGTCTTGCTTAACAACTACATTGATCCAAGCATGATGAGGAACGCTATGGCCATGTGGGTAGCCCGCAGACTGGAAGTCCCCTATAGCAATACGATAGTACCCGTGCATCTGTTTCTCAACGACCATTATCAGGGAGCTTATACCTTGACCGAAAAAGTAGGTATCAATTCATCGAGCGTAGATATCGATGAAGAGACGGGAATCCTTTTTGAAATGGATACGAATTATGATGAGCCCTATAAATTCCGTTCCGAAACTTATGATCTGCCGATGATGGTTAAGGATCCGGATTTTGAAGAACTTTATGAAGAGAATCCCTCGACATTGTCCCCCTCGGATAGGCTTTTAATCTGGGAAGAGGATTTCAACAAAGCTGAACAAATGGTTGCTGAAGGGAACGCTTTCGAGGCATTCGATCTCGAAAGTGCTGTGAATTATCTCTTGGTATATGATTTAACCTGTAATCATGAATTAGCACATCCCAAGAGTTTTTATATTCATAAGTACTCTCTCGAAAAAGGAGAAAAATATAACTTCGGTCCTGCGTGGGATTTTGATGCCTCATTCAACCTCGCGATACCTACTACATCTGATGAAGATGAAAGTTATTTTACCCGGAATCCCTACCATTCCTTGAATGTGAATTCTTTCCTCCGCACTCTTATGGACATGCCCGAGTTCAAACAGCGATACAAGGAGCGTTTCGAAGAGTTTTTAACCGAAGACTTCGACGACATGCTCGATTTTTTCGATTCTTACGCAGCTCTAATTGATGATTCGGCACGCCTTAACGCCCGTCGCTGGCCCGGAGAGAGTATCTTCCAGAACTGGGCTTACGTTTTACCGAGCGATGATAGACAACGCCATGTGCTTGAATTGAGACAATGGATTATTGAGAGAATCGACTGTTTGAAAACAAGGATTCTTTCAGAATAACCATTCCTGATTATTAGCCGTCTTACTATATTACTTTGTATTAAACTTGGGTATATGAAAACCAATGAGATTTGCGCGATAGTCGCTATGGGCGATAATTTCGAGATTGGCTACAACGGCGACCTGATCTGGCGTATCAAGGAGGATCTGAAAAGATTCAAGCAACTCACGACGGGACATCCCATCATTATGGGACGCAAAACCCGTGATTCCCTCCCTAAAGCGTTGCCCGGACGCACGAACATCGTCATCACCCGTAATCCCGGCTACTCGGCCGCCGACACTCTTGTGGCCCACTCTCTTGAGGAGGCTTTGGATATGGCCCGCCGGGCCGATGGGAGCGATAAGATCTTCATCATCGGCGGAGGCCAGATTTATGAGGAGGCCTTCCCACTGCTCGACTCAATCGAGGTGACCCATATCTACGACATCCAGCAGAATGCCGACACCTTTTTCCCCGCCATCTCCCCCGAAGACTGGAAACTCTCCAAAACGACCGACCTCTACCGGACTCCCGACGGACTCTCCTACAGCTTCGAATCCTATCACCGCATCAAATAAAAATCTCCCCACCATGCTTGACGCTCTTAAAATCGCCGGCTATTTTGCCCAAAAATATAAAAATAAATTCCGGGAAGAAATCGATGAGATGAAACTCCACAAGCTTATCTATTTCTTTCTGCGGGAATGCTATGTCGATAATGCCTGTCCCACAATTGACATAG
>CAZEOI010000020.1:2919-55768 GCA_964513775.1 uncultured Sangeribacter sp. | reverse complement strand
TTCATCTCTCATCGGTCGTTTAGCCCGCTAAACTTCCTCTTCAAGCTAAAAAATCACCTCCGAAAGCTGTCTAAATCCAGACAAAGAAAAAGTTAAAACAACTTCAAATTTAACTTTTCAAAATGTTCTTAATTGTATTTAGTTTTTTGAGTTTGACCATTTTCGTGATCTCACAAAAATGGTCATCAACATTGATTGACTGAGAGATACGCGAATCAATCGCACGATTGATTGCTACTTGGAAATTTTCCCAACGTGCATAGCCCAACAAAGGCAGAAGTTCACGGGCAAACCACACGATAAGATATCTCATAGAGGGGGATATTGGTTATCCAGTCCTGCTCCTTGAAATCAAGAAGGGAAAACCTCAGCCCTGTAATACCCGGATTATCCTTGATATATTGGGCTATGGACTTTCCTCTGACATTTCTTGACGCCTTCACTTCAATAGGATATACCTTCCCCTCTTTCTGAATGACAAAATCTATTTCCGCAGGTGTCGAGTCATTTGTCCAGTAATACAGGGAGAATCCGGCTGATGCCAACTGCTGCGCCACATACTGCTCCGTCAACATTCCTTTGAATTCCGTGAGATTCTCACCTTTATCCACGATAATGGAAGCAGGAATATCCGCCATACATCCAAGAAGTCCGGTGTCTACGAAAAAGAGCTTGAATGAAGTGAAGTCTTCATAGAATTTCAGCGGAACAGCAATTTTTGACACCCGTGTGGCTTTATATATGAGTCCGGCATCCTGAAGCCATTGTATAGCTATCTCAAAATCTGCCGCCCGTGCTCCCTTTTTTGCTGCTCCATAGATAAACCTCCGGTTTTCCTTTGCAAGTTGCGAAGGCAGGCTTTCAAGCACCTGATCTATTCTTACAGATTCCGTCTTAGAGGTATGTTTTATCGTGTCTCTGCGATAAGCGTCTATTATGGCCTGTTGTATAGCTCTGACCTTATTAAGATCATTGTGTAAGGCAAAGGTGAGGACTGCCTCCGGCATACCTCCTACAAAATAGTACTGAAATAAGTAATCGGTGAGTTTATCTGCAAAGGTTGAGATTAGCCGTTGATCATGCGTCGTGAGGATATCAGAAAGTGGCTTTTGACCTATTCCCAATAGGAATTCTTCGAAATCCATAGGATGGATGTTGAGAATATCCACTTTCCCGACAGGAAATGATTCCTTATGTGACAAAGCTACTCCCAACAATGATCCCGCCGCCATAATGTGATAACCCGAAGCATTCTCACAGAAATATTTAAGACAATGCAGACCCCTCGGAGCCTCCTGTATCTCATCCAGAATAATAAGGCTCTTCCCTTCGGTAACCGTCTGTCCCGTGATAGCCTGAAACCCAAGGATAATACGAGGTATATCGTAATCGGAAAGAAACAGCTGTTGTGCCAGAGGTTCGGTATCGCAGTTGATATAGACAACGTTTTCATATTCATTTGTACCGAACTCCTTCATAAGCCAGGTCTTACCTACCTGTCGCGCACCGAGTAGTAGCAAGGGCTTCCGGCTCTCGGAATCCTTCCATTCCATCATTTTCTTGTATGCTTTCCTGTACATCTTCTTAAACTCATTGATTTTCTGTAAAATTACAAAAAACATATGATAAAATCAAGAGAAATATACGCAAATCATATGATTCAAACTTGGAAAATCTACGCAAATCCTATGATTCGGCGTAGGTGTGGCCAAAACTTACGCTTCAAATACAAAATCAATTGGATAAAAACCGACATGTATTGTTATCCAACTCACACAATCAACAAGTAAAGGACTTATTTAAATTATTATTCCATAATTCATACAAATATTTGTTTTGTGTTGACAAATTGATTAACTTTACGCGCATCTACAAGTCATACGACTTTCAACTCAACCTTAAACTCTCCATTCATCTTATAAACCCTACTAACTTATGAAAAGATTTCTTATTTCAGCAGCGCTTTTCAGCTTGGCCTCTTTTACATTGCCGGCTCAGAACACAGTATACAATAATCCCGATAACCGTGCTTATTTCGGCATCCGCGTGGGAGGTGAAATCACCTGTCCCGGCAATATGAAAATTGAGAACGTCAGTGTTGACGTCTTCAAGAACGGAGGCGGCATCGAATTCGGAGGCATTTACAATCTTCCCGTGGTGGCCAACTTCTATATCGAACCGGGGCTCAAGTTCTACTACAACACCTATTCCGTTAAAGACGACCTCCTCATAATGGATGAAGATTTCAATATTACTGATTTATCTGTCAGAAAATTCGGTCTACGCATTCCTGTCATGGCCGGTTATCATTTCGATTTCACTCCCGACATCAAACTCTCCGTATTCACCGGACCTGAATTTGAAATTGGGCTCTCCGGTAAAGGCCATGTGAATTTCGATGGTGAGAAAATATCAGAAAATATTTATGGCGAAGATGGAGGCATGCGTCGGTTTGACCTTCTTTGGGGCGTAGGTGCCGGAATCACATATCAAAGCTACTACTTTGGAGTAAGCGGTGGAATCGGCATGTTGAACCTGGTTGACGACGATTATGTCAAATTCCATGAAAATCGAGTGACACTAACCCTCGGCTACAACTTCTGACAATCTTCATCCTTTCACCTCCCCCCAAAATAAACCGACACCACACACGATTATATTTCAAAATTAATTCAGCCTCAATAATACTTATACTTAATCAGCCACAATAATACTTATACTTAAAAGGTAAGCAACCATATGACTGCTTACCTTTTAAGTATAAGTATTTGTCATAAATTAATGACATGATTGACAACATACATGGATTTTCTTACGTACACTGATGTCAATTACCGGCTTCAAACATATTTTTTATCTTCATTTGCATATTTTAGTATAAATTACAAATTGAAAGAATAATCATCTTTTCCGCGACTCTCCTGATGCCGATATTTTTATATATCTTTGCATTTGGTTTTAGATAAGCAAAGATAACCGAGTTAAGCGAGTATAGACTGCTTCACGTTAACCAACATCAAAACATCAGCATCAACAATGATTAAATACATTTCTACAATCCTCATATTTCTATGTGCCGCTCTATTCTCCGGCTGCAATAACGACATATTTCTTGACGACATTGAATCAACAGATTCCGTCTCTGTCACTTTAGAGGGCGACGGTGGAGAAATTTCCATACCCATTTCCACCAAAAATCTGTTGTCGATTGATATCCAATATTCCGGTAATTCATCACTTATCACTTGCTACAACAAAAAGGGTGATATTATTCCCAATGACTCACCTGTTTCAGAAGTCAGCCGCATTGTCTACGACTCGTGGATCAATTCCTTTGAAATCATAAAGGATGGCAAAACTCTCACGATTAAAAGTATTTATCAGACCGATTCCTATGACCGCGAGTCTATCATTGATATTGAATACACCTACGGCTGCAAATGTATCCAAGCTGTGTTTTCACCCGGGAAACCCCTGAAATTAATTGAAGTGAACTATTCCGAAGATCTGTTTATAAGCTCCATAGACCATATAAATTCATTCCGCTATGGATTTCACAACAACGGGCACGTACCACAGATAATGCCCATATTTCCCTATCAGAATGAAGTGGCCTCAATTCTTGTGGAGAACACAAACGTCTACCACAAGATTCCGGGAAAAGATCTTACTATCCCTGTTCCTGTATATGTAAATGGCAAATGGGTGATACAGGAAAAAGAAGGCATTACTCCTGACGTGAAATACATTTACGACGGTCTTGACCGAAATACAAAAATAGACGTGGAAATCCCACCATATGGCAACATTAATGCAATCGTCGAAGTTGTTTACTCCAGTGCATCAAATGTCGGGAAAATGTTTTTCCTCAATGAAATCACCGGTAAAGAATACATCTACGATTTTTATGTTAAATCCCTCTATCCCATATCTCACAGAATCTATGTCAATGAAGAGAATTAATCTGCTTGCCATAATCCTCTGCCTATGTGCCGGCGCAATGTCTGCGCAGTCCGACTCTCTCCCCTCAATGTTTTCACGTCCGATGAAATGGCACATCGGAGCCGAAGTCTCGCCTGCATGGGTGCCAGGAAGCAATGTCTTTTTAAAGGGAAATAACCCATTATCTGAATCTATCGACAAGACCTTTTCAGGGAGCATCCGCGGTAGCTTCAGTTTCAACCCTGCCACACGCGAGGGTATGCTCTATAAGGGGCTTTATCAGGGAATCGGGATAAGCGCAAACCCTTTCTTCCCTACTAAACTGTTAGGAACTCCGATTTCGGCATACATATTTCAAGGGGCACCGATAGTCCATCTTTCATCCCGACTTTGGTTGGGTTATGAATGGCAGTTTGGCGCAGCTTTCGGATGGAAACATGATGGAGAAGAGAGTCGCGATAATACATATCCGGTAAGCACGGCTGTGACAGCGCATATGGCTCTCGCACTCAAACTCCATTACAATCTCAGCGAACGTTGGCAACTTATCTTCGGCATCAATGCCAAGCATTATTCCAACGGCAACACATCGCTACCCAATCCGGGCGTAAACTCCTTAGGCGCCTCCCTTGGAATTGCTTATGTGATAAATCCTCAGAAATCCATATCCACTACGCCTCAATTTCTGGAAGAGGAAGCCGATAGAGGTAGATGGGTCTACGATATAACGGCTTTCGGCGCGTGGAGAAAACGCATCGTAAATGTCGGCTATCTGGATGAACAGGTGCTGTGTCCCGGAAAATTCGGTGTGCTCGGGTTGCAGTTCTCACCTATGCGCCGTCTCAATCGTTGGGTGGCGGTCGGCCCGGCTCTCGACGCACAATGGGATGAGGGCGCCGGACTCAAGCCTTACTGGGTAGATGGAAGCTACGATGAGGATATCAAATTCAAACGTCCCCCCTTTGGCAAACAGCTCAGTATAGGAGTGTCTGCTCATGCAGAGCTGACAATGCCCATCTTCTCCGTTAACGTCGGAATGGGCTACGATATCGTGAATCCCAAAGGTGACAAGGCATTCTTTCAATCGCTTACTCTGAAAACATTCATCACGAAACGTATCTACCTGAACACAGGCTATCGGCTCGGAAACTTCAAAGACCCACAGAATCTAATGCTCGGAGTGGGCATACGCCTCTAATCCAGGCAACTTACTTGTTCAGATAAGGCAATATCTTCTCTTCGAAGAGTTCACGGGAAATTATGCGGTAATGGAAATTAACAGCCTTGTTATAGGCTTCGCTGTGATGCACTATATAGTTACCTTCGGCAAACTGCTTTGCCATCGCCTCACGGTCGGTCTGTTCATTCTCGAATTTCCAACCCATATCGCCGATAACGGAGTCTACCCGGCTCCATACACCCATCCAATATTCGGGAGTGGGAGGCACAATACCCGACACACTCTTTACAAAAGCATCGAAGAAAACGTCATAGGGAATGGTACCGTCTTTTACAAGACCGATATTCACCCGATAGAAATTTCCACGGAATCCCGTAGGTTCATATTGCGGACCGTCGAAGTCGGTGGTCTCCGCCATCTCCCGCTTCAGATATGCCTCAGCACCGGCGGTGCTCGCAAGTATATGACCCGGACCAAAGAAATCCTGCATGAAATTCTTGTAGACATCTCGATATTGCGACGCCGGATAATTCTTACGTTGATAGTCCAGAGCCCTACGGATAGAATCGTTCATAGCAACGTTTACATCAGTAACGCCACTTACAGCAACGACTTCAGATGTATTACTCTCAGGAGTCGTCACTGCCTCTGCTGCGAAGGAGATACCAATCAATAAAGCCACCGGAATTATATTTATCTTCATCATGCTTTCTTTTCTCTTAACTCTTTATGCCTCATTTGCTCTTGACTCTTTGAAAGAACGGTAAAGAGTATAGGTGAATAAAGGCGCCCAAATGACAGCTGCAAGAGGAAAACTGCCAAGCAGCAGCCAGCAGAATATCAGGAAGCAACTGCACGATTCTGCGATCAGACGTGACTTAACATCCATTTCCGCTACCGGCTTACGGGTGGCGAGCTTATAGGTAGCCCACGAAAGCCAGCCTACAAGTATCACTCCGGCTGCCAATCCGGCTCCCACCTCTATTACAGGCACACCTCCCATCTTTACCGACAGGGATATCAACACAAGACACAACACTATCATAAGCATTGAAATCTCTGAGATCGTGCTATTGAATACATTCTTTATCTGATTTCGCATAATTACTAAATTTACAAATTACTTAACTGATGGTTTTGGAATGATGGATTAGGAATTATGGATTAAGTGTTAGTGATTAGTTATTATGAATTTTGCAGTATGAATTATCACCGATCACTAATCTCTAATCTCTAATCACTGATCTCTAATCACTGATCTCTAATCACTAATCACTAATCACTAATCACTAATCACTGATCACTGATCACTGATTATGAATTATTCTAATATTTTCTTATCCCTGACAACCTTGTCGGTTATAACTCCGACACAAGAATCAGACCATACATTCTCGGCAGTCTCAACCATATCGATGATAGTATAGATCGGGAGTATGATACCCATGATTCCTACATTGGCACCGATTCCTGACATCAACGACAAGGTAAGGAAGTAACACCCCATCGGTACGCCGGCATTTCCAACCGCCGACAACACCGAGATAAATACCCAGGTCAGCATCGTAACCCACGTTATGGGCATTCCGTTGTTCTGCATCACAAATAGAGAGGTGACGAGAATAAACGCGGCACACCCGTTCATATTCACCGTGGTGCAGATAGGCAACACAAACCGTGCCACTTTCGGATTCACTCCAAGGCGTTTCTCCGAGCTCTCCATCGTAACGGGTAAGGTGGCGGCACTACTCTTGGTGAAGAGGGCCATGAGCACCGCCGGCATCATTCCCTTGAGGGTCTTAATCGGATTGATACCTTTTATCAATAAGAACAGCGGTAGAATCACAAAAAACTGAGTGCAATTGCCGGCCATTATCACAAGCACATACTTACCTAACGAATCGAGCATCACTCCGCCGCTCACCTCCGCAGTCAATTGTGCCGCGAATGCCACAATGCCGATAGGGAGAATCGCGATAAGCCAACGTATCAACGTAAACAACAGCTCCTGCAATCCAAGGAGGCCATTCACCACCGTTTGTTTCGGTTTACTGTCAGGCATCTTTGAAATAGCGATACCGGCCGCGAAACAGAGCAGAAGCAGCGAAAGCACATTCCCGTCAAGAAACGGCTTCACAATGTTGTCGGGGATCACCGACATCAGATGGTCGGAATAGGAAAACTCCACTTTGTCGACACCTCCGGGATTCTCCTCCGCCACGATTCCGGCCGGAAGATTTCCAGGAGCGATAAGAACATAATAAAGCAGACCCACCAACGAGGCCACTGCTGTAGTAAGCAGCGTATAAGTGATAGCGGTTCTGAAAATCCTGCCGGTCTCCTTACCTCCACCTAACGATGCCAACGTGGTTATCACTGCCAAAACAATGGTAGGGACTGCCAATAGCCGGAACAGTCGAGTAAACACTGTGGCGATAAACGTCATCACACTATCCACCGCATCAATATGCAGCATGCCTACTCCCACACCTACAACAAGTGCCGCGAGCCAAATAATGATCTGGTATTTCTTCATGATCAGTCAGTCAATCTGTTTATTCTGCAAATTTATAACATTTCGCGTTATTATGAGTATGATATTGTCAAAACTTTTTCATAATTAGGTATCCCCTTCTGATCCCTTTCTGACAATAAATCTACACAAACCTGGGAACTGACATCTTTATTCAAAAAGTAAACGTTATAAATATAGCACTCTTATTCACCCATCTATCCTCTTCAGCAGGATTGCCCCTAAGTATGTGGCTACTTATATCAATAATTTATGACACATACTTATCTGAATAAGGCTTCCCATTTCAGACTCAAAATTATATAAATAAGCTATGAAAATAGAAACAGCCACACCGGAAGATGCCTCGCTTATCGCCGACGCCATCATCGAGGCTATCGGACCGGAACTGACAATGCATCTTGCCGGCGATCACAATACTGCGGAAGATGTTCACGACCTCTTCGCACGCCTTGCAGCACGCAATGATACTCAATATTCCTACCTGAACTCCCGCATAGCCCGAGATGAAGAGGGCTCTCCAATGGGCGTGTGCGTAAGTTATGACGGAGCACTACTCAAGCAACTCCGCCGCCCATTCTTCGCAGAGGCGAACGCTACATTCGGCTGGGAAATGTCGGCCGATGAGATAGAGAATGTGCCCGGAGAAACAGAACCTGATGAATTTTATCTTGACACACTCATGACACTCCCCGAATATCGTGGGCAAGGTGTGGCAAAAGCGCTTATACTCGATGCGGCCGAGAAAGCCCGTCGCTGCGAGAAACCTTTAGGGCTGTTATGCGACCTCGACAACGATCGTGCCCGTAGATTATATGAGAAGTGCGGCTTCTCTATAATAGGGCGTCGTCCCTTCGCCGGACATGAGATGAATCATATGCAACTCGTGTGAACGATTTATATTATATACGATTTAAGTAGTAAATAGAGGAGACCAAAAATAAGTGTAGAAAGTACACTTATTTTTGGTCTTTTTGTAGCACGATTGTCCTATACGACATTTACACACGAAAAATATGTTATAAAACATATAAATATATTTGCAGAGGGGGAAGTTGGGTGTTAATTTTACACCCAAATCGTTGAAAGCTTGAAAACCAACTATTTTGATATGCCCGGCATAACCCGTAAAATCCCTTACCATGCTCCCTCTCCAAGGAATAAATACTCGGAAAACTCTGCCAATACCACCTTTCAAAGAGTCAATATCCGGCATATCTCATCGGTTGTTTCTCAACTGACCACTTTCAGTGGGAATAGGAAATAGGAATAGCGAATCAATAATAATAACATACACCAATCATCTCAAGATCATGAAGCAGATCAAACTCGCGGCCGCTTTCGGCAGCATCATCCTCCTCGCAGCCTGCGGCGGCCATCAGGCCACAGCTCCGCAACTTACAAAATCAGGTCTCGACCCTAACAAATTCAAGGCTGAATACAAAGGCGACTCCACAGCCCTCTTCACCCTCGTCAACGCTAATGGTGCTGAAGCTTGCATTACTAACTTCGGCGGCCGTCTCGTTTCGATGATGGTGCCCGACAAGAACGGTAATCTTCAGGACGTCGTGCTTGGTTTCGACAGTGTTCAGGCATACTTCCCCGAAAATAATCTCTCTGACTTCGGCGCGTCAATAGGCCGCTACGCCAACCGCATCAACGAGGGCAAGTTCTCTCTTGACGGAACAGAATATCAGCTCCCTATCAATAATGGGAAGCACTCGCTTCACGGCGGTGGAGAACTCGGTAATTTAGGCTGGCAATACCGGGTTTATCAGGCTCAGCAACCTAATGACTCTACCGTAGTGCTCACCCTCAACTCTCCCGACGGCGACAACGGGTATCCGGGCAACATGACCGCTCAGGTTACATACACTCTCCTTCCTGACAACTCTATCGATATCGCTTACACCGCCACAACCGACAAGCCGACTATCGTAAACCTCACCAACCACTCCTACTTCAACCTTAACGGCGATCCCACTCAGCCTATCACCAACAATGAGCTGATGGTGAACGCATCCAAGATCACCCCTATCGACGACACCTACATGACCGACGGAACATTCGCATCTGTAGACGGCACCGCCTTCGACTTCCGTCAGCCTCGCACATTGGGCGACAGCATCAAAGCTTTCGACAATATCCAGGTGAAGAACGGCAATGGCTACGATCACAATTTCGTGCTCGACACCAACGGCGACATCGCAGTGAAGGCAGCCGAACTCTATAGCCCCTCCACCGGCATCGTGCTTGACGTCTACACCAACGAGCCGGGCATTCAGGTTTACTCAGGCAACTTCCTCGACGGAACAGTGACCGGAAAGAATGGCGTGGCTTACAATCAGCACGCAGCCATCTGCCTTGAGACTCAGCATTACCCCGACAGCCCCAACAAGGCACAGTGGCCCACTGTCCGCCTAAATCCGGGCGAGACCTACAACTCTCACTGCATCTACAAATTCTCAGTGAAATAAAAATTCAATAACCCGAAATCAGCAGGCCACGGAAGCCGGAACCTCTTCCACTCCGGCTTCCCGGCCTTACCCTGAAAAATTCTTAAAACTTAATTCTATAAACCTCAACAGTATGCAAACGTTAGACTGGATTGTGGTCGGACTGTTTGTCATTGCCCTCGTAGCCATCATCTGGTGGGTTATGAAGCAGAAGCAAGACAACGCCGGCGACTATTTCTTGGGTGGCAAGGATGCCACATGGATTGCGATCGGTGCCTCGATCTTCGCATCCAACATCGGTTCAGAACATCTTATCGGTCTCGCCGGCTCGGGCGCTTCGAGCGGTATGGCCATGGCTCATTGGGAGATCCAGGGCTGGATGATCCTTATCTTAGGCTGGGTGTTCGTGCCTTTCTACACCCGTTCTATGGTAATCACCATGCCGGAGTTTCTTGAGCGTCGCTACAACTCCACATCGCGCACCATCCTTTCGGTGATCTCTCTTATCAGCTATGTGCTCACGAAAGTGGCCGTAACCGTATATGCCGGTGGGCTTGTATTCCAGCAGGTGTTCGGAATCGACACTCTCTGGGGAATCGACTTCTTCTGGATCGCCGCTATCGGTCTTGTAGTCATCACCGCCATCTACACCATCATCGGCGGTATGAAATCCGTGCTCTACACCTCTGTGCTCCAGACCCCTATTCTTCTCCTGGGTTCGGTAATCATCCTCGTGCTCGGTCTTAAGGAGCTCGGTGGCTGGGACAGAATGATGGAGATTTGCTCTGCCGTTAAGGTGAACGAGGCAGGCGACTCAATGGTAAATCTTATCCGCAGCAACGACGATGCCCAGTATCCCTGGCTCGGCGCCCTCATCGGCTCTGCCGTGATCGGCTTCTGGTATTGGTGTACCGACCAGTTCATCGTACAGCGTGTGCTTTCGGGTAAGAATGAGAAGGAGTCTCGCCGAGGCACTATCTTCGGTGCATACCTCAAGCTTCTCCCCGTGTTCCTCTTCCTTATCCCCGGTATGATCGCTTTCGCGCTTCATCAGCAGCTCGGTGACTTCCTTCCCCTCACTCCGGAAGGTAATCCCAACTCCGACGCCGCCTTCCCCACACTCGTAGCCAAACTTCTCCCGGCCGGTGTGAAAGGACTTATTGTCTGTGGTATTCTCGCAGCCCTCATGTCGTCGCTCGCATCTCTCTTCAACTCTTCGGCAGCACTCTTCACAATCGACTTCTATCAGCGCTTCAAGCCCAACACTCCTCCCAAGAAGCTTGTCAATATCGGTCAGGCCGCCACAGTGGTGATCGTGATTCTCGGTATCCTCTGGATTCCCGTGATGCGTTCCGTAGGCGATGTGCTTTATCTCTATCTGCAGGATGTGCAGTCTGTGCTTGCGCCCGGTATCGCTGCAGCCTTCCTTGTCGGCATCGTGTGGAAGCGCGCCACAGCCCAGGGTGGTATGTGGGGTCTTATCGCAGGTCTGCTCATTGGTTGCACCCGTCTCAGCGCCAAGATCTGGTATAGCAACCAGCCTGTAGGCGGAGATGATCCCACCTGGTTCCAGTATATGTTCTACGATTCCAACTGGCTCTATTTCTGTGGTGCCATGCTTCTCTTCTGCATCGCCGTGGTATTTATCGTGAGTCTTTTCACACCGGCTCCCGACGAGAAGAAGATCCAGGGTCTTGTGTTCGGCACATCCACTCCCGAGCAGCGTCTGGCCACCCGTCAGAGCTGGAATGCGTGGGATATATTCCACACTATCGTGATTCTCGGCATCACCGTAGCGTTCTACATTTACTTCTGGTAATCTAAAATAACAGGGTTGCCGGCTCACATTATCCCCAAAGTCGGCAACCCTGTATTTTTTCTGACCATGACAACCGCAATCAATCATTACGCTCATCTAAGCCGCTTCCACGTAGCAGTAGATTGCATAATCTTCTCTGTTATTGCCGATAAGCTCAACGTTTTGCTCGTAAAGCGCAACTTCGAGCCGGAAATGGGCAAATGGTCGCTCATAGGCGGTTTTGTCAATGAAGATGAAAGCGTCGATCTTGCGGCAAAAAGAGTGTTGCGACATCTCACGGGTCTCGACAATGTATTCATCCGTCAGCTCGGGGCTTTCGGCGAACCATATCGCGATCCCGGAGCCAGAGTTGTATCCGTGGCATATTTCGCTCTGCTGAATATCGCGGAAGTCGATGCCGAAGCCATAAGGCAACATGATGCAAGATGGACACCCGTCGATAGTCTCCCTCCTCTCGGGTTCGATCACAGTGAGATGATCGGACGTGCGCTCGACGTGATACGGCGCAAGATAATTACCGGGTCGTTAGCCTTCAATCTACTGCCCGAATATTTCACCCTCACACAGCTGCAGAGTCTTGTGGAAAGTGTGACAGGGAAAGAGCTTGACAAAAGAAACTTCCGGAAAAGCATATCGGTAAATCCCGACATCGAGCTTACCGGACTGATCGACAAGTCATCCTCAAAACGAGGTGCGCGACTCTACCGTTACATCCAAAACAACTGAATAATTTATGCTTGAAAAACTTAAAGAAGAGGTTTGTAAAGCCAATCTTGAACTCGTGGCCCACGGGTTAGTGATATTCACCTGGGGCAACGTCTCCGGCATAGATCGTGAGAAAGGTCTTGTAGTAATTAAGCCCTCGGGCGTGAGCTACGACAATATGAAGCCGGAAGATATGGTGGTGGTGGACCTCGCCACCGGTAAAGTGGTTGACGGCAACCTCAAGCCGTCGTCAGACACCCCCACACATCTCGCCCTCTACAGGGCTTTTCCGGAAATCGGAGGTGTGGTTCACACCCATTCCACTTATGCCACTGCCTGGGCGCAGGCCGGAGTGCCGCTCCCGAACATCGGCACCACCCACGCCGACTATTTCCATGACGCTGTGCCTTGCACCCGCGCCATGACAGAGGAGGAGGTTAAAGGTGACTACGAGTTGGAGACAGGAAATGTTATCGTGGAGACCTTCAAGGAGATGAATCCCATCCACACTCCGGGAGTGCTCGTCACCAACCACGGCCCCTTCACATGGGGAAAGAATCCTCACGAGGCTGTGCATAATGCAGTGGTGCTTGAGCAGATCGCCAAGATGGCTTCCATTTCATTCACTGTCAATCCGGCCCTCACCATGAATCCGCTCCTCATCGAGAAGCATTTCAACCGCAAGCACGGGCCCAACGCCTACTATGGCCAGTGACCTTCAAAGAAAACAATCCGTTAACTTATATTAAGTCTAATTTATTAATTATTAACTGATAACGCCACAACAAACGATATAAACACAAGTTATACAGATATACCGGCAAAAGAACACGCCGGTAATAAAAAAGCTTTATCAGTTATTTTGACTATCTAAGTCATAAAAACCCGAAAGAATATGTACGAAAACTATGAAATCTGGTGGGTGACCGGCGCCCAGCTCCTTTACGGAGGCGATGCCGTTGTGAAAGTTGACGCTCATTCCAAAGAGATGGTAGAGGGTCTTAACAAGTCTGGCAATCTTCCCGTGAAAGTGGTTTATAAAGGCACAGCCAACTCCTCCAAGGAGGTCACCGACATCATGCTTGCCGCTAACAACGACCCGAAATGTGCCGGTGTGATCACTTGGATGCACACTTTCTCCCCCGCTAAGATGTGGATTCGTGGACTTCAGGTGCTCAACAAACCTTTGCTCCACTTCCATACACAATATAATGCAGAAATTCCATGGAACGACATGGACATGGATTTCATGAACCTCAACCAGAGCGCTCACGGCGACCGTGAGTTTGGCCATATCTGCACCCGTATGCGCATCCGTCGCAAAGTAGTTGTTGGCCACTGGACAGATCCCGTAGCTCAGAAGAAGATCGCTGTCTGGGAGCGCGTCTGCGTTGCCTGGGCCGACGCTCAGGATTGCCTCATACTCCGTTTCGGCGACCAGATGAACAATGTGGCCGTGACCGACGGCGACAAGGTAGAGGCTGAGCAGCGTCTCGGTTATCACGTAGACTACGTGCCCGTAAGCAAGCTTATGAACTATCACAAGCAGATAAAGGATGAGGATATCAAGGCTCTCGTGGAGACTTATTTCAACGAATATGTCGTAGCCGATGATCTCAAGGATCCCTCAACTGAAGGTTACAAGAAGATCTGGAATGCAGCTCACGCCGAGCTTACTCTGCGTGCTATCCTTACAGCCACAGGCGCAAAGGGCTTCACCACCAACTTCGACGACCTCGGCACTCACGACATCAACGATCCCAACTTCCTTGGCTTCGATCAGATCCCGGGTCTCGCTTCGCAGCGTCTTATGGCCGAGGGTTATGGCTTCGGTGCCGAGGGCGACTGGAAGAGCGCCGCTCTCTACCGCACCGTATGGGTAATGTCTGAGGGTAAGGGTTGCTCATTCCTTGAGGACTACACTCTCAACTTCGATGGCGAGAACAGCTCCATCCTTCAGGCTCACATGCTTGAGGTTTGTCCGCTTATCGCTGAGGAGAAACCGCGTCTTGAGGTTCACTATCTCGGCATCGGCGTACGTAAGAGCCTCACCGCCCGTCTCGTGTTCACATCTCGCCCCAATCCGGGCATAACCGCCACTGTAGTTGACCTTGGCAACCGTTTCCGTCTGATCGCCAACGATGTTGAGTGCATCAAGTCGAAACCGCTTCCCAAGCTTCCTGTGGCATCCGCTCTCTGGATCCCGATGCCCAACTTCGAGACAGGTGCGGCTGCATGGATTCTCGCCGGCGGCACACACCACTCTTGCTTCTCTTATGAGCTTACCCCCGAATATTGGGAAGACTATGCCGAGATCGCAGGTATCGAGATGGCGCACATCAACGCCCACACCACAATCCCCGCTTTCAAGGATTCACTCCGTTGGAACGAGGTTTACTACATGCTCAACAAATCACTCTGCTAATTCCTGACCATTATGCCGGAAAAAGCAAAAGCTAATATTGAAGCCGGTAAGGCCGTTCTCGGTATCGAGTTCGGCTCTACCCGCATCAAGGCTGTTCTCATCGACGAGAACAACTGCCCGATCGCTCAGGGAAGCCATGAGTGGGAAAACAAATTCATCAATGGCTTCTGGACCTACTCTCTTGAGGAGATCTGGTTTGGTGTGCAGGATTGCTACCGCGACCTTCACGCCAACGTGCTTGAGAAATATGGTGTGGAGATCAAAGAGCTTGCAGCCATCGGCGTCAGCGCGATGATGCACGGCTATATGGCCTTCGACAAGGATGGCGAGATTCTCACCCATTTCCGCACATGGCGTAACACCAACACCGGTGAGGCCGCCGCTATCCTCTCGGAGCTCTTCAACTACAACATCCCTCTCCGTTGGAGCATCGCTCATCTATATCAGGCAATCCTTAACGGCGAGGAGCATGTGGCACAAGTTGACTTCCTGACCACTCTCGCAGGCTACATCCACTGGCAGCTCACCGGCGAGAAAGTGATCGGTATCGGTGATGGCTCAGGTATGATTCCAGTGGATCCCACCACCAAGAACTACGACTCCACCATGGTGAAGAAGTTTGACAATCTGGTGGCACACAAGGGTTATGAGTGGACTCTTGAGGATATCCTTCCCAAGATTCTCGTGGCAGGCGAATCTGCCGGTACACTCACAGCAGAGGGCGCTCACAAACTCGACATCTCAGGCAATCTGCAACCGGGTTGTCCCGTTTGTCCTCCCGAGGGTGACGCAGGCACCGGAATGGTGGCCACCAACGCCGTAAAACAGCGCACCGGCAACGTGTCGGCCGGAACATCATCTTTCTCCATGATCGTGCTTGAAGGTGAGCTGAGCAAGCCTTACGAGATGATCGACATGGTGACCACCCCGGATGGCAGCCTTGTGGCTATGGTACACTGCAACAACTGTACTTCCGACCTCAACGCATGGGTGGGTCTGTTCCGCGAGTACACCGAGCTTATGGGTATGCCCGTTGACATGAATGAGATCTTCGGAAAGCTCTACACCAACGCACTCAACGGCGATCCCGACTGTGGCGGCCTTATGAGCTACAATTATTTCTCAGGTGAGCCCATCACCGGACTCAACGAGGGACGTCCGCTGTTCGTTCGTTCAGTAGGCAATCGCTTTAACCTTGCCAACTTCATGCGTGCCAACATCAATGCAGCTGTGGCATGTCTCAAGATAGGCAATGATATCCTCTTCAACGAGGAGAAGATCAAGGTGGACCGTATCACCGGTCACGGCGGTCTTTTCAAGACTCCGGGTGTAGGACAGCGCATCCTTGCCGCCGCTCTCAACTCCCCTATCTCCGTAATGGAGACTGCCGGCGAGGGTGGAGCTTGGGGTATGGCGCTGCTCGCAGGTTATCTTGTCAACAATAAGGATGGCAAGAACCTCGCTGATTATCTTGAGGAGAATGTTTTCGCCGGCAACACCGGCACGAGCATCGCTCCCACTGAGGAGGATGTAGCAGGTTTCAATGCCTACATCGAAAACTATAAGGCTTGTCTTCCTATCGAGAAAGCAGCCGTGGAGCATAAGAGATAACAACCTATCAATCAGACTTTACATAGAAGTTGTTTCAACTTCAGAAAGAGAAAGGGGATGTATCAAAATTTTGATACATCCCCTTTCTCTCTTTTCAATATCCTCTTTCTGTTTCTCTACTCCCCTCACATGCCATCCACTTATCAACCACGCCATAAATTTTATTGCTAACAGGGGGGATAAAAGGGAGTCAGGTCTAAACTTTTTCTTTGTCCGGATATGGGTTATTTCATTTACTCGGATATGGAACATGCCATTTTTTAGCCAATTTCACATATTTATGACTTATTTTAAAGATTTATGATTTATATCTCAATAATTTTTAGTAATTTTGCAGACTTCAAGGGAATAATGGCGAATTCGCTCTTATTCTCTGATTTTTTACAATCTTATTCGGAAACTTTACAAAGAAATGAACATTAAAGACATTACTGTCAGGTATGCCGAGCCCAAAGATGCCAAGTATGCCGAGCTGATTGTCAAACTCATCTATGAGTCAGCCCTTCAGCGCGGCACAGGTATCGCCAAAAGAACCCCCGAATATATCGCTCAGAAAATCACGAGCGGTAAAAGCGTGGTGGCACTCCATGGCGATCGCCTCGTAGGGTTCAGCTACATTGAAAGCTGGGGTCATGGCGACTTCGTAGCTACATCCGGATTGATTGTCGACCCAGAATACCGCCATCTTGGCCTTGCCGGCGCCATCAAGGCGAAAACTTTCGAGCTGGCTCGACTTCGATTTCCTTTCGCG
Organism: uncultured Sangeribacter sp.; assembly: GCA_964513775.1. Lineage (GTDB taxonomy): Bacteria > Bacteroidota > Bacteroidia > Bacteroidales > Muribaculaceae > Lepagella. The sequence goes on along the minus strand of CAZEOI010000020.1, from coordinate 38,346 downwards.
AAGCTGTTTTCAATCACCACTTCCCTCCCGGTGATGAAGCTCAATTCCAAAATGGGCTACAAACCCGTCACCTTTTCTGAACTCACCGACGATAATGAGTTCTGGCAGGGTTGTGAAGGATGCAAGAATTACGACATCCTGCTTCGCAACAACAGGCGCATGTGTCTCTGCACAGGGATGCTTTACGATCCAAAACAACCTCTTCCCGAGGATGAACGCGCCAATCCCTATGTGATGAAGATGAAAAATAGAGTCCGACGTTTGCTTCATCTGAAGCGATAAGACACCACCGCATCAGGTGAGGCTCCTATGTGATTCTCTTCATCTGAAAATCAACACCTAAACAGAAGCCCAAAAACACTCTACACCGGAATCTCATAAGTTTATTTATTAAGATTCAGTCTCATTTCAGCGATGAAAGGCACACTGAAAGTAAATTGACATTGGCGGCTCATACTGACAGTCGCTCTTTCCCGGTATATACCCACTTGGCTTCTAATTCTGAAATCGAAATCAAATAAAATTAAAATGGCAGATAATAAGAAAAAGAAAGTCCTCCTTGCATTCTCAGGCGGACTCGATACATCATTCGCAGTTAAATACCTCTCTGAAGATCTCGGTTATGAGGTACACACAGCTATCGCAAATACCGGTGGTTTCTCCGAAGAGGAGCTCAAGGTGATCGCCGACAAGTCGAAACGTCTCGGCGCCGCTTCCCACGCCACCCTCGACATCACACAAGACTACTACGACAAGAGCATAAAGTATATGGTGGCCGGCAATGTGCTCCGCAACGGCACCTACCCTATCTCGGTTAGCTCCGAGCGTATATTCCAGGCTATCGCCACTATAGAATATGCCAAGAAGATCGGTGCCGACGCTATAGCCCACGGCTCAACAGGCGCCGGAAACGATCAGGTGCGTTTCGACCTTACATTCCAGATTCTCGCTCCTGAAATTGAGATTATCACCCCTACCCGCGACCTCACGCTCACACGCGAATATGAGATCGATTATCTGAAGAAACACGGCTATGAGGCCGACTTCAAGAAACTCGAATATTCCATCAACAAAGGTCTCTGGGGCACATCAATCGGCGGTAAGGAGACACTCCACTCCGATCAGACACTCCCCGAGGAGGCTTATCCCTCTCAGGTGACCGCCACCGAGCCCGAGAAGCTCACCATCTCCTTCAAGGAGGGTGAGATCTCTGCAGTGAACGGCAAGGAATACACCGACAAAGTTGAGGCTATCCGTGAGGTGGAGCGCATCGGCAGCCGCTTCGGCATTGGCCGCGACATGCACATCGGCGACACCATCATCGGCATCAAGGGTCGTGTTGGCTTCGAGGCTGCAGGCCCGATCCTCATCATCGCCGCCCACAAGATGCTTGAGAAGCACACCCTCACCAAGTGGCAGCAGTATTGGAAAGACCAGGTGGGCACCTGGTATGGCATGTTCCTCCACGAGGCTCAGTATCTTGAGCCGGTGATGCGTGACATCGAGAAGATGCTCGAAAGCTCTCAGCGCAACGTGACCGGCACAGTAGAGATTCAGCTCCGTCCCTACTCCTACACGCTCGTTGGTGTAGACTCACCCTTCGACCTCATGAAGACCGACTTCGGCGAGTATGGCGAGGTCAACAAGGCCTGGACTGCCGACGATGTTAAAGGCTTCACCAAGATTCTCGGCAACCAGATGAAGATCTACCACAACAATCAGGTGAAAAACGGTAAGTCGGAATAAGCGGAGGAGATTCAACGTGAAAAAAATAGGTATCATCGGAGGCGCCGGCTACACGGCCGGCGAGCTCCTACGCCTGCTCATCAACCATCCGGAGGTGAGCATCGCTTTCGTACATTCCACAAGCAACGCCGGGCAGCCCATCACTGCCGTGCATGGCGGACTTCTCGGCGAGACCGACCTCGTTTTCTCCGACACCCACCCGCTTGAGGATATCGACATTCTTTTTCTCTGTTCAGCCCACGGCCACAGCCGAAAGTTCTGGGAGGAGAACGAGCGTCCTGAAGGATTGATGGTGATTGATCTTGCACAAGACTATCGAGACGAGAGCGATGGCTACGTCTATGGTCTCCCGGAGGTAAATATCGACCGCATAAAGGGAGCCTCCTCAGTGGCCAACCCCGGTTGCTTCGCCACGGCTCTCCAGTTGTCACTGCTCCCCTTGGCAGCCGCCGGATTCCTGCCTAAAGATGGCGACATCAACATCACCGCCTTGACAGGCTCCACCGGAGCTGGCGTGAAACCGGGAGCCACCACCCATTTCAGCTGGCGCAACGACAATATCTCAGTCTACAAGCCTTTCACACATCAGCATCTCAAAGAGATCGGCATGACTCTTGAGAAACTTCAGCCGGGCCACGGAGCCACAATCAACTTCGTGCCTATGCGCGGTGACTTCCCACGTGGCATCTTTGCCGTCACCACTCTCGATTGCACCTTGTCAGAGGAGGAGGCCGTGAAGCTCTATCACGACTACTATAAGGATGCACCCTTCACAGTGGTAAGCGATAACCCTATAGATCTGAAGCAAGCTGTGAACACCAACAAGGCTATCATCCACGTGGAGAAACATGGCAAGAAATTAATGGTGACTTGTGCTGAAGACAATCTGCTGAAAGGGGCTTCCGGACAAGCCGTGCAGAACATGAACATCATGCTTGGCATTGACCAGCGCACAGGTCTGCGCCTCAAACCCTCCGCATTCTAAAACAAAAAACAATGAATCTTTTCGACGTATATTCGCTATATGACATCGAACCCGTGCGCGGTGAAGGCTCTCACGTCTTCACCGCTGACGGTTCAGAATACCTTGACCTTTACGGAGGCCACGCAGTGATCTCCATCGGTCATGCCCATCCCAAATATGTAAAAGCTGTATCCGATCAGGTTGCCCGACTCGGATTCTACTCCAACTCGGTGCAGAACTCCCTTCAGACTCAGCTTGCTGAGAAACTCGGACGTCTTTCCGGCTATCCCGATTATTCTCTCTTCCTCTGCAACTCAGGTGCCGAGGCAAATGAGAATGCAATGAAGTTAGCTTCATTCACCACCGGACGTGCCAAGATACTCGCCTTCGGCAAAGCGTTCCACGGACGTACATTCGGCGCGGTAGCAGCCACCGACAACCCCAATATCCGTGCCCCGTTCAACCAAACGGATAATGTGGTGTTCGTGCCGCTCAACGATTTCGATGCAATGCGCAAGGCTCTTGCCACCGAGGAATTTGCAGCCGCCATCATCGAAGGGATCCAGGGCGTGTCGGGCATCCACGAGCCCACGGAGGAATTTCTCCGTGAGCTGAGTGCGGAATGTAAAAAGACCGGCACTCTCCTTATCCTTGACGAGATTCAGTCGGGCTACGGACGATCCGGGAAATTCTTCGCCCATCAGCACTCAGGCATCCGTCCCGACATCATCACATGCGCCAAAGGTATAGCCAACGGATTCCCCTGTGGCGCGGTGCTCATTTCTCCGGAGATTCCGGCAAAGAAGGGTATGCTCGGAACTACTTTCGGTGGCAATCATCTTGCGTGTGCCGCTGCAATCGCCGTGCTCGATGTGATGGAGGAGGAGAACCTCGTTCAGAATGCGGCCGAAATCGGAGAATATCTCATCACCGAACTCCGCAAGATTCCCGGTGTCACAGATGTACGCGGACGCGGACTCATGATCGGTCTCGAAGTGGAAGGCTTCACCGGATCAGATTTACGCAAACGTCTTCTTTTCGACCATCATATATTCACCGGTGGCGCCGGCCAATTCACCGTGCGACTCCTGCCCGCCTTCTCCCTCTCCAAAGCGGAGGCCGACAGATTCCTCACTGAGTTCAAAAAAGCAATCACCCGCTAAATCACAGAGTATGAAAAAATTCACATGCGTGGCCGACATCGGTCCTCTCGATAAAGCTCTCGCCGATGCGGCTGAGATAAAGCGCGATCGCTTCGCGTTTTCAGAGTTGGGTAAAAACAAAACCCTCCTCATGATCTTTTTCAACTCCTCACTTCGCACCCGCCTCTCCACTCAGAAAGCGGCCATGAACTTGGGAATGAACGTGATGGTGCTCGACGTAAACCAGGGAGCCTGGAAACTCGAGACTGAGCGCGGCGTGATAATGGATGGCGACAAGGCCGAGCATCTTCTTGAGGCTATACCTGTAATGGGAAGCTACTGCGACATAATCGGCGTGCGCTCATTCGCAGGACTCAAGGATAAGAAAGAGGATTACGAGGAGCGCGTCATAGAGCAGTTCATCAAATATTCCGGTCGTCCTGTCTTCAGTATGGAAGCCGCCACCCGTCATCCCCTCCAGAGCTTCGCCGACCTTATCACCATCGAGGAGTATAAGACAAAAGAACGACCCAAAGTGGTCATGACATGGGCTCCGCATCCCAAGGCACTGCCGCAGGCTGTGCCCAATTCTTTCGCAGAATGGATGAATGCCACCGACTATGAGTTTGTGATCACACATCCTCACGGCTACGAACTCGATCCTGCCTTCGTTGGCAATGCCCGCGTGGAATATGACCAGCGAAAGGCCCTTGAGGGTGCCGACTTCGTATATGCCAAAAACTGGAGTGCTTACGCAGATCCCAATTACGGGAAAGTGCTCTCCACCGACCGCGACTGGACAGTGGATGCCGAGAAGATGGCTCTCACCAACAATGCCTACTTCATGCACTGTCTGCCGGTGCGCCGCAATATGATTGTCACCGACGACGTGATCGAGAGCGACCGCAGCATCGTGATCCCCGAGGCCGCCAACCGTGAGATCTCCGCCCAAACCGTAATAAAACGCCTGCTCGAATCCCTGAAATGATTTTCGGGAATTATCCGGAAATCATTCACCATAATCCAGAATATATGATCAACGTAGTAAAGATAGGCGGTAACATAATCGACAATCCGGAGGCGCTGAAGGCATTCCTCACCGACTTCGCCGCCATGCCCGGGGAGAAGATCCTCGTGCATGGTGGTGGCAAAGAGGCCACACGCATGAGCGAGAGTATGGGCATAAAGGCCAATATGATTGACGGACGCCGCGTCACCGACCGTCAAACCCTCGACATAGTGACGATGGTCTATGCCGGACTCATCAACAAGCGAATCGTAGCCATGCTCCAGAGCCTCGGTTGCGATGCCGTGGGCCTCACCGGAGCTGATGGGAACGTAATCCCTGCCACCCGTCGCCCCGCCAAACCGATAGACTATGGATTTGTAGGGGATATCGATCCGGCTAAGGTAAACGCAACCTTCATCGCCTCCCTTCTTGAGGCAGGGAAAGTGCCGGTGTTCTGTGCCATATGCCATGACGGCGAGGGGACGCTCCTCAACTGTAATGCCGACTCCGTGGCGAGTGCCGTAGCCCGTGGAGCCTCTCGTATAGCCCCGACACGCCTGACCTTCTGTTTCGAGAAACCGGGAGTGATGACCGATGTCAACGATGAAGCATCTGTAATTCCTCTCGTCACAGCTGACTCGTTTGAGCAACTTAAGGCCGAAGGGATTGTAGCCGCCGGCATGATTCCGAAGATTCAGAATGCACTCGTGTCTGCAGCCGAGGGGGTTGCGGAAGTACGCATATGTAAAGCCGAGGCTCTCAACGGCGAGGGCGGCACAATAATACGCACCGCATAATCCGATGGTTAATATTATGGCCAATACGGATAAACATCCCCGGTTTGATGAGGCGGTAAACCTGCTGAGGCGTCTTATCTCCACCCCCTCACCATCCCGCGAGGAAGCGGCTACCGCCGATATATGGGAGGAATGGCTCCGCAACCAAGGGATTGATTATGTCGAGCGTCTTCACAACAACGTGTTTGCAGTGGCACCCGGATTCAATCCGGAACGTCCTACCCTCATGCTCAACTCTCATCACGACACCGTGCGCCCCGCCGCCTCCTATACCCGCGACCCTTACTCTCCCGATATCGTTACCGATCCTACTCTACCTGACATCGAGGGTGACCGTCTCTACGGACTCGGTAGCAACGATGCCGGTGCATCAGGAGTGGCGCTTGCATCCACCTTCCTCGACATCGTTGAGAATCCGGAAGCGTGTGCCGGGTTCCCATTTAACCTTATCCTGGCAATAACAGCCGCAGAGGAGGTAATGGGGGAGCATGGAATGAGGGCCTTTCTTCCGCATCTCGCAGAAAGAGGTCTCACCCCAGACATGGTAATTGTGGGTGAGCCCACCGGTATGCAACCGGCCGTGGCTGAGCGTGGACTGCTCGTGTTTGATGGTGTTACAATCGGTAAATCAGGCCATGCAGCCCGTAACGAAGGGATAAATGCCATCTACCGCGCTATAGAGGATATCGACCGTCTCCGCTCATTCTCCCCGGAGAAAACGAGCGAGGTTTTAGGCCCGATAAAGGTGAGCGTAACGATGATAAACGCCGGGACCCAGCATAATGTCGTGCCCGACAAATGCACGTTTGTAGTAGATGTACGCACCACCGATGCCTACACCAACGAGGAAACCGTCAAACTTCTGCAAGACACCGTGAAATGGAGCACCATCACACCGCGCTCCACCCGTGTGCATGCCTCGGTGATCGGCAACGACCATCCGTTGGTAAAAAGTGCGGTGGCGTTGGGTCGCACGCCGTTTATCTCTCCCACCACCTCCGACATGGCACTCATGCACGGCATACCGTCGCTTAAGATCGGACCCGGAGAATCTTCGCGCTCTCACACCGCAGATGAATACATCCTCCTCTCCGAGCTCAACGAAGCCCTCCACCTCTACCCCTCTTTAATTTCCGGTTTATAGTATTTATCCGGATTTATATCCGGGTCAATCCCCAAAACTCTAAACCCTCACCTCATCTCCCCAATAGTATAATGAAGCAACTATGGAACAAGGGCTTCCAGCCCGATCAACTGATAGAAAAATTCACCGTAGGACGCGACCGCGAACTTGATTTGCGTCTCGCCCGCTACGATGTACAGGGCTCCATGGCCCACATAAAGATGCTCTGTAAAATCGGACTCCTCACGCAAGAGGAGCTCGACGTTCTTCTCCCTGCTCTCCAGGAGATTGCAGACCGGATTGAACGCGGAGAATTCACAATTGAGGATGGCGTAGAAGATGTACACTCTCAGGTGGAATTTCTTCTCACCGCCAAGCTTGGCGATGTGGGTAAGAAGATCCACTCCGGTCGCTCGCGCAATGATCAGGTGCTTGTAGATCTCAAACTCTTCTTCCGCGATGAGCTTAAGCGCATAGCCGACGCCGTAAACCGTCTGTTCACCCGTCTTCAGTCGCTCTCCGAAGAGCATAAGGATAAACTGATGCCCGGCTACACCCACCTGCAGGTGGCTATGCCCTCCTCTTTCGGGCTATGGTTTGGCGCTTATGCGGAGGCACTCACCGATGATATGCAGATGATAATTGCGGCATACAACATAGCCAATCAGAATCCGCTCGGATCGGCAGCCGGTTACGGCTCATCCTTCCCTCTCGATCGTGAGATGACAACAGAGCTGCTGGGCTTTGCCAATCCGCACTACAATGTTGTTGCGGCCCAGATGAGCCGTGGCAAAACTGAGCGTGCGGTGGCATCGGCTGTGGCAGCCGTGGCCTCGACACTCGGCCATCTCGCAATGGATGTATGTATGTGGATGTGCAGCAACTTCGGATTCGTGAAGTTTCCTGATGAGCTAACCACCGGTTCAAGCATCATGCCACATAAGAAAAATCCCGATGTATTCGAGATCATGCGTGGCAAATGCAACCGTCTGCAGTCGCTTCCCAACGAACTCACCATCCTCACTGCCAATCTCCCCTTGGGCTACAACCGCGATCTTCAGCTGATGAAGGATATCGTGTTCCCAGCTACGACTGAGCTGATTGAATGTCTCGACATGGCCGACTTTATGCTTGAGCATATCACGGTGAAGGATGGCATACTTGATGATCCGCGTTACGATTACATATTCACGGTAGAGGATGTCAACCGTCTTGTGCTTCAGGGCGTGCCGTTCCGCGACGCATACCGTCAGGTGGGTATGGCCGTACAAGATGGCACCTACAAACCAACCCGTGAGGTAAACCACACTCATCTCGGCAGCATCGGCAACCCGGCCAACGACCGCATCGCCGCCAAGATGGCCACCCTCCTCTCCCAACTCAGCTGATCGTAGCGCAACGTTATTGCACCAAACGCATCCAAAATTGCGATATGGATGACCCGGTGTATTCAAATAAATTAATAGGGATGCACACAGTGTGCATCCCTATTAATTTATTTGAATACCAAAGCCCCGTGTTTATTCCATCGAATAAATCTTGATATAATCCTTATGACAGGCAAAAAGTTTTGACATCTTCTCTTGTTTAATATACTATTAGATTGTATTTTTGCACTGATTAATCAAAATAAACCGAGGTTTATATAGAACAGAAGAAACCGTGTGATAACGGATATCTTTCTATTGAGACCGGGAGAAGATTAATACCAACCACGATAAGATAATGATAATGGCACCTTCCGATAAATCGCTTATAAGATTCCTGCAACGCTTGGATTCCTATTCAAGAGCCTTCAACCGTCTTGAAGAATTCATAAATGTAATTTCGGATTCAAAGAATGATACTCTCTTCTCAAAGGAAGAGAGTGGCTTTGAAGCGGAAATAATGAGCGAGGCTCTCATCAAACGTTTCGAATTCAATCAAGAGCTTTCATGGAATCTGCTCAAAGATTACCTTCAATATGAAGGAGAGCGGGATGTAGCAGGATCTCGCGACACTTATCGTAGGGCACTTCGGTTGGGATTAATCAATAGTCCCCTATGGATGGACATGATTACTGACCGTAATCTCTCGGCACATGATTATAATGATATAAAAGCTAAAGAGATTTGTGAACGTATTGTAAACACCTATTACCCATTGTTCAAGCAGTTGCTTGAATCAATGCGCAGTCGTGCGTTAGATATAACGAAGGCTGATTCTGCAGAGGAATCACGTCTCAATAATGCAGAGGATACCGATACACAGCTCTCTGTTTCTGCAGAGGAATCATCCCTAAATAATACAGAGGATACCGATACCCAGCTCTCTGAAACTATGTAAATTAATATAAATATTAGAAAAAATATAATGATTGATTCCGGCACTCAACTTATGGGACTAACCCTCCCACAATGGCAAAAGATTGCGGAATGCATATTGCAGTGTCCCGCTGTCGAGGATATTCTCATATACGGTTCAAGGGCCAAAGGTACTTTTCGCCAATTTTCGGATATAGATATCACCTTAAAGGGGAAGGAGCTGAGACATACTGATCTATTTGCAATTTACAATAGGATAGACGATCTTAACCTTCCGTATGAATTAGATCTTTCAATAAAGGAAGAAATTGACTATCCCCCGCTTGTTGAAGAAATAGAGAATCATTCGGTTTCGCTCCTGACTCTTCTCAGCTGAATCAACATAGAGTTTTTTATCAACGAAGTTGTTTAAACTTATTTATGGATGTTAATAATGCAGTAAAATAATTAAAATACAGCGTATTCTGCAAAGCTCGCACTATATTATTGTCGCCAAACTTTAATATATCGTACCAATGCCAGATTGACGGTTCCCATACTCCAGCTTATCGCGGAGGAGAAAAGACTGAGTAGGAAGAAGCGATATACGACCAATGCGCTTTTCCTTACGGATAATCAGGGCATTCCTCTTTCCATGGCCGAACCACAGGAAGGAAATCATGCCAACCTCTTCGAGATAGAGGGCAGATTGGATGAAATCGTCTGCCAATTTTCCGCCGCAGACATTGCTGTCGATGGTCTCCTCTGTGACCTTGACGCCGGATTTGACGGAAAGGAACTCAGATGTGCCCTTATCTCCTACGGCATTATTCCTAACGTGTGTCCAAATCCCAGGAACGGAGGAGAAAGCAGGGAGGAATGGATCTATGACGAAGAGATATATAAACATAGATGGAAAATCGAACGCACAAATGCTTGGATGGGTTCAAAGCCGTTCTCACACGGTTTGATACCACAATATCCAGTTGGAAAGGATGGAACTTTCTTGCCTTTATCGTTATTTTCCTTAAAAAATTTCACAAATCAAATTAGTTTAAACAACTTCATAATTAACTTTTTTATCCCGAACTCGCGTTATTGGATTTACAGGGATATAATAAATTCTGAATTGTATAAAATGTAGAAATTGGTAGGGTATAGGAGGTATATGGAAGGAGAAAGATACGGCTTCAAGGCAAGGGATACTGTCTGAAGCCGTATCTTTCTTAGATTATCTTTGGTTTGATTAGATTTTTAGATGAGATATGGCTTTGGTGAGACTGAGAACAAAGGTGAGGATCCGGGGGTTGCTCTCAGATTGATCCTTATTGAGCTGAAAGCTCGATCACGGCAGAAGTGTTGTGATGCCAAGTGAAAACATCAAGGCCTACTTTCATCAGGTAGTCGCCTGTGAATACTTTGTCGTTCTGAGCGAGCAATGAATCCGTGCCAGGCATAAGATTAATCTCTTTGACAAGATATTTTTTGTCAGGATCAAGTCCTTGAAGCTTTACGGGCGAGAGTTTTTCTTGGAAACGTGGAGCGAGGTCATAGGCGAACAATACTGCCATATCTTTCGACTTGTCGACGTATTCTACAGCAGCATGATTTGTATCATAAGGTGACACAAGGCGATATTGGTCACCATCCATCACAGCCGGAGCAAGACGTTTCCAGTTGGCCACCGCCTGCTGGCAATAAGCAAGTTCTTCAGCCGAGAGATCTTGTAGACCTATGTCGAACCCAAATTTGCACATAGCTGCGACATCCGTACGGAACTTAACTGAAGTGTTCTTATTCCAGCTTGTGACATGGGCGGCCATGGCTTTGGCAGGGAAGAACTGGGAGAAACCCCATTGGATGTATATGCGTTCGATTGGATCTGTGTTGTCTGAACACCAGAATTCTGTAAAATACTTCAACGCTTCGTAGTCGCAACGTGCTCCTCCTCCGGAACATAGCATCATAGGCACATTCGGATACTTATCTTTTACACGTTTTAGCACGTTATAGATGCCACGCACATGGTCGACATAGAATTGTCCCTGTTTATCCTTAGCATAAGGAGAGTAGATATTAGTAATTGGGCTGTTGCAGTCCCATTTGAAATAAGCCACGTCTGGATTCTCAGTAAGAATATTGTCAACGACATCAAAAACATAATCCTGGACTTTTGGATTACTCATATCCAATACGAGTTGATTTCGGTAGTAGTAGGTGTCTCGGTTAGGCTGCTCAATTACCCAATCAGGATGTTTCTCATACAGCTCGCTTTTGGGATTTACCATCTCGGGTTCAATCCAGATACCGAATTTCACATCAGCTTCTTTTGCCGCCTCCACAAGTGCGGGAATACCACCCGGAAGTTTATCGTGTGTCACTTCCCAATCACCGAGTCCGGCGTGGTCATCTTTTCGGGGATATTTATTTCCAAACCATCCATCATCAAGAAGGAACATATCTACGCCAAGGTGTTTGGCCTCATTCATTAGTTGGGCAAGAATATCTTGATTGAAGTCAAAAGCAGTATTTTCCCAGTTATTAAGCAGTGTAAGACGAGGTTCTTCACCATCTTTCAGATTATATTTGCGGGACCAATCGTGAAGATTGCGGCTTCCTTGACTTGTGCCGTCATAACTGAGTGTGAAGATAAACTCGGGTGTGGTGAATACTTCGTTAGCTGTAAGCTCATAGATAGAGGCGTATGGATTGATACCCGGGATTACTCGTAGATTACCCACGTTGTCAACTTCAAATGTAAACCGGAAGTTACCGGTCCAGCCGAGGGTGCCCATAAGTACCTCTCCACTATTTTCCTTTGCCGGCTCGTTAATACCAATTTCAAAGAAAGGGTGGGTGTGCATGGCTGCCCGACTGCCAAGTTTTGTGTCAATCACCTTTTTGCCATACTGGAGTGGCTGGGTGCTCATCTGAGCTTCCTTAGCCCAATCGCTGCTGAATTCAGTGAGCCAATATTGTGGCGCATTAAAATATAACATAGCCGAGGCATACTGCGACATGGAGATGGGTTTCTTCTCCTGATGTGAGATCTCTGTCCATGTCTTGATTACATTTTCCTTAGGATAAGCCACATAGTTAACGATCACATCTACAGGATATTTATCGTCACGGAGATTTATACGTGTGTGGACACCACCCGGCACTGACTCCTGCGATGAGTCTACATAATAGAGATATGTAGTCATATTTCCGTCTGCATGAGTGACACCGAGAGCAGGCTCGAAGAAATCCTCATTACCGGAAGCGGAATATACCTCCCATCCGCGAGTAGATACCGATCCGTCTGACCCTGCGTGTTGGCTCCACGACAAGTTGGATAAATCCTCTTCGTGGCGGAGTTTCGGACCGAGATAAGTCTGATAAAGACGGTTGTTTGGACCAACTTCGAGAACGAGATCGGTGTTGTCGGTAGCTATGCGTATAATCTTCTTATCCGCAGGTGTTGCTCCTGCCGACAAGGCTACGACAACTGAAAGGACGGCTGAAATCATTAGTTTCATGTTATTGGTTTTAGGGGGTTAATACAAAATTAAAACAATCTTTTTTACATCAAAATATCACCCTTATAAATATCTTATTTAACGTTTCTTGTCAGAATTTCAGAGTAGCACTAAATTCTACAGTAAAGGGACGAAGATAACTGCCACTCATATAGTAATTCTTGTATTTTCCACTCTCTTCCTTGCTGAGCAGCTCTGCTCCGTTGATTGTGCCGCTGGCTCCTTTCTGGTTGAGGAAGTTGATTACGGTGCAACCAAGATCAAGATGCTTATTGACATTCCAATTGAAACCACCGAATGTTTCCCAACGACCATTGAAGAAGAGTGCGTTCGTGAGGTTAGCATAGGTTTTACCGAAATAACGGAAAGAAAGCCAGAAGCGTAGCTTGTCATTGATTTGATAACTTGGGTCGAGCTCAATGAGAATCTGTGGAATCTCCTTTACAATATTTCCGTTGGCATTAAGATCTGCTACTCCTTCAAACGGAGATTTGATGAAATAGTTGTCGTAGGTGGGACGCTGGATTGTGAGAAGGGCATGGAGATTAAAACCTTTAAAAGGATGGATTTCAGCAGAGGTGGTCCACCCGAGAGTTTTAATACTGTATATAAGCAAAGTGGTTTTAGATTGGGTGGTACCCGGTTTTGTGACGTTCTGTTGGTCAATATTGTTGGATTTTGCAATATAAGTTACCATCGATGTCAGGTCTACCCAGTTGTTTCGGTAGGTGATGCCACCTCTTATTAGAGGAATGGTCACACGCTTGTATTGTTCTTCAGTAGGACCGGTTCCGGCATATTCGTTTATACGGGGATAGCGTGTCGCGACCGTAGCGTCGGCTGTCAGTCCGAAATGACGATTGATGTTATAGATGCCCTGAATTGTAGCTGCATAATTGAGTTTATTTTTCAAGACATTGTGCGGCTCAATCTTTACGGTCATCGAGTTGCCCTCATTATCAGTGTAAGTATGGGTGTCACCGATATGGAATCCTTCATATCGTCCATATGGTATTTGGTCCGCACTCATCCTGTAATATTCCAGACGACCACCGAAATAGAGATTGAATTTTGATGTAATCTGCCAGTTGTCTGTGGCGTATACAGCCAACTTATTCTCATATCCCTTCGTATATTCGGGGGAAAGCTCGTTGAAACCATGAAACTGACTTACGGTACCGTCAGGGTTATGCTTTACAAGTACATCGGGATATGGGGACACGGTTCCATCCCACTGAAAAGAGGATGAACTGTAATCGAGATGATAGTACCATTCGTTCAGACCCAAACGAATTTCATGCGTCAGATAAGATTTATTCAGTTCAGCTGTAAGAAGGCCATTGCTGACTTTGCCCATATGGAGCCAGGTACGTCTTCCTTCGGCAAGACCGATGTAAGGTTCATCTTCCCCAATCTTATAGAGTTGGTCAGCTTTGGTGGTTTCGAATATGGAACTTCCTCCGAAATCACATAGATTTGCATGAGGTGCAATCATATATTTGGCGTTGATGTCAAGCTTGTAGCCCTCTCCGAAAATATAGTCCAAGTGTGCGGTAATGTCGTGTGCATAATTGTCGGTGAAGTTGCCCCATCTCCCTTTCTTCACTTTCCCGTCAAGCACATCCATATACTCGAATTCTCCACCAATGGGAGCATATGAGGTGGTGCCGAGAGCGAAACCGGGTATTTCCTTGACACTGCCATCGCCCACATATATGAACGGAGCATTGTTGATCATAGATCCCAACGCATTGCTTCTTGAAAACTTATACAAGATACTTAATTTACCGTTGTTAAACAAACGGGTAAGACCGGCATGATAAATTTGGGTCCTGTCGGAGAAGTCGGTAAACTTAACTTTGAAATATCCCGGATCAAAATTCTGATATACACTTGCGGTATAAAGCCATTTCTCACCGATGCCACCCGAGATGTTGAAGTCAAAATTCTGCCACCCGAAAGTATTGGTACGATAGTTAAATATGGCCTTGAATTCTTTCTGGCCGAAATTGGAATAGCTATCGACTGAATAAGCGATGTTGCCTGTTTTGATTGCCGATTCCATAGGGTTCAACAATCTTACGGTGCCAAGGCTTGCGTCGCTGCGCCAATGACGTGCAAGCTGATGGACGGTTGATGAGTAGACAGCTGGCAAGCCATTCTCATAAACATTTACATCTTCACTTGGAAGACCGATTTGTATTTCGCGTGGTTTGGTTGCGTCGGATGCATTGAGCATCACGTTACGCTCCTCTCCTTTACTGCCGACGGCTATACTGTCGATGTCTTTTGCTTTTGCCATAGCTGAGATCGGCAAAATTGTTATGGCTATGAATGCCACAAGTTGTGTGAGGGTTCGGTTCATGGGGTGGTTTTTTTACGGTATTTTCCGGCAAAATTATAGGCAGGGGAGGCACTTGTCAATAGGAAGTAGGGTTCAAGTAGTAGTTAAATTTAGTCTTATAAATATATATCCTTAAATTCCAAGGTAGTAAATAAAATATAAGGGAATAGTCGGGTAGTGTTGTAGGAACGGAAAATAATGGTTAACTTTGCTTTTGCTAACACTGAAGGTATGAAATTTCGAACTGTTGCGACCCTCCTTATAATGGGTGTGACTTACATAATGGCTTTGGCTGCCGAGGATCAAATCACTCGGTTGGATGAAGTAATCTCCCGACGCGAGTATTTCCAAAATAATAAGGAAAATCGTATTGATAGCTTACGTAGGTTGATAACTCTATCCATTGATAAAGATGTACGACTCGATTTATACAATCAACTTTTCCAAGAATATCTGGCTTTCAAATTCGATTCGGCTATGGTCTATGCAGATCGTGCTGCGACGATAGTTGATCATACCGATAGTTATGATATGAGGGCACAAGTAAGAATTCACAGGGCATTATCTCTTGCCACCTCCGGACATTTCAGCAATGCGATAAATATTTTGAATGGGATTGACTCGAAAAAACTTTCTGAAAAAATGCAGGAGGAATATTTCGCGGCATGTGAGTGGACTTTCGGAGTGTGGGCTGAATATTCTGATAAGCATACTATAGCTCCTGAATTTGCAAAAGAAAGTCTTGGATATCTTGACTCACTTATAGCCGTTACCGATGTCAGGACACCTGAATATACCTATAGATTGGCTGAAAAACACCTGCGAGAGCAAAATTATCTGGATGCCGAGAAAGAATATCTTGCCACAATCAAGCGCATTCCTGTCGACAGTAGGCTCTATGCTCAGACTGCCTATGCCCTTGCGAAGACTTATAGGGAGTTGCAGAATAAGAAGAAATATAGGGAGTGGGTCATAAATGCCGCTGTCGCTGATCAGATTATTCCCCTTAAAGAGAATCTGGCTCTTCAGCAATTGGCTTTGTTTCTCAAAGAGGAGGAAGGTGATCTTGAACGTGCCAACTCATATCTTAAACTGGCTCTTGAAGATGCTATTTTCTATAATAATCGCTTGAGGATGTTGGAAGTGGCAGAAAAAATTCCGGACATAACAAATGTCTATCAGGATACTATTCGACATCAGAATAGCCGTTTAAAGTGGTTTGTGGCGGTAATAGGATTGCTTACACTCATTTTGGCGGGGGTAACGTTGTATATCTATCGGCAGCGCCGGATTGTGTTAAGTTCCAAAAATAAGCTTGTTGAGCTTAATGAACAACTCAACGTTCTTAATACACGCCTATGCCAAACTAACAGTTTGCGGGAACAGTATGTGAGCCTGTTTATGGATCTTTGTGCTGCCTACATTGATAAACTCAATCGCTTCCCTATGATTTTAAAGGTGAAAGTGAAACAATTGGGTGATCTAAACTCTGTTGCCGACCGCTATGTCAGGCCTACAGATACCGAGACACGGGAAATGTTTCAGAATTTTGACACAGCATTTCTCCGACTCTATCCTGACTATATTGAGACGTTTAACACGTTGCTACAACCCAACAAACAGATTTATCCGAAAAAGGGTGAGCTACTCAATACTGATTTGCGCATATATGCTTTGGTGCGTATGGGTATAACCGACAGCAATAGGATTGCTACACTGTTGTTCCTTTCTCCTCAGACAATTTTTAACCACCGCACTCAAGTGAGAAACCGTGCCATAAATCGTGACACGTTTGAGAAAGATGTGGCACAGATATGCGAAGTAATATAGAGATAATATGAACAGTGGGGACATCTGCCGGTACGTCATTTCTTCTCCGGAGAGCCTCCCAGTTACAAGACTGTATTCTACCATTACAGGAAATGGTGTAAACTCGGGGAATGGGAGATTTTGTTTTCCAGGTTGATCAGGAAATACCGTTCTCTTTTGGATCTGTCCCTGTCGCATATTGACGGTTCGCACACGCCGGCTGTCCGAGGAGGAGAATGCGTCGAATATCAAGGACGGAAGAGACGCAAAACCACCAATTCCATTTATTTCACTGAAATGCATGGATGGATAGTTTCAGATCCATTCTGTGTAGATTTGACACAACCGTTTCCAATTGGAAGGCTGGAACTATCTGGCGTTCGCTGGGGTATTCCTTAAAAAAATTCACAAATCAAAAAAGTTTAGATGACTTCAAATACAATAATTAAAGAGTGATTTAGGGTAACGCTATTACCTCTTATCGTGAAGAATCTATTTCCTTTAGGTAAGATTCAATCTGCATTTTTAGAGGTGGTAATCATTATGGATGGAATTCCAAGTTTCATCTAATGAGATATGATAGTA
Source organism: uncultured Sangeribacter sp. (assembly GCA_964513775.1). Taxonomy (GTDB): domain Bacteria; phylum Bacteroidota; class Bacteroidia; order Bacteroidales; family Muribaculaceae; genus Lepagella. The sequence continues at coordinate 21,024 of CAZEOI010000020.1, read as the reverse complement.
TCCATGAACCAGATAATGACGCATACCTATGATCTGCTTCCATGGTGTCTGGGGATGGGATTGTTTGAATTCCGGTGTAAGCATATAGGAAGCGTCACCTATAATTTCCAAATTCTTTACTATGGCAAAGTATAGGGCGGAGTTTTCAATATATTCGCTGGCATCAAACTCTTTGAGAAATCTTTCAATATTGTTTATTGCCAACAGGATATGTTTTAATCGCCCGCTATCACGCGGTTTCTCTCTCATAAATAAGTATTTTTTCAGAGTTAACGGATTCTTCTACCCAAGGAAAAAGTGTGCCATCTGTAACAAGATCCACTCCCCTATTCATTAGGATTTCTAACTCATCAATCATAGCCGCATGTTTGAAGAGGCCTACCTTAGCTTTAGGATCGAATCTCACAAGTAAATCAACATCACTACTTGGAGTAGCCTCATTTCGTGACATGGAGCCAAATAACCATACTTTCAGTACAGGTTGTCTTGTGAAGTAATCTTTAAGTATATGTAGAAGACTCTGTTCCATATAATCCCCGGTTTATTTTGATTAATCAATGCAAACATACAATCTTATTGTATATTAAACAAGAGAAGTTATCAAAATTATTTGCATGACTAATTGATTATATAAAATTTCTTTCAATAGAATCAGCATAGAGTTTTTATCAACTTAAAATAAACAAGTAGAGATGCACAACTTATATAGTATGACCGTCTTCGGTGGTAGTTGCACTCTAAAAAGAACCCCTCATAAAGAAGCTATCCAGCATTTGGACAGCTATCTTTGTGAGGGGTTCAAATGATCGGAAAACAGTTTGTTACATTTTTGTTTAACAAATTATGACCATTATCCAACTTATCTTATACCCAATCCTTTGAGGCTCCGGGGAAGGTTTGTATAACTTTCAGAAAGGATTTCAAATTATGGTTTAACTCAGAATCCAATTGGTGCAGTTTGGTGCAAATTGGTGCAGTTTGGTGCAAATCATTGTGATTCCTTCAGTAGTTTTGGAAACTCCATAATTTAGATTATAATTATCCTTTGAATTCGGAGGGCTTCACGCCGAATTGCTTCTGGAAGAGACGGGAGAAATAACTGCTGTTGCTGATGCCTACCATGTAACTTACCTCCTGCACCCGGTATTTTCCCTCCGCAAGATACTCGGCCGCTTTCTTGAGCCGCGACAACTGTATCAGCTCATGCGGCGTCACATCCGCCAGACTTCGTATCTTGTCGTAGAGTCCGCTGCGACTTATGCCAAGATTCTCCGCAAGAAAATCAACACTCAGTTCCGGATTGGCCAGATGCTCGTCGATCAATTCCTGAAGACGGGTAAGCAACTCATTATCAACCTGCGTGGGAGCCAACGTGGTGATCGGCTCAAGGGGTGAATGGGAATATTTCTCCCTGAGCTTCCTGCGCATCTCCAAAAGATTCTCTATCCGCGCCTCAAGATAACCGATGGAGAAAGGTTTCTCCACATACGCATCCGCTCCGTGACGCATCGTCTCGATCTTCGATGTGTTGTCAGTCTTCGCCGTCAGCATCACAAAGGGGATATGGCTGTAATTCTCATTCTCACGGATAGCCTTCAGAAACTCCACGCCATCCATCACCGGCATCATCCAGTCGCATATTATCATGCTCACCTTATGCGTCTTCATACAGTCGAGCGCCTCCCTGCCGTTCATGGCGGTCACTACAGTGTAGCCGCTCTCGAAGTTAGTAGCGATGAAGCGCAACATCTCCTCATTGTCATCAACCACAAGAAGCACCGGCTTCGTCTCAACATCCCCGACAGCCATAACAGAATGGTCGGGCACAACCTCCTCCATGCTGCCATTTGCCATCTCCGCGGGAAGCACATTAGCCTGATTAAGCGGCAACACGGCTGTGAACCGCGACCCCTTACCCGGAGTGCTGTCTAACTCTATACTGCCTCCATGAGCATCTGCCACACTTTTCACTATCGACAGTCCGAGTCCTGTGCCACCCTTCGACTCATTGATATTGTCGAGCACCTGAAAGAATGGCTTGAATATCTTGTCGCGGTTCTCCTTGGTTATACCTATGCCATTGTCAGCCACGCTAATCATGAAGTGCTTCCCGTCAGGCATAAGCTTACACTCCACAGCGATACGGTCTTTCGTGAATTTCCTGGCATTATTGAGCAGGTTGCTCACAAGTTTTGTTATCGCCTCCGGATCTATATCGGCCATGAGATCGGGCTCGGGACAGTCAACCTCAAGCGATATCCCCTTATGCTCAAGGGAGGGGCGGAAACGGTCGGCCACACTCTCCACCAACGGCACCACCCGCTCATGTCTGAAACCCATCGGGAGTGCATTATCCTCCACCTTCTTGAAGTCGAGAAGTTGATTTACGAGCGACAGCAGCCGGCGTGCGTTACGGTCAATTATCTTGAGATCCTCCTTTACAGGAGCGGAGAACTTCTCAGAAGATTCCATAACCTTCTCCAACGGCCCGATTATAAGCGACACCGGAGTGCGAATTTCATGAGCCACAATAGTGAAGAAATTGAGCTTCGACCGGAACATCTCCTTCTCCTTGTTGCTGGAGATTCTGTCTAACTCCACGATATGGTTACGCTCCATTCGCTTCAGAATCAACTTCACAGCAAGGAGAAGCAATCCCAATGCCACCACCACATAAAGCAGTTTCATCAGCGTGGAGAGATACCAGGCCGGACGAACCTCGATCTTCAGAGCTATCCCCTCCTCATTCCAGACCCCCTCGCTGTTGGCCGCCTTCACCCTTAACGTGTAAGTACCCGGCGGGAGATTGGAATATGTGGCCCGGTTCTCCTTCCCGGCATCAAGCCAGGTCTTGTCGAAACCCTCCAGACGATAACGATATGAGTTACCTCCCGGATTGGTGTAACTGAGAGCGGAGAAATAGATGCTGAACGTATGGTCGGCATGGGTGAGCAGAAGACACTCGGTATCGTTAAGCGAAACCGGAAGCCGGTCATCCCCCACCGCCACAGGATTGTTGACTATATCGAGACCCGTAAACTTTACTGTGGGGGCCGTGCTCCTCCCCGACATCTGCATGGGATCCACACGCGAAAGCCCGTGGACTGTGCCGTAATAGAGTTTTCCGTCAGCCGTCATCACGGATGCTCCCGCCATAAACTGGCTGTCGCTCAACCCATCATCTATTCCATAGGTAAGGATGCTTCCGTCACCCTTCATATTGATCAGTCCGGTGCTCGTGGCTATCCAAAGCTCATCGCCGATACGGTCGGCCGATTGTGCCGACACATTGTTGAAGCATTCAGCCACCGGGTTAAAGCGGTCGCTCTTCCGATCATAGAGATATACTCCCCTGGTGGTGCACGCGATAATATTGCCGGAAGCGTCGCTCTTAAGATTATTGATATGATTCACGGGAAGAGCTCCCGGAGAGGTGGACGCCACATATTCCAGAGTCTCACCTGTGGCCGGATTAAAACGGCACAAGCCCGCACCCGGAGTGGAGATCCAGAGCCGGCCATCTTTATCCTCCACAATGGAGTTGATCCAGGCCTTCATCCCCTTCACCGGCTCAAAAGTATTCCTCTCAGCGTTATAAAGTGTAAGTTTCTCCATTGCACCCATCCACACCCTGCCGGCGGAATCCTTATAGACAGAATAGCAACTATAGATATGCTGTCCGTCAGAAGTCACCGGAGTCCATCGCCCGGAAGCTATGTCGAGCCATCCGGCTCCCATAGAATAGGTGCCCACCCATAGACGACCATCATCAGCACACAGCGCACTGATATTTTCCGGCTCATTGTGGCTCATCAACTTTATCGAGCTGAAAGAGTCATGCTCAGGATCATATTTACAAAGGCCTCCGTCGGCGGTACCGATCCATATGTTTCCGGCGCGGTCCTCACAAAGACACTCCACCACATTTCCGCATACCGAATTTACGAAACGGGAATGATTCCAGCTCCGGATACGCTCCGACCCCGCACCTACATAATTCACGCCACGATAGTAAGTTCCGACCCAAATACCCCCGTCGGAGTCACGGATGACAGGATAGACGAAACGGTCGCTCAGACTCTGCGGGTCGAGCTCATCCTCCTTATACACCTTACAGCTTCCCGTGGCAGTGTCAACAAGCGTCAGACCGCTGTCGGAGCCAACCATAAGCACAGTGGGGGAATATTCCGTCACCGAGTGTATGTGCCATAGATTATGGTTCTGCTGCGGAGATGTTACCTGCCGGGCCTCTCCTGTGCGCGGACTGAACTTGACCAGACCGTTTTCCCATGTGCCCAACCAATAATCTCCGTGAGAATCCACAGTCATTGCCAACGCGCCGCGCCTCAAGAGGTTTGACGAGTCGGAAATCTTGAATTCCCGGAAGATACCCTTGGCTGAATCGAACCGGTAGATGCCGCCACCTACTACATTCGACAGTGTCCATACCATATCAGAAGGATCGACATATATCTTCCCGATATAATTGTTACTCTCCTCAAATTCATAGTTGTCGGTCACATTTCCCGACGGTTCGATACGGAAGACACCCTGACGCTCCACCGTCACCCATATGTTGCCTTTGCTGTCGGTGGCTATGTCGTAGACATTGTCGTTGATGCGCCCCTTCACCCCATCCGCATATTTCAGCGGAAAGGGTGTGAGTGATTCCCTCACAGGGTCGTATGCATAGATATTGCTGTCGGTGCCCACAAGGAGTCCGCGGCCATAGCGACACAATGCCAGCACATACATATCGCCCGTGTTCTCCCTGTCGGTAGGGGTGAAGACTTTTGTGGAAGTGCCGTCGAATCTTACAAGGCCGCCATCGGAACCGAACCATACAAACCCCTCCTCATCCTGCACGATATCGCGCACGCAATTCGAGGGGAGGCCGTCGGCCGTGGTGTAATGTGTAAACTTCAGGTCAGGCGCCTGAAAAGCCCCGAAGGCCTCAACCGCCGCTACCCCCTGCAACACCGCAAAACAAATAACTAAAAATATCAACCGTATCATTTAAGTATGTGTCAACTACTTCATAATCTTTATCGAATAGGGCCACTGGGCATCGCCCGGATTCTCCTCACCGTCGATATTGCGCCAATGCTCCGTAGGGGCGCCCATCACCACCAGCCACAGATGCTCGATCTTTCCGGAAGATGGAGCCGTATAGCTCACCCTCCCCTGAGCGGCATCCTGCATATCGCCATAATGAGTGTTGCCATCGGCATCCACCGCCACTATTCCGTAGCGCCAGCCGGCTTTCTGTTTATTCTTGGTGAAATATCCCTTGCGTCCGGCCTCTCCACGGAAATCCACAGTGACAGTCTTACCCGGTTCCGGCAGAGGAAGTTCTATGGCATTGAAGCCATAATTCTCGGGAGCATTATCCGGTGCCACCCGCAGCCGGCCACCCCCGGCATCCACCATCTTGGTGTGCCATTTGTTGGCGTATGGCCTGGCATTCTCGCGCACCCGGTCGATATCCCAATTGATAAGGCGGGCATAGTTGTGCCACATCTCATCGTTAAACTCCTTCTGGCTTATACCCGTGACACGCTTGTAAGTGTCGACCGGATCCTCCCCTATCTTTCCCTGACGGAAAAGCTCGGCGATTATGCCACGTCCGTGCTTCTCCCCCCATAGTTCGAGAACGTAGGGCGAACGGTAGATATTGTCAATATGCAGGAAAGCCTTGTGGGTCTGGTCGCGAAACACGTTAAGATGATAATTCTCATCAGTCTGCCAATCGGGATTCACCTGCCAGAGCATCCACTGAGAGGCCATCTCAAACATGCCGTTGCCACCCCATGCGTCACCCTCGCCGTCGCAGGAGATCTGCAACTGGAAAGAGTGGCCGAGCTCATGGGCGATGCAGTTGAGCTTCTCATCCTTCACCCGGTTTGGTGCTATCCAGAGGGCGCCGATCTGTCCGTCGTAATCCCCTCCGTAGGCTGTCCCTTCGAGCGAATAGTCGAGCATCACCATCATCTTATATTTGTCGGCCTTGGTGCCCGGCTTCACGAAAGCGAGGTCATTGTAGAAATAATCATAGAAATACTCAAGCCGGGCGAGTAGATTGGCGAGGTCCACCTTCATGTCATGGTGCTTACCAGCCTCTCCGGTGGCTCCCGGTATCGTGTCACCCGCCACCTCCACATAGTCGGGAGCCGTGGCGATATTGTTGCCGAAGCCGGGGGCCCAGAAGAGCACGATGTTCGGGGTCTCCACCATGCGATGGTAGCTCCACTTCGAGTTAGGGTCATTCAGATCCATCTCCCTCAAATCTTTCGGTATATACACATCCTTCCCCTTATGTGTCAGCACAGGTATGTCGGTCTTCACTCTGTAGGCCTCCTCGTCGTTGATGGCGATAGTTCCGGCTTCGGAGGGGTCAACCACCTGAGCCATCACATCGGAAGGCACAAGAGCCGCCACTACAGGAATGGCGGCCAAGCCCCAAGACGCCACATATTGTAAAATTCTCTTCATATCGCAATATTTTACTTACTTTTATATTTTAAAGGAGACACTACGGGCATCCCCGTAATGTCTCCCGGAATCAGGAATCTTTCACCTTAAGCACCTACATTCGCAGAATCCAAGTTCAAAACTTTTTCATGCCGACATATTTAAACTTGCGGGCCAAAGGAGCTGTCTTGCTCTTGCAAAGATAGTTTACAGTAATATTCACAGTCTTCTCAACTCCATTGGCTGTATATACATACACCGGACGCATGGTGAGAGTCTCGCCGGCCGCGCCTACCGCACCCTTCTTACCGAGTGTCAGATTAACACCGCTTGTCTCATAATATATCGATGAGTCGCCATAAGATGCCGCAGTGCCATCGGCAGTAACCCAATAACCGATGTTGGCTGTGGGCATATCGGCCAGTGAGCCATCGGCATTACGGTTAAACACCACTATCTTACCTTCAGTCTTCACCACCTGCTCTCCCAATATGGGCTCAAGCATGAGATCTGAAAGTCCGGCGAAATCCACACCGAAAAATTCACACATCTCTGCCGACATAAGATTGAGGGCACCTACCGACCAGTCTTCGTCAGAGGGATCTATCACTACATTGTAGCTTACGTTCATGGTGTTGGGATCCACTTTCTCATACACCGGCAGTTCCGGCTCGTTATAATCATAGACATCCGTATCGCTCACCGTTATCATGTAAGGCCACTGCTCATCGTTCTTCTCAGTCTCATCCCAAGGCACGCGGTTATAAGTGTCAGGCGCACCCATGATTACGAAGTAAAGCTCGGAAGCATCGGCAGGCACGTCATATGACGCCGTCCCCTCCGCACCCTTCGACATTGCTGAATATACAGGGTTACCGTCAACGATAGCCACGAAACCATAGCGGAAGTTGGAAGTGGTGTTGCTCTGGTTGTTGTAGTTCTTGGTGGCACCTACGATGCCGCCGTCGGCATTAACTACCGAACCCGGATCCTTGGGAGCGAGTGCGCTCCCTGCAGCCAAGGCATCTACCTTAACGCTCACCTTCTTACCGGCTGAGGTCATAAGGCGTATAACGTTGAAGCCGGCAGTGCCCGGAGTTGAACTGTAAGCCACCTGATACTTATTGTTGTCGACACGGTAGAGGGAGGTGGAATAGTTGCCCTTCACTTCCTGAGTGGCGTATTCCTTCACACCGGGAAGATCGTAATAAACCATATGGGCAGCATAGTCATACAATTCATCGTATGTCTTCTGCATATCTGAATTGTTGTAGATGCGGGTATAAGTCTCGATGGGATCCTCGGGGAAAGCTGACTCTCTCCAGATTCTTCCGTAAGCCTCCACACCGTGACGCGCCACCCAGTCGTGCTGGAGCCAATAAGAGGCATAGCGCATATACTCATGATAGAAGATACGATGGCAGTTGGCAGTCCAGTTGGGCACGTGATAGCCGAACATCTCCTCCGGATAATCTACCATAGCCTGCCACTGTGCGCACTGTTCCCAATATGCACAACCTGTAACGCCGTCGGCATCGAAGCCATAACGGAAGCCGTGGCGCAAATCGTCGGGAGCACCCTGAAGCACTTTGTCGCAATAAACCTGATACTGGAATGAGTGGCCGATCTCGTGAGCTATTGTCGAGCCTACAGGCTGACAGGTAGAGGGATTCACCCAAAGGGCACCGATCACATTGTCATAGCCCGAACCGGTGGCAAGCCATTCATCCTGATAAAGGAGATAAATCTGCATCTTGTATTGATCAAGATAAGACTTACCCTCGCCTACGGTAGTCATACCGAGCTTGTTGACATTGGTGTCGAAGAAATGCTCTGCCTTCTCCAAGAGGTCATCGATATCCACGCGGAGCGCAGCGGGAACAGTAGCGGCATTCGGGTTGTCACCGAATCCCGGCTCCCAGAACACGAAGAAGTGTTCCGACTGTTTGCAACGTGCGAATGAGAAGTTGGCCGATTTGTTGAGAATCTGATCTCCGTGTTCAGAATTGGCGAAGAATTTCTCATAGTCGGGTATTGTGGCCGGATCGATATAAGGGCTCTCAGGCTCCTCTATCTCCTTGAGCACACCGCCAAATTCAGGCTGACGCACTGTAAACATCACTTTCTCCTCGCCGCTGACAATATTGAAAAGAGCCGCGCGAGGTGTGTCGCTTGTGTTCTGTGCCACGCTCACCTTGATGGTATTCTCACCCTTCTTACCTACAGCCGGAGTGAAATATACCCAGTCAACGCCATCCTCAAGCTCCACATGCCACGCACCTTTTGCCGTAAACTCAACGGTAGTGGCATCCACTTCATAGCTGAAAGGGAGTTCCTTCAGCTCCTGCACGCTCTCGAAACCCGTAGGATAGACATTCTCGATAATCTTATCTTCCGTGCAGGATGGCAGGCAGCTGCCCAATGCAACTGCCCCCATCACTAATATTGATTTGAAAATTCTGATATTCATTTTATTGAAGTCAGGTTAGTTTGTTTTTATTCTCCGGCGGAACCATTTTCCACCACTCTGACGTTGATGTTGAACATCACCACATTGTTATTATACCAGAAGCCGATCTGTGAGGTTGCAGCCACGTTTATCACTCCCGGGAAGGGACCCACGGCAAATGAAGAGTAATCCTCAGAACCGGGACCCTCACCCCAGTATTCGATAAACCAGCCGGCGCCGTCGCCCCAAGAGCCTATGCTGCCGTTCTGCATATACCAGTAGCCGTTGTTGGCTGAGTAGCCTACAAATTCACCGTCAGCGTCATAGCCCACCACCTTGGCAAGGTCAAGAGAAGCGCAACCAAGCTCGCTGCATATCTCGGCTGCATCAAACACAGCGGGAGTTGCCTCATAACCCTCATTGGCTGTCACCTCAAGGCTGATATCGTGGGTCGCTACAACCGTACCTTTCAGATCAACGGGAGTGAACACGAAATTGAGGGTGAAATACTGATAACGGCTATGGTCGTTGGCAGGAGTGAAGCCGAAGCGAATCGTGTACTCGGCATTATCGGGATTGGCAGGAGCACGACCGATTACGATTGTGGGGCCATCCTCATTATAAACCTCCATAAAGGCGGCATTAGCAGGATAGCTGCCGGTGCTCCACTCGGTAACCTCCATATCGTTGTTGAACCATGCGCCGCAACGAGTGCCTGAAGTGCCACCGGCAATCCAGTTGTTATCCTTATCGAGCACAAAGAATTCAAGATTACCCTCGTCACCGATACCCTCAGTAAATTCCTCCATTGTCATACCGAGGTTACCCATAATCACCTCCGAGTAAGCCGACAGAGAAAGCTCTCCTGTCTCCCAGTCAAGGGAAGGCACCTCCAGGTAAAGGTCAACCGGAGCGATTAAAGTATCATCTGTACAACCTGCCTGAGTCACCTTTACTACACTGGTTTGGTCACCGCAAGTCACCTCTATCTCACCTGTACGTGGAAGACGGTAAGGATTAGGAGTAAGAATAAGATACACACGACCCTCTCCAACACTCCCCTTGTTTGGGTCTATACTAATCCAATTTACTTTAGAGTCTGCTCTCCAATCCTCGTTAGCTTCCAGATCAATTACACCCTCTTTCTCATTCCATTCTACATTCAGAGATGTAAGAGCTACAGTGAATTGTTCGGGAATCGGATCTACATAGATCTCATCCTTGTCGCAAGACGTGATTGTCGTAACGGCTAAGAAAAGACCTGCCCCAAGCAGCCATTTATTATATTTTGAAGTCGTTTTCATTTTAAGGTCTTTTACGTGGGTCATAGTCAACGCTATGACCCACTGTAGTTTTATTATTCAAAAGTTAATGAAACGCGGAATGTGATATGCTTGTTAAGATCTTCTGTAAGAGCGAAATCAACGAGTATCACCGCTGTTTCTCCTGACGGCACATTCGGATGACGACCGAAATTATATGATGTTTCGGAACCTTCAAGGAAGATATAGCTGCTATCACCATAAGGAACTATATTCTGATCCTGATCAAGCCACCAGCCCATGTAATTGGTTGTAGACCTTGGACGCATACCATTTTCATCCAATACTCTTTCTCCGTTCTTAAGTAGATAAACCTGAATCGGATCATCGTTACGGTTATCCCATTGGAATTCCGGCTCACACTGTTGCCAAAGAGCTGTGAATTCTTTGGCAGTAAGCCCTAACGCAGCCTGCAATTCAGCATCAAAAGCATTAAATTTAAGATTCCAAGCTGACCAGTCGCCTGTCGGCACCACACCGGCTATCTCAACAATTGAAGGATCTTTCACCTCAATCTGAATTAAGAATCTGACATAATCATCAAAATTCTTACCATTCACTTTTGCAAATCCCATATCAAGATTTGTCACAATTCCGGCAGTGGGATTATTCAAGGCATGGAGAATGATTCGTTTATTCTCACGATCAAACTCAGATGAAAATGCAACCGGGGCATCTCCGGTAGCCACTTGACCACCTGTGGTGTAATACCATCCATACTCTCCATTGTTAGGATTGGTAAGATCCCAACGCTGACGCGAAGTGTTGATGTTATACATAACCATCTCACCACTTCCCAACGCCGTCATAACCTCATCGACTGTCATATCCAAATTTTTATGGAAATATGAAGCATAATCTTTCAAGTTGATATAGTGAGGTTCATCTATTGTAGGGACATTGAAGATTTTATACTCCGTAATAGTAGCAGCGGTATTGGTACGCAGATAAGGAGCCTCACCCTCGGCATACTCATGTTTGCTGGTGGCGTCAGCCGGCTCGTCGCTGTTACAGCTAACCCCCACAAAACCCAATATGGCAGCCACTACATAAATATATAATTTTTTCATTTTTTGTCAATTTTCTGATGAATTATTCAGCTTTTTAATTGGCATAGCCTGGATTCTGACGAAGTTTCGAGTTACCGTCAAGAATTGTCTTAGCTATCGGGAAAACATCGGCATGACGGTCGGAGGGATCTGTGAGAGCATCCTTACAGAACCATGACTTGCCATTCCATACATTGCAACCGTTAGTCATCATAAAGCGGATAAGATCCTGACGACGATGCCCCTCTGCCACAAACTCCCATGCAAGTTCATCAAGGAGACATCCCATAATAATATCGGAGCCGCCCTCATGAGTGATAATCCAATTATCAGGCTGATCCATCTCAGCTTGATTCTCACGATGGCCATAATCATAGCAACTACCGCCACGAAGTTGTGCAACTGTACGTATAGCCTTTGCAGGATTACTGCTAAAGTTACGCTGGCGAACTTGAGTGACTAAATCGGCAGCTAAAGCCTCACCCTCACCATTGTAGGAACCGTTGATACGGAGCAGACACTCAGCTTTCATAAGGAGCACGTCAGCATAACGGAAGATAACCTGATCATCACAACCTGAACCCTTGTCGCCACCCAAAATCTCATACTTCACAAGTCGTTCACCCTCCTGCTCATAGCAACCGGGATTATCAATAGAGCGCATCTCATGGGTATAGTTTAGCTGAACCCCGTCAATATATATTGGTTCACCATTAACATCAAACTGAGGTCCGCTTATCCAGCAGTCGCTATAACGCTGATCGTCGGCATCATAAGTCTCGATAAACTGCGGAAGAGCACCGCCACCTGAAGTTGCCCAGCCATTGAAGCCCCATGTGGCACGTCCGGCATTACACATCCAAAGGTTTGCATAGTAGTTACCGCCGGCATATTTATCCTCGTAAGGAATACCGAAAATCACCTCCGGAGAAGTGCGGATGCTCTCTCTGAAATTATCCTTATAATTTGGTGCGAGGCTATAACCCATCTCCATTATCTTGTTCAGCTCATCAAGACAAAGCTTATACCATGAATCATCAGTATCATCGCAGAACCACGCATTGTGGTTGAGATACATCTTGGCAAGGAGCATATTGATTGTAGCATTGTTCATACGACCAAGATCTTTCATACTCCCGTAGACCCCTTCCAAATCTTTAAGTTCCAACACTATGAAGTCAAACATTTCTTGTGGAGACACCTGTTCAGGCAACCAACCATCATCTTTCACGTCGCCCGTATCGAGAGGAATATTACGGAAAAGGTCGAAAAGGAAGTAGTAGTACAGAGCACGGTATCCACGAAGTTCGTTTACAGCATCAGGATCTACATTTATATAGTCTTCATGGAGAAGTTTGTTACATGCGTTCACGCCAGCATATGCTCTCGTCCACGCAGTCTCGAAGAAGCCGATTTCGCTGTGGAATTGATGTGTATGGGTAGGCACATATAGGTCACCCCAACCGATACCAATACGATAAGGTACACACCAAAGGTCGGATGCCATATCGGCAAGGTCTGTGAAACCAAACCAACCCCAAACAAAGTCACGTAAGGAGCTATAAACCGGTAAGAAAAGAGCCTGACGCTCGGCAGCGTTAAACTCATGCCCCTCCTCAATCACTACACTGTAAGGATGCTCCTCAAGATCGGTACAAGCAGTGAATCCACTGCAAATAGCGGCAGCTCCCAGGGTGGAATATATTAATGTTTTTATTGATTTCATGATTGTTCAAGATAAGTATGATTAGAAAGTGAGATTCAGACCCACAGTGAATGAACGGGTTGTGGGGTAATTATCACGCCATTCGATACCGGGTGCCCAAGCACTTCCGTTGGAAAGCTCCGGATCAAGACCTGAATACTTGGTAATGGTGAAAAGGTTCTCGGCAGAGAAGTAAACACGGATACCGTTGATAAACTTATTCTCCTTTAATGGCACATTGTAGCCGAGAGTAAGATTGGTCATCTTCAGGAAGTCACCATTCTCAAGATAATAGCTTACGAAAGTCTGCTTCTGGTTACCGGCCAGCACACGGTCGCCATAAGGAGCCTTGAGCACTGACTGGAGACGGTTGTAGTTTACTGAGTTATTCTCATAATATGCGCGTGCCTCATTCAGAATCTTAAAGAAGAACTGGCCTGTGAACTGCATCGAGAGGTCAAACTGCTTGTAGCGGAAAGTATTGTTCCAGCCGAGATAGAGTTTTGGGAAGGCATTGCCGAGATAATGACGCCAGCTCGTGTCGGGGAGCATATCATCTGTAAGCTCTTTCACTTCACCAGTCTCAGGATGTTCAACCAGCCAACGACCGTTTTCACTTACACCCACTGACTTCAGACCGAACCAGCGACCGAGTGACTGACCAACCTCCCAACGCTGCGTGCTTTGAGAAATCGGTTCACCAAGTCCGGCAACATCTGTCTCATTATCTGTCTGGTATAAATCGTTAGATAACGATATTAGCTTATTGGAGTTATGTGAAAGAGTCAATGTAGTATTCCACTCAAAGTCTTTATTACGCACCGGAACACCACGGAGAAGAAGCTCGATACCTGTATTACGCATCTTACCTACGTTTGCCAACGTTTTGGGAACAAGGTTCGGTGGAACAGGTACTGTATATTCATAGAGCATATCGCGAGTCTCCTTATTATAGAAGTCTAAGCTACCACCGAATCGGCTATCAAACATATCCCAGTCGAGACCGACATTTACCTCATGTGAAGTCTCCCACTTCAAGTTCGGGTTTGGGTTTTGGTCAGCTTCAAGACCCTGCATCCATTTACCATCCTTATAAAAATAACCACTATAGGCATATTTAGTAAGCGAAAGATAAGACTCACCCGGAATCACACCTGTAACACCATAACCGGCACGAAGTTTGAATTGAGTCCACCATTCGGCTACGGGGAGGCTGTGCCAGAAGTTCTCATTCATGATATTCCAGCCGGCCGAGACTGACGGGAAATTACCCCACTTATGATTCTTACCGAATTTTGAGGAACCCTCCCGGCGGATAGAGGCAAGAATGTTGTAGCGGTTATCATAGCCGTAGCTTACACGTCCGAAGAAACCTATAAGTTTGTTATCGTTCTTGTAGCTGTCCATAGAGGCTTTGCCCTCTTTCAACTCCTGGCCGATACCGAGGTTATTATACTTGAAGAAGTCGTTGTTGAAGTCGGCGTTCCAGGCGCTGAAACCCTCATACATATTTTCCATCCAACTGTAACCTACAATGGCGTCAAAACGGTGAACACCGTTGAAGGTGTTGCGGTAGTTGGAGGTGACCTCGATCATATTTGTCTGAGAGTAGTCGTAATTGTGACCGGCATCGCCTGTCTTACCGTCTGTCCGATGGCTCTGATAATCGGAAGTGCGGAAATAGGCATTGTGGGCATTAAAGCGGTCGGTTGAGACCATAAGCTTGGTCTGCCATCCCTTTATCGGCTCCACTGTCAGGTCCCCGGTCATGCGAGACCATTCCGTCTTATATTCACCTTCAAGCTCCTCGATCAGCCCCACAGGGTTATAATAGTAGGTGATACCGAAGTTCTCATACGGACGTCCGTCTGTATCGTAGATAGGCTCTGTCGGGTTGCGCATGATAGCCTGACGATATACCTCAGTACCGGCGTTAAGCGCACCATTCTTGTGAATACCCTTTACGAGGTTCAGGTGAGCCTTCAGTATGTCGTTGAAGAACCAGTGCGAAATGTCGAAATTCATCTTCAACTCCTCATTGAAGGTGGATATGATCACACCCTCGGCATTACGGTAAGATACATTACCTGAGTAAGAGGTCTTGGAATTACCACCGCTAATCTGGAAATCGTGATTCTGAGTGAAGGCCGTACGCGAAATTGCGTCAAGCCAGTCGGTGTCATAACCTCGGTCGGAATAGTTGGTGAGGCCCTCACGTATCTGCGAGGGAGTCATAAACTTATGTTTTTTGGCAAGGCTTGCCCAGGAAACATAACCACTGTAAGAAGCAGTGGTTCTGCTGTCGCGTGAACCGTTCTTGGTGGTGATAAGGATCACGCCATTCGCACCGCGTGTGCCGTAGATAGCTGCGGCCGAGGCATCCTTAAGCACGTCGATACTCTCGATATTCTCGGGGGGCACTGTGCCGAGGCCACCCTCTACACCGTCGATGAGGACAAGAGGAGTTGAACCGTTCTGCAGTGAAATCACACCACGCAGACGGATGGTGGACTCTGCATTCGGGTCGCCTGAACCTTTGGCAATTGTAAGACCGGCCACTTTACCTTTCACAAGTTCTGCAGCGTCACCGATAGCACCCTGCGTAAAGTCTTCAGCCTTAACAGAAGCCACAGCTGACGTCACGTCACCTTTCTTCTGTGTGCCGTAGCCGATCACTACCACGTCGTCAAGAAGCTGTGAGTCGGAGGCAAGCACGATGTTGCCTAAGTTGAGTTTTCCCTTTTCGATTTTGATGGTTTTGGTCTGATAGCCTATATAGGATATCACGAGCTCCTTACCAAGGGGGGCGGTGAGCGAGAATTTTCCATCAAGATCTGTAGCGGCACCAATGTTGGTGCCCTTCACCATTACGGTGGCGCCGATGAGGGGCTCCCCCTCCGAATCGGTTACGACACCTGTTACGGTGCCTGTCTCCTCAGCCGGGGCTGCCATCGGGATAGGCTCCGCATAAGCCGCCGGTATGCCTATGGCGCATCCCAAGCAGGCGATAGCCGCTATTCTCAGCAGACTGCGGCTGAAAATCGGTGTGATTGTACGCGGTTTCATAAGATTATAAGGTTAGTTATGTTATTTGGTTATGTTTCAGATCACTTTCCATTCGATCACGCCGCCGCTCTTGCCGTCGCGGAGCTTTGCCTGCACCTTCAGGTCGGTGGTGGTGACGGGATCGAATTCCACATGGTTATACTTGTCGGGCTCCACGCCGAATTCACCTTTGGCTTTCACAGGTGCCCAGCGGTTGTCGGCCGTACGGTAATATAGCTGCCAGCTCTCGGGGGTCTCGTAGTCGCCGTCGTAGTGTTGGAAGGCAAGCCAGTAGATATCTACGGCGCTCACCTCCTTGGGCTCGTTGAATCGGTAGCATACATTCTCCGTAGTGCCCTCGCGGAGCCACCAGTAGTGGTAGGGTTTTGAGGTGTCGGCGCTCGAAGCGGGTTCCCACTGGTCGTTATATCCCCAGCCCCAGTTGAGGTTGGAGGTAGCGGCCGGTATGTCGCTGCTCTGTTCTGTCGGCTCGCTATACATCATCGCCGCGCTTGCGAGTGTTGGCTCAGGCTTAGCCACTGCGTAGCCCTTGCTCTCGGGAATCCACATGGCCATATGGTCGGCTCCTCGGTTGTTCCATGTGCAGTAAGGGATTGCGGTGAGCACCACATCCTCCTCCGTGCCGTCGGCGTTAACCTTCTTGCCGGTGGCTGCGAGTGTCATCACGCCGTTGAGAAGATTGCCGTCATAGTTTTCTGCAAATTTCACGCCGTCGGGGAGATACTTGTTGAATATGAGGCTGTCAGGCTGATCCTGACCCTCGAAGCAATACATCACCGGGCCGCGCTGTATGGCGAGTTTCCCTCTGTCGTCGACCACATTGTCGTTGGCCTTCACGCGCTTCACATCCATCGGGAGTGAGAGTTCCACTTTGTCACCCTTCTTCCATTGGCGTTTCACGGTGGCATAACCGTTTCCTGTCATCGGAGTCACCTTCTTGCCGTTCACCTTCACCTCATATTTAGCCGAGGGGCGGCTTGTGAAGCTGTAGAGGTCGGTGGGCACGGGAGAATCTTCCGACCACCCCGGTATGCGCATTCTCACTGCAAACTCACCCTCCTGCTCGGGATCTACGGTGAG
Organism: uncultured Sangeribacter sp.; assembly: GCA_964513775.1. Classification (GTDB taxonomy): domain Bacteria; phylum Bacteroidota; class Bacteroidia; order Bacteroidales; family Muribaculaceae; genus Lepagella. The sequence goes on along the minus strand of CAZEOI010000020.1, from coordinate 3,882 downwards.
TGTGATGTTGCCGTTCCAAGGATATTCCGTTGTCTGTGTCACCTTCACTTTGTTGTTTTCGGTGGTGATGTCGGCGTTGCTCTGTATATAGAGGTTCACGAGCACATCGTCACCCTGAGTGGCATACATATATTGCGGTATGCTGGCCATGAAGCGGGTCACGTTGCCGGGGCAGCATGCGCAGCCGAACCATGCCTGACGCTCATGCTGGCCCATGCTTTCGAGTGGATTGTCGTAGAAGAACTTATCGCCTGAGAGCGACACTCCTGAGGGAACACCATTGTAGAGGGCACGCTCGTAGACATCGGCATATTTAGCATCGCCGGTGGCGAGGAACATACGGTAGTTCCAATATACGTTGGCTATGGCGGCGCAGGTCTCGCAATAGGCTGTATGGTTGTTGAGCTCATACTCGGGACCGAAGCCCTCACCCTGGGCACGGCTACCGATGCCGCCGGTGATGTAGAGTTTCTTTGATGCCATGTTGTCCCAGATGCGGGTGATGGCGTCGAAATATGCGCTGTCGTTGGCAAGTGCGGCATAGTCGGCCACTCCGGAGTAGAGATAACCCGCTCTCACCGCATGGCCCACGATCTCCTCCTGGTCGAGGATAGGCATATGATCCTGTGAATATTGGCTCGGACGGCGTCCGTTGGTGAGACGCCCTGTCTCCTCCACGAAATATTTGGCCTGGTCGAGATATTTCTGATCGCCTGTGACTTTATACAGCTTTGCGAGAGCCATCTCGATGATGGGGTGGCCGGAGGGATACTTAATCTGGTCGTCGCCGTAACCGAATGTCTTGCACACGAGATCGGCGTTCTTGATGGCCACATCGAGCAGCGAGCGTTTCCCTGTGGCGAGATAATGGGCCACGGCTGCTTCGTAAAGATGGCCGGAGTTGTAGAGCTCATGGCTGTTGATCTTCTCCCAGCGATGGCTTCCCCACCAGCCGGAAAGTCG
>CAZEOI010000020.1:0-2819 GCA_964513775.1 uncultured Sangeribacter sp. | reverse complement strand
CGGTTGGTGTCGATTCGCGGCGCCCAGAAACTGTCGTCGATATGCACCTGCGTGAAGGCAACCTCCTTCACCGGAGCTTCCGGAGCCTCGTAGGCTTCGGCACCTGTGCAAGCGGTGAGGCCGGAGAGCAACGTGCCGCCGCAACATAACATTAAAAACGGGAAGTTGAGTTTCATGATGTCTGTAGGTTGGTTTTCGATGGCGCAAAGTTAACATTACCACCTCATTCCGCTACCATCCATTCGTCCAATAAAAGGTAAAAATCGTCCAATACATTCGTACAAATCCCTATTTTAGACGATATTTACATAAGTTTGTACAGATTTTGCTTTCTCTTCCGACTCTTTGTTATAACTTTGCATTGAAATCACGCCACCCCCTGTGGCATCCCCGGTTTTTAAACATATAAACACAGTATAACCTACCCATGAAAACCCTTCAGACCCTATTCGCTCTCTCCGCAATGGCCATGCTCGCAACCCCGGACAGCGGCCTTGCAAAAAGCGTGGACGCCACATCTCCCGACGGGCTGATCTCCGTAACAGTAGACGATGCATCCGGCCTCACATTCTCTCTTTCGCGCAAGGGGAAACAGCTTCTTCTCCCCTCTCCCGTGGCACTCGACATGGAGGGGATCTCTTCGGCTCCCAAGATCAAAAGCTCGCAGCTGAAACGAAATCTGCGTGAGAAAATCAACGCCCCTTTCCACCATACCCCCGCCTACGACGCTGAATGGAATGAGCTCACCCTGCGCCTCTCCAACGGTGAGACTCTCGGCTTCCGCCTCTTCAACGATGGAGTGGCCTACCGGTTCTCTACCGCCGGCAAAGGGGAAAGAATCGTAACCGGAGAGACAGCCGACTATCGTCTCGCGGGCGATCCTACATTATACATAGCCCATTCCACCAACAAGGAGAAGCCGATGGCAATGGCGTTTCAGAATTTCTATTCCGTCACTCCGGCATCCTCAGCCTCACCGCTTCTCGCGTTTCTCCCGGTGGTGGCTGATTATGGCAACGGTCTCAAGCTCTCGCTCATGGAGAGCGATGTGGAGACTTACCCGGGTATGTTTGTAACGGCCGATTCCATCTCGAACACTCTTTCCGCACGGTTTGCCGCTTATCCCAAAAGCACCGACTATTACCCCTGGCGCAAACAGGAATACGTCGTTGAGCGTGAGAGTTTCATCGCAAAGGTGCCGGGAAAGATGAATTTCCCATGGCGTATTCTCGCCGTCACCACCGACGACCGACAGATGCCGGTGAACAACCTTGTCTATACCCTCGCCTCCCCCTCCCGCGTGGCCGACACCTCATGGATAAAGCCGGGTCAGGCCGCCTGGGAATGGTGGAACGACTGGGGATTGCGCAACGTGCCCTTCAAAGCGGGCATCAACAACGATACTTACAAGTATTTCATCGACTTCGCCGCCAAAAACGGCATTGAATATGTTGTGCTCGACGAGGGTTGGTATGACCCTAAGAGTGGGGATATGCTCACCACAATCCCTGAGATCGACCTGCCGATGCTCATCGATTATGCCAACAACAAGGGTGTGGGACTTTGGTTGTGGACTGTCTTCAATGTGCTCGACGATCAGCTTCAGGAGGCCTGCAAGAAATATAGCGACATGGGCATCAAGGGTTTCAAGGTGGATTTCCTTGACCGCAACGACCAGACGGCTGCTGAGATGACCTACCGTATCGCCGACGCCACCGCCGCTCACAACCTCATGCTCGACCTCCACGGATTCTATCCGCCGACGGGTCTTAACCGCACCTACCCCAACATCGTGAATTTCGAGAGCGTGTTTGGCATGGAGGAGATGAAATGGAGCAACCCCAAGGTGGATATGCCTGAATATGATGTCACATTCCCCTTTATCCGCATGATGACGGGTCCTGTGGACTTCACTCCGGGCGCTATGCTCAACGAGCAGAAGAAGATTTGGAAACCGGTGTACTCCTCACCCATCAGCCAGGGCACCCGCTGCCATCAGTTGGCTAACTATATCATCCACGATTCACCTTTCACCATGCTCGCCGATTCTCCCACTAACTACATTGACAATCAGGAGTGTACCGATTTCATTACATCAGTTCCCACAGTTTTTGACTCCACCCGTGTGCTCGACGGCCGGATGGGTGAGTATATAGTTACGCTCCGTGAGGCGCCGGAGGGATGGTTTGTGGCCGGACAGACCGACTGGAATCCGCGTGACTATGTGCTCGGCTTCGGCTTCCTCCCGGCAGGGTCTTACGAGGTAACACTCTTCCGCGATGGTGTAAATGCCGATAAGCAGGGCCGCGACTATGCTGTGGAGAAATTCAAGGTTGAGAGTGGCACACGAAAGACTCTCCATCTCGCTCCCGGCGGTGGTTTCGCTCTCCGCATCTCCAGATAAGCAAGCTCCGCCTCAGCAAGGTTCATCTTAGTAAGCGTTGTCTTAAGTTTCGTCGCCTTTACAAATCTGTCATGAAATTCATTCAACCTATTTTTCTGAGCGCCCTGCTCCTCTCGGTGTCGCAGACAACAGCGGGCGCCACACCTGTTCCCCCGGCTTCCGATGGCAGGGAGGCGGCATACAATACGCCGGGTATCTTCAACCCGATGATACCCGGCTACTTCGCCGACCCTACCATCAAGAAATTCGGCGATACCTTCTACGTCTATGCCACTACCGACGGTAGCGGTGCGGGGTTCGGTCCGGCTCAGCTCTGGCAGAGTAAGGATCTCGTCAACTGGACTCTCATGCCCATGAACTGGCCCGACTCCCACTGGATCTGGGCTCCCGACGTGATCCATAATGCCAACGACGG
>CAZEOI010000019.1:0-56203 GCA_964513775.1 uncultured Sangeribacter sp. | reverse complement strand
GGCCAGGAATCTTCGGTAGGTCGTACAGGTCCGACTCAGAATTTTGTTGACTCTTACGAGACACGCAATGGTCTCCCGATCGATAAAGATCCCTCCTACGATCCTCAGAATCCTTATGTAAACCGTGATCCGCGCCTTGAGCAGACCATATTCCACCATGGTTCAATCTGGGGTGATGCTCTCAACAATGAGGAGCGTGAGGTGGATATCACGTTTGGCATTGGCGAGGATTACCAGAGTCTCCACGGCGGTACTCTCACAGGTTATTATGTCAAGAAATACGTCTCCAACATATCCTGGAATTCACCCACCGACAACCCGAAGGCTTGTCCTATCTTCCGCTATGGCGAGGTGCTTCTTAACGCTGCCGAAGCTCTCAATGAGGCAGGTCGCACCAACGATGCCTACCAGTATGTGAATCAGGTGCGCGCCCGTGTCGGTATGCCCGCTTACTCCGGTATGAGTCAGGCTGAACTCCGCGAGCGCATCCAGAACGAACGCCGCATCGAGCTCTGCTTCGAGGATCACCGCTACTTCGACGAGCGTCGCTGGAAACTCTTCGAGGGCAAGACTCCGGCTTCCGAGGTAAACCTTCCCCGCTATCAGCAGGTCTACAACCTCTACGGTGTCACCATTCATCCGGAGCAGGCCAACATGTTTGTTTATGGAGCCGCCGAGACATATCCGCGTCGTGTATTCAACGGTCCGAAGAATTACTTCTTCCCGATCCCCTATACAGAGCAGGTCAAGACCGGTCTGCCCCAGACTCCCGGATGGTAATATAACTTCAAGAAAGAAGTTTGGACAATTTCACTAATATCTGAAACCTAATGAAAAAGTCATTATATTTTTCAACAGTCTTCTCAGTCGGCATGCTCCTCTTCGGAGCATGTTCCGACGATGACAAGATCTCATATCCCGATGGACAGGGAATAGTCATCGAGAATCCCGCCACTGTTGACTGTGGTGGCACCTACGCATCTTTCGCCGCTCTTTTCCATATGAAAAGCGATGCCCGATACACATCCGCAGGCTATGTGATTTCCGAGACTCCGAATCCCACCATCTACGGAAGCGTCTACAAGGGCACAATATCGGGTGATACCATCAAGGTGACCATCATGGATCTCGCCCCGGCCCAAGAGTATCACATCCGTGCATTCATGAATCAATATAACGGCGACGTTATCTATTCTAAAGACATCACCTTCACCACCGGCGAAGGCTCCCTATCCGAGCAGCTCGCCCACTATCGCGGCCCGAAACATCCCGACTACTATGTGGATATCGCCGGTTGGGGCAACCGCTCACAATGGAACCTCTCCAACGTGCACGATCCATCCGTAATGAAGGCTGCCGACGGTTACTATTATATGTATCAGACCGACGCATCCTATGGCAACGCCCACACCGAAGGGGGACACTTCCACGGCCGCCGCTCGCTTGACCTGATTAACTGGGAATATCTCGGAGGGACAATGCAATCTCTCCCTGAATGGGTGGTGCCGAAGCTTAATGAGATCCGCACCGGCATGGGGCTCGCCGAGACCAATCCCACCGAAGACACTTTCGGCTACTGGGCTCCATGCGTAGTGAAAGTGCGCGATGATCTCTACCGTATGTACTACTCTTTAGTCGTGCCGGGGTATCTCGACGGCGACAACTCTTGGGGTGAGCGTGCGTTTATCGGACTTATGGAGACCTCGAATCCGGCCGACAACAGCAGTTGGGAAGATAAAGGATACGTTATCACAAACGCTTCTGACAAGGGGCTCAACTTCTATGTATCTCCCACCGATTGGGCCAATTGCTACTATAAGTTCAATGCCATCGATCCCTCTGTCATTATCACTAACAATGGCGAACATTGGATGATATATGGCTCCTGGCACAGTGGCATAGCTGCCGTGAAACTTGATCCCGCCACCGGCAAAGTGGCTGCCGAACTTGGACAGCCCTGGGGCTCGGAGGCTGATATCGCCGCTTACGGCAAACTTATCGCCACCCGTCAGCTCGGCAACCGCTGGCAGGGTTCAGAGGGTCCGGAAGTCATCTACCGCGACGGATACTACTATCTCTTCCTCGCCTATGATGGTCTCGACATCCCTTACAACACCCGCGTGGCTCGCTCGAAGAATATCGACGGTCCGTATCTCGACATGAACGGCACCAACATCTCCGAAAACGGAGGCGATGCCATGCCGGTGGTGACTCATCCCTACCGATTCGCCAACTCAAACGGCTGGGTTGGATTCTCCCACTGCACCGTATTTGACGACGGTGACGGCAACTGGTTCTATGCTTCGCAGGCCCGCTTCCCCGCCGGAGTGAACGGCAACGATGCAAGCAACGCCCTTATGATCGGTCACGTACGCTCAATCGTATGGACTGCCGACGGCTGGCCTCTCGTTCTTCCGGAGCGTTATGGCGCGGTGCCTCAGCTCCCCATCGACGAGGAGGAACTCATAGGAAACTGGGAAATCATCGACCTCTCCTACTCTTACGGGCAGATGAAGGAATCAACCGACATGAGCCTCACCGCCGACCACAAGATCAACGGTGGCGCTTTTGACGGAGCTGACTGGAGCTTCGACCCCGCTTCCGGAATTCTTAAAACAGGCGACACTCAGCTCTATCTGAAGCGCGAATGTGACTGGGAAGATGCCGACCGACGCGCTACTATCGTTTTCGCAGGTATCTCCAACACAACATACTGGGGTAAGAAATCAATCTGATCTCACTATCAAAACAGGCAGAAGCCTCGGCTATATGCCGGGGCTTCTGAATTAACCACCTAATCTCGACCTAACCGGCTGAACACATGAAAAAGATATTAACTGTTTGTCTCCTGATACTTGCTCTGTCGGCCAGGGCACAGTCCGTATCATGGAGCGCCGACAATGGCAACGGAACCTATACCAATCCGCTCCTCTACGATGAATTCTCCGACCCTGACGTTATCCGCGTCGGAGACGACTACTATCTCGCCGGCACCACCATGCACACTGTGCCGGGGCTCGTAATCCTTCATTCAAAAGACCTCGTAAACTGGGAAAACGTATCTTACTGCTTCGACCGTTTCGACTTCGACGATGATGCCTTCTCTCTGAAGAACGGCAAGGAGATATACGGACAAGGTATATGGGCACCATGCATACGCCACAACAATGGCAAATTCTATCTCTACAGCAACGTCAACGGCAAAGGCCTGCAATGCTACACAAGCGAGAAGATCGAGGGTCCCTGGAAGCATATAAATATGAAAGGGAATATCTATGATCTCGGTGTGCTTTTCGACGACGATGGAAAGGTGTATGCAATCCACGGTTACGGCGAAGTGAAATGCACGGAGCTGAAACCCGACATGAGCGGTCCGATAGAGGAGACCGAAAGGGTGATCATTCCAAATGGTAGTGCCGTAGGGGAAGGCCACCATATGTATAAGATCAACGGTATGTATTACCTTATCTCCACCGACTACCGTCCGAACGGACGCACTCTCTGCTCGCGGTCGAAAAATATATGGGGTCCCTACGAGACATGTGTGATAACCGCCGATGAGACTTTCGGCTATCATGCCGCCCCTATGACTCAGATCAACGGCAGAATAATGCCTGACGGACATCCTGTGAGCATTAATCCCGCCGATCCCGACAAGACCGCCGCCTCCAACATACATCAAGGGGGAATTGTCTCAACTCCCGATGGCCAATGGTGGGCTCTACTGATGATGGATTTCCATTCGATAGGACGCACTGTTACCCTCGCCCCTATCACCTGGAAAGATGGCTGGCCTATGCTCGGCCTCGAAGGGAATCCCGGCAGAGCACCCCGCACATGGCTGAAGCCTAACACTCCGGCCCGTGACTCCGAACCGATACATGCCCCTTATGAACGGAATGAGGATTTCAACGGAAAGACTCTCGGCCGTGTATGGCAATGGAATCATAACCCCGAGGAGAAGATGTGGAGCCTTAAGAATGGGAAACTCCGACTCAACACTATGCCCGCCGACCAGTTGATGTGGGCACGCAATACACTTACCCAACGTGCAATCGGTCCCGTGTCGGTTGTCACCGTCGAGCTCGATACCAGAAATCTCAAAGATGGCGACGTATGCGGTCTCGGCAATATCAACGTGCCCTGTTCATGGGCAGGTATTGTAAAGGAGGGGAACAATCTTATCCTGCGCCGGTTTGAACAAGTGGCCAACGACACACTCGACATCCCCGTCAACCTTAAGGATGGAAAGATCTGGCTACGCTTTAACGGCGACTTCGACAACGACAAGGGGCGCTATGCCTATTCGACAGATGGTGTCAACTTCTCACACCTCGGCGACGACATGACTCTCAGTTATCAGCTCATCACCTTCCAGGGTGCCCGTATGTCGCTCTTCGCTTTTAACAAGAATGGAAAGAACGGAGGATATGCTGAGTTTGACAATTTCACCGTAGAGGAACCAAAGGCAGACCGCTCGGGATATATCCCCTTCGGAAAGACTTTCAGAATTATCAATGTTGCCACAGGGCTACCGATGCACGCCACACCTCACGGGCTGATGCACGACACGGCTGCCGACACCGACAACGACCAGACACGCTTCAAGGTGGTGGACCGTGGCAACGGAAAGGTGCTTCTACAAGCGGCCGACGGACGCTATGTCTTCGTGTCAGGTCTCGGACTTCCGGGCGATGTCCGCCTCACCGACGATATCGAGAAAGCTGAGGAATTCATGTGGCAGGATTATCTAAATCGTGAGTTCATGCTGATGTCGATGCGCACCCACAAATATATCGGAAAGAGCCCGACAACCGGCAGTCCCTATTCAATGGATTATGCCGGAGCAGACCCCGCCCGTCGCAACGGTGCGGTGTTACGTTGGGCCGACTGAATACCGGCTCACACCCGCAGACTACATGGGATAGCGTCTCTCTCAAGGGCGCTATCCCATGTTTTTCTGAGAAAAAACATATATTGTTGTCTCATCCACACTCCAAAAAACTATTTTACCACTTTTTGGGACAAAATTATCATAAAAAAACTGCCTTTAAAATACATTTAACCCTTTCCGATATATAACAATCTAATTTACAAATATTTATATAATACACTCCCTAAAAATCACCGCTTTACGGCAAGAAAAAAGGGATAAAATTTACTTTCCAAACGCTTGTGACTCGAATAATCTCAGGCTGACAATTGCAATTTCTGACCAAATCACACCAAATTCTCTTCAAGTCTCTTATAATTTCATCCCATACTCCCTTTTTAGTCTACTGTCACGATTTTACACGTTATTGGCACAAAACATAACAAATTTATCAGAAGAAAAAGCTAATTTTGCATCACAAACCAGTTGAAATCTCTACCTGAAAAACTGAGATCTGCCGGAGATTGTATTTTTACGACTGCCGACGATGACAGTTTCTTTAGAATCCAAACGTCGAAATCAGGTTGCCGAGAGATGGAGATTGGTGATCAAAAACTGAAAAACTGACTGCTCCATGAAACCTAACGAGACAAAAAAGGAGAACGAAATAAGCCGACGTGAATTTCTACGAAATCTCGGACTTGCGGGTGCCGGAATCCTGGCAGCCACCAGCCCGTGGTTATCTACATTTTCTGAAGTCGTCAACACAAAAAAGGAGAAATGCCGCCTCGGAATAATAGGACCCGGATCGCGTGGACAATTCCTCATGAGCTTCATCAGCCAGAACCCGAAAGCTGAGATCACAGCTCTCGCCGACATCTACGAGCCCTCTCTTGAAAGCGCCGCCAAGATAGCCCCGAATGCCAAGATATATCGTGACCACCGGGCTCTGCTCGAAGATAAGAACGTGGATGCCGTGATCGTGGCGACTCCCCTCCATACTCACCACGACATCGTGATGGACGCATTCGATGCCGGCAAGCATGTCTATTGCGAGAAGACCATAGGTTACACTATGCAGGAGTGTTTCGACATGTATAACAAGCATCGCGACACAGGGCTGATCTTCTTCTCAGGTCAGCAACGGCTGTTTGATCCTCGCTACATCAAGGCGATGGATCTCGTCCACAAAGGGGTGTTCGGCAAGGTCTCCGCCGTGGATGCATTCTGGAACCGCAACGGCGACTGGCGACGCAACGTTCCCTCCCCGGAGCTGGAGAAATTCATCAACTGGCGTCTCTATAAGGAGTCGTCGAGGGGACTCATGTCGGAATTGGGCTGCCATCAGCTGCAGGTAGGCACCTGGGCTCTCGGCAAGCTTCCCGACAAGGTGATGGGACATGGCGGAATAACCTACTGGAAAGATGGACGTGAGGTGCATGACAACGTTCACTGCATATTCGGATACGACACCGGAGAGGCTATTACCTACGGATCGGTGATCTCAAACAAATTTTACGGTCTTGAGGAGAAGATCATGGGCAATTTGGGCACCGTGGAACCGGAAAACGGCAAATACTTCTTCGAGGAGATAGCTCCGGCTCCCGCTTTCCTGCAGATGATAAATTCCTGGGAACACGCCCTCTTCGACGAGATACCGTTTGCCGGCACAAGCTGGGCTCCCGAGACGGCCAATGAGAACAAAGGCAGTTTCATTCTTGGGGAACGTCCCAAGGGCGACGGCACATCGCTGCTCACCGAAGCTTTCGTAGAGGCCGTGATCACCGGCAAGCAACCTGAGAGAATCGCCGAGGAGGGATATTATGCGAGTCTGCTATGTCTCTGGGGCCACGAAGCCATCGAGCGTGGAGAGATAATGCGCTTCCCTGAAGAGTATCGCATCGACTATGCTCCCTACGGCACCAAACGACAGTCTGTAATCTCCTAAAGCAACTTCTTATGAAAGATATTATCATCAACTCCCGGCGTCAGAAAGTGGAACTGTGGTATCTGCTCGGAGCTTTCGTTGTGGCGAATCTCTTCAACCTATGGGCCATATTCCGCTATGATGCCTCCATGAAGGAGATGTACACCTCATTTTTCTATGTGCTCCTCTTCACATTCTTCATCTATGCCCTGAGTGTGATTGTCAGGCTCCTTATTTATGGAGTGTGCCGACTCTTCAGCCGCAGGAAAGCGATCAGACAAACCAATTGATAACTAACTGAAAACATCATATATGATAAGCAGAAGAAATTTTCTAAAGACTATGGGGGCTTCGGCAATGACCATGGCTCTCGGAGGGATCGGCAACACACTTGCCGCCGCCGCACCGGGACGCGAGCCGAAAATCTCCAAAAACGATAAGGTGAGAATAGCCTATATCGGCATAGGCAACCGTGGAGAGCAGAATATCGACGAGTTTGCACGCACCGGTATGGTAGACGTCACCGTGCTTTGTGATATCGACATGGGAGCACACCACACACAGAAGGTGATGAACATGTATCCCAACGCAAAGCGTTTCCGCGACTTCCGCGACATGTTTGACAAGGCATCCGGCGATTTCGATGCTGTATGCGCCTCCGTGCCCGACCATATGCACTTCCCTATCGCCATGCTCGCAATGGCCAACGGAAAGCACATATATCTTGAGAAGCCTATGTGCCGCACATTCCTTGAGGGTGAGCTCATGATGGAGATGGCGAAACGTCATCCGGAGGTAGTGACCCAGGTGGGCAACCAGGGCCATTCCGAAGGCAACTACTTCCAGTTCAAGGCATGGAAGGATGCCGGAATCATCAAGGACGTCACCGCCATCACTGCCCACATGAACAACTCCCGCCGCTGGCACAACTATGACTCAAAGATTCTGCAGATGCCCGGTGGAGAACCGATGCCTGCCGATATCGACTGGGAGACGTGGACCGGCCCCTGCGCATATCACGGCTTCTCCGACAAGTATCATCAGGGCAACTGGCGTTGCTGGTATGACTATGGCATGGGTGCCCTCGGCGACTGGGGAGCACATCTCATCGACACAGCCCACGAGTTTCTTGAGCTCGGTCTCCCCTACGAGGTGAGCATGGAGTATGCCAACGGCCATAACAGCTACTTCTTCCCCTATTCATCCACAATCAAGTTCCGTTTCCCCGCACGCGCCGGGATGCCTCCCTGCGATATCACCTGGTATGACGGACTTGACAATCTCCCTCCGGTGCCCTCCAACTACGGTGATTCGGAATACAACCCCGACGTACCCTCCACCAACCAGGGCAACACACCGATAAGCAAACTCAACCCCGGCAAGATAATCTACGGACGCGACCTCACTTTCAAGGGTAGCAGCCACGGCTCGACCCTCTCGATACTCCCGTCGGCCAATGCCAACGATATAAAGTCGCAGCTTCCGGAGGTGCCGAAGAGCCCATCCAACCACTACGTCAACTTCCTTCGCGCCTGTCAGGGTACCGAAAAGACCCGCTCGCCGTTTGAAATCAACGGAGTGCTCAGCCAGGTGTTCTGTCTCGGAGTGATTGCACAGCGTCTCAACGACAAGCTCTATTTCGATGCCCGCACCAAGCAGTTCACGAACAACGCTTTCGCCAACGCGCTTCTCTCCGGCATGCCTCCCCGCAAGGGCTGGGAAGATTTCTATAAACTCGTCTGACCCCTTCACATTCATTACTAAAACATACACTATATCCGATATGAAAAAGAAAATTGCATTCCTGGCATCGCTGCTCTGCGTTGCTATGGCATGGGCTCAGCCCGGAGTTCCTGCAAAAACCGGGAATACCCCGGACAATACCCTCTCGAAACAGGAGAAAAAAGAGGGATGGAAACTGCTCTTCAACGGCAAGGACAGCAGCGGCTGGAGGGGTGCCAAACTTGATGGTTTCCCCGAGAAGGGCTGGGTAATCGAAGACGGCATCCTCAAAGTGATGCCTGCCGACGGTGGAGAATCCACCAACGGCGGTGACATCGTTACCGACAAGACCTATAAGGATTTCATCCTCTCCGTCGACTTCAAGATCACCGAGGGCGCCAACAGCGGAATCAAGTATTTCGTCGATCCCACCCTCAACAAAGGTGCCGGTTCCGCCATCGGTTGTGAGTTCCAGATTCTTGACGATCTTCGTCATCCCGATGCCAAGTTGGGCGTGAAGGGTAACAGAAAGCTCGGATCGCTTTACGACCTTATCCCCGCTCCGGAGGTGAAACCGTTTGATATCAACAAATTCAACACGGCAGTGGTGATTGTGAAGGGCAACCATGTGGAGCACTGGCTCAACGGTGAGAAACTCCTTGAGTATGACCGCGACAACCAGATGTTCAATGCCCTCGTTGCCTACAGCAAATATCGTGATTGGCCAAACTTCGGCAATCTCAAGGAGGGATTCATCCTCCTTCAGGACCACGGCGACGAAGTATGGTATAAGAACGTAAAAATCAAGGAGCTTTAAATTTCCTTATTATGCAGCATATCTCCAGGGTATTGTCTGACGGATCCACGGTGGTCTACGCCTGGTTTCAGGCCATGCACACAAGGGTGGATCTTCTTCTCAAGAGCGGCCTTCTTATGGATAAGGACTTGCTTGACGTGGCTGACGGCATACACGCGGTCATCACAGCTCTTGAGAAAGCGGGCAATCGTTTTGACCCTGAGAGTGAGCTTTGGCGTCTGAATCATTTTCCGGCGGGAGAGGAGATCGAAATAAGCGAAGTGTTGTTCGACATGCTTTCGCAGTGCTTGCACTACAATAGCCTTACCGACGGCTTATTCGATATCTCGGTCTCCTCCCTCTCTTTCCAACCGGGGTTCCTGAGGCAAATTCACCTCAAGGATGGCCGGAAATTCAGCCGCGACAGCGAAGATGTGATTCTCGACCTCTCGGGATTCATCAAAGGGTATGCTCTCGACCGTATCCGGATATATCTGGATAATAAAGGCATAACCGATGCGCTCGTGAATCTGGGCAACAGTTCGATCATGGCGATCGGCGATGTGCCGGGTCCGGTGAGAAACGGATGTCTCACCACATCCGGCAACGGCAAACAACCCCGCAGGCATATCCGCAATCCCCTCACAGGAGATTACATCTCAAGAACCGGAGAAACTCAAGTATTTACCCAAAGTGGTGCCGAAGGTGAAGTGGAGGCTACCGTAAGGTTTATCACCGGCACCCCGTAAGAAAGATCCCATACCGGATAGCATATATCTTTCATCGGGTTATTCTCACATTTTATTGGTATTTATTCTGTAGTCAGGATGAGGTTTTTCATCCGGACAGGGGATTCCTACGAATAAAATTTCACACCGAACATAGTGTAATCATTAAAGAAATCACGATATATCAACCTGATTATAAATAACATAAAAACTTGAAATACACCAAAAGAGTTTCATTATACCTGAATATTCTATAATTTCTAAATAATTTAATACATGAAACGACAAGCTAAAGTCATTTTTATGGTGCTGGCCATGGTGATAGGCATAATCACCGGTGCCAACGCACAGAATGGGCCGGCCACATCTCTTTCGAGTGGTGTCGTGGTCGACGAAACAGGCGAGCCGCTGATTGGCGCCACCGTCATGGAAGCAGGTTCCCAGAATGGCACAATGACCGATCTGGATGGTAAGTTCCGTCTCTTCACCAAGCCGGGTGCCACTCTCAAAGTGAGCTATGTAGGTTATAAAGCTCAGGAGGTAAAAGCAGGTGAGAATCTCAAGATCACACTTGCCCAGGCTGCAAATTCACTTGACGATGTCGTGGTGATCGGCTATGGCATGGCCAAGAAGAAGGATATGACAGGCGCCGTGTCGCAGATAAAGGCTGATGACCTCGCCAACGAGAATCCCTCATCTGTGCAAGACCTTCTCCGCGGTGTGGCCGGTCTCAGCGTCGGCATCACCAACGGTGCCAAGGGTGGAGGCTCTCTCCAGATCCGTGGCCAGAATTCTTTGGGCGCGGGCAACGACCCCCTAAAGATTGTAGACGGAATGATCTTCTACGGAGAGCTCTCGGAAATCAATCCTGACGATATCCAGCAGATCGATGTCCTGAAAGATGCCTCGGCTGCAGCCGTCTACGGTGCTCAGGCTGCCAACGGTGTGATCATCATCACCACCAAGAAAGGCACTATCGGCAAACCGACCGTAAACCTCACCGCCAACTTCGGCTGGACCACACGCGCTGGGTTCCAGCAATACTTCACTCCCGAGGAGTATATCAACCACAAGCAGACCTACTTCGAGGCATCAACCTACGGCTTCGATGAGAACGGCAACTACACCACTTATGCCGGAGCAATGCAGAACACTCCCGGCTATTACTCGAATCCCAACAATCTCCCTGCCGGTGTGACAATCGACCAGTGGAGAGACTACACTATCCAGGAGGGTCAGTCTGACCAGGAGATCTGGCTGCGCCGTCTCAACTTCAAGGGCGACCTCCTCGCAAATGCCCTTGCCGGAATTGTAGAAGACTGGGATAGCCATATCTATCGCACAGGCTTCCGTCAGGACTACAATGCAAGCGTGAGCGGAGCAACCGAGAAGGCAAACTACTACCTCTCGGGTGGATTCCTTCACAACGACGGTATCGTAAAGGGCGACTATTTCCGTGCTGTACGCGCCAATATGAAACTGAGCATGGATGTCACAAGCTGGCTTACAATCGGCGGCAACGTCAGATTCCAAGACAGAAGCGATGACGCCCGACCCGTTTCAACCGGCATGATCAACAACTCCCCGTTCGGCCACGCCTACGATGAGGATGGCACACCCTCACGCTTCGTGCTCGGTCCGCAATCCGACTATTCACAATTGGGCGATGCAAGTCTTTATGACATTCAGTGGGACAAGAAGGAGCAAGGATATACCACATTCGACACTAAATTCTTCGCTCAGCTGAAGCTGCCTTTCGGTTTCACTTACACATTCAATGCCGCTCCCCGCTACCAGTTCTATTACAAGAGAGAATGGATCGATGCTTCAAAGCCTGACCGCTTGGGTAAGGATTCCGGTGCCAACCGCGACATGGCAAAGCGTTTCGACTGGTCGATAAACAATATCATCAACTGGAACCGCACATTCGCCGACAAACATGACATAACTGTCACTCTCGTGCAGGAAGCTGAGGAGAGAAGATACTGGTCGGAGGGTATCGGCGCACGAAACATCACTCCTACCGACGCTCTCGGATTCCACTTCATAGAGTCGGCCTCCGGAAATGAATACTCAAGCTTCTGGTCGACCGACACCCACACCACTGCCGACGGTATGCTCGCCCGCCTTCAGTATGGCTTCGACGACAAATACCTCTTCACCGCCTCTGTGCGTCGTGACGGTTACTGTGCATTCGGCTCCAACTATCCCCACGCTACATTCCCCGCCTTCGCAGCCGGCTGGGTATTTTCTAATGAGAAATTCTTCGCTCCCCTTGCCCGCGTGATGAACTATGGTAAGCTGCGTCTCTCCTGGGGTAAGAACGGTAACCGCGACATCGGCGCCGACCTCGCTCTCGCCAACCTTATCACCGGTGGCGATAACCGCGTGATGTATAACATCGGTGATGGATACCTCAATCCGGAACTCCTCCCCTATCTCCGTGTAGACCGTCTTGCCAACCCGAATCTCCAGTGGGAGAAGACCTCCTCATTCAATATCGGTCTTGACTTCGGATTTATCGACAACCGTATCTCCGGTAGCATCGAGGGTTATTTCGCCAATACCAACAACATGATCATGTATCAGCGTCTTCCCCAATTCTCCGGATATTCAGGCATCCACACCAACCTCGGACAGGTTGACAACCGTGGCATCGAGATCAGCATCAACTCTCTCAACATGAACCTCCCGAACTTCATGTGGAACACCGACTTCACTTTCACCTACAACAACAACAAGATCCGCCACCTCTTGGGCGACAAGGATGAGAACGGAAAGGAACTCGACGTTGCCTCCAACGGCTGGTTCATAGGCCACTCCATCAACGAGATCTGGGACTTCAAGGTAGAAGGTATCTGGAGCACCGACGAGGCTGAGGAAGCCGCCAAGTATGGCCAGCGTCCGGGCGACATCAAAGTGTGGAACAATCCTGAGAATGATATCGTGAACGAAGACGGCTCAATCACCTACGTCTACAATGACGATGACAAAGTTTTCCTCGGCCAGAGAAACGCTCCTATAAGAATGACCATGCGCAACACTTTCCGCATCTTCAAAAACTTTGAGGTGGGTCTGAGCATGTATGCTCTCCTCGGCTATAAAGATTGTCAGGGAGGTATCGCCGGTGGCGACATCATCTCTAACGACGACAACCTCGGCGGATCTCTCCTTTACGCCATGAAAAATCAGGTGACCAAGGATATCTGGACTCCGTGGCATCAGATCAATGATGCCGGACGTATCGAGGCCAAAGGTCCTTACGGAGCTACAGCTCCCCGTTATTACGTAAACCGTTCGTTCCTGAGATTCGACAATCTCTCGATAGCTTACCATCTTCCCAATTCCATAAAGAACGCTATCAGAGCTTCTGAGTTGAAGGTGTTCTTCAACATCAACAATCTCGGCACAATCCACAGCAGCGCGTGGAAAAATGGTTATGGTGATCCTGAGAACCATTCCTACACCACACGCACCTACAATCTTGGTTTCAATGTAAGATTCTAAAAACTGAAAAAAATGAAATTCAATATAAAATCTCTTATAGCATCATTGGCTATGAGCGGAATGGTGCTCACAGGCTGCTCGGATTCATTCCTTGAGCCTGATCCCCTCTCATTCTTTGAGCCGGGCACAACTTTCTCTACCGAAGCCGGCCTTGTTGCTGCCCTCGGACAGATTGACCGTAACCTGGTCTTGATGACAACCAATACTCACGACCTTCATGTGCCTACACACACTCAGTTCCTTTTCTCCGATATGCTGTTGATCAGCGCAACCGACAAAGGGGAGCTGATACAGAACTTCTCGACACAGCTTATTCCAAGCAAATCAGTCTACTCCTCCGCATCTGATGACGTGCGCATGCACGCCTGCATATGGTTCTGGAATGAGTTCTACTCCGGTATCAAATACGCCAACACCGTGATCGAATATGCTCCCAAAGTTGAGGGTCTTGATCAGGATATTCTCAATGGATACCTCGGACGTGCATATTTCCACCGTGCTTTCCGTTATTACGGTCTGGTACATATGTTCCAGAATGTGCCTCTCATCACTCAGATGCCCCAGACTCCCAAACGCAACTACACATCCACTTCCCGTGAGGCTATTCTTGAGATGATCGAGAAGGATATGGAGTTTGCCGTGGAGCATGTGCCTCACCAGAATCCCGGCAGCTACAACGGTGATTATCCCGGCGGCTTCGTAAATCAGGGTGCCTGCAGAATGTTGCTCGCCAAGATATATATGGCCCGCTACAAATATGACAAGGCCAAGGAGCAGCTCGACTATATCATCAACAATATGGGCTATCAGCTCATGGAGAACACCTTCGGCGATAACCTGCTCAACAACGGCCGCTACGTAGCTCAGGAGACATGGCCCATAACCGACAACGTTATATGGGATCTCCACAGAGCCGAGAATGTGTTTAACGGAAGCAACAAGGAGACCATTATGGGTCTCTGCAACTCCGGCAATAAGATTATAGAACGCAGATTGATGCGTGTGCTATCCCCGTTCGTATTCAACAGCGCCACTACCGATCCGGCAGGCACTCAGGGCTTTGTAAACTATACACTCAATGATGCCTATGGCAATCAGGAGCTTACAGGAGGCCCGCAGAACGACTGGGTGCGTGTATTCGGACGTGGTATCTCCTCCTTCCGTCCCACCACATGGGCATCTCACACACTCTGGGGTAATATCGTGGATGGCGAGGGTCATGACAACGGCGACCTGCGCCACAGCCGTAAATCAGGCAACTGGCTCGCGATGGGCGACAAGAATCATCCCGCCGACCTCACCTACAACAATAAGGATTCAAGACACTACGGCGAACATGCCACTCTCTACGCCGAAGTCAACGGTCAAGAGCGCCTTCTCTGCAACGACTCCATACGTCGTTGGTATGATGTGCCTCTCTACAAACTATATGCATTTGACTACTCCAACTACGCAAACCGTAATTCTGCCGAATGGAGAGGTTCTCAGGGTGAGGAGGCATGTGCCGACACATATCTCTACCGTCTCGCTGAGGCTTACCTGCTCAGAGCCGAAGTCAACATCTATCTGAAGCAGCCCGGCCTCGCCGCAGAGGATCTCAACATAGTCCGCAGACGCGCACAATGTGAGCAGCTCTACACAGGCAATGTCACAATCGACGATGTGTTTGATGAGAGAGCTCGCGAGCTTTATCTTGAGGAGTTCCGTCACGATGAACTCGTGAGAGCATCCTTCTGTGTGGCTCAGTCAGGAGTGGCCGACCGTAAGGGACGCACTTACTCGATGGATGACATACGTGGTGAGATGGGCGACGACACCGGCAAGACAGGTGGCAGCTTCTGGTATCAGCGCACAATCGGCCCCGGCCAGCTCGGCGATGATTTCCTCGGCTACAACAATGGCGTAACCTACTCCATCACCGCCAATGTAGCCAACATCAGCTACACTATGGGCAAGCATAATATCTTCTGGCCCATTCCTGAGTTTGCTATCGAAGACAATGATCTCGGAACGCTCGCCCAGAACTTCGGATATTTCGGGTATGATGCCTCTCAGAAGGTATTCTCCGACTATGAGGAAGCCCTTCAGGATGAGATCAAATAAATTTAACTTCACTTGATTATGATACTTTCATTTATCGGCGGACTGGGCATGCAGGAGATACTGCTCATAACTTTGGTTGTGCTCCTTTTCTTCGGAGGGAAAAAGATTCCCGAACTCATGAAAGGTCTCGGCAAGGGTGTCCGTTCATTCAAAGACGGACTCAACTCAATCGAGAAGGATATCGAGACTGTTCCGGAAAAAGAGATCGAAGTGATTTCCAACAAAGAGAATCATTAACATTCTCTAACTTTTATGCCCCCCGTGGCGTTTAATAAGTGGATGGCTACCCAGCCATCCACTTATTTTTTCCGCACTTAATCAAAAATTTATATTATGAATAATACTGACTACTCGCCGCAGACAGACAATAAACCGTCGAAACTGAAGACGATACTCTGGGGAAACCTTCTCGCTTTCTCAGCCGCTTTCTGCTGGGGTTTGAACGAACCCGCCAACAAAGTGCTTATCCCTGATTGGATCTCTGCCTCAGGGGTAGCTATTTCCCGCCTATTCGGAGCCACTATCGTAATCTGGATCATATCCCTGTTTATGAAGAGAGAGAAAATACAGCGCTCCGACTGGAAACTCTTTGCATGGTCGGCTGTGATGATGATGGGCTTCATCTATGTGTTCTCTCTCGCGTTCAATACAGCCTCCGCAATTGACGTGGCGATTATACTTACCTTCCAACCTATGCTTGTGGTGCTCATAAATGCCATATTCAAGCATATGAAGGTGAGCAAACTTGAGATTATCGGTCTGATCATAGCATTTGCCGGAGCTGTAATGGTGATTCTCGCCGGCGGCAATGTCGACAGCGGCCGTTTCGTAGGCGACCTGTGTGCAGTGGTCGCCGCCATCACTTATGCCTCATATCTTGTCATTATAGAGGGTCCATCGAAGCGTTACGGCACGGTGAACCTGATGAAATGGATATTCCTCTTTACATCTATCCTCGCTTTACCCCTTATCTTCACACTCCCCCACGACATGAAGATTCTGTCGCACACTGAATGGATGCCCGTGGCTCTGCTTCTGTTTATCGTGCTCTTCCCTACGGTGTATTGCTACCTCGTCACTCCCCCATCTATCAAGATGATCGGGAGCGGCCTCTTCTCGCTCTATCAGTATCTCGTGCCGGTGATCACATGTATAGTGTCGATCATCTTCAAAATCGACTCATTCCATTGGTATCAGCCGGTGTCGCTGGTTATAATTGTGGGTGGTGTGGTTCTCGCCAACTACGGTAAAGAGAAAGCCGACGCGAAAGCCGCCTAATTTTATAGGCGGCTTTTTTCGTATTACAAGAAAAAAGATTAATTTTGCATCTGAAGACCAAACTAACCCGACATATCATGAGAAAAAAGAGATTAGCCGTTTTTGCCTCCGGCAACGGCTCGAATGCGGAAAACATTATCCGATATTTTCAGGCTGACGATCGTAATGCCGAAGTTGCACTCGTGGTCTGCAACAAGTCGGATGCGAAAGTGCTTGAACGAGCCGAAAAACTCGGTGTCCCCGCGATTGTGGTGCCACGCCGTGACTTCAACAATGAAGACTTCATGACGGGACTTCTCCACGACAACGGAATCGACTTCATAGTCCTTGCCGGATTCCTGTTGATGATACCCGATTTTCTCATAAAACTATACCCGGAAAAAATTGTCAATATCCATCCCTCTCTGCTTCCGAAATATGGCGGGAAAGGTATGTATGGGAGCCATGTGCATGAAGCTGTGGTAGCAGCCGGCGAAAAGGAATCGGGCATAACCATACATATGGTAGACGAGAACTGTGATGGAGGACGTATCATTTTCCAGGCTAATGTGCCGGTCACTCCGGAAGACACTCCCGATGATGTGGCCGCCAAGGTGCATGCTCTCGAATATGAGCACTTCCCTCGTGTGATTGAAAAAACTCTCGATTCTATCTGATACTCTTGTCTATCTGATACTCTTGGTATCTCAAGAATCCTTATTCTTGTGGGTCCCTCTTCACAATTTTTGTGGATCCCTCTTCACACAGACCCGATTTATCACCCCCCTATTTATATTTCCCTTACCATAAACCCCAACCCGACATAACCATTAAACCATAAACCAACATCCCCCATGGATCAGCTTCTTCCGTTTGCGTTCATGTGTCTCACATCATTCTTCACCCTCACCAACCCACTCGGGACGATGCCGGTGTTTCTTTCAATGACGAAAGGGCTTGACGACGCTCAGCGGGCACATATTGTAAAACGCGCCACCATAATTTCATTCATAATTCTTATACTGTTCACAATAGGTGGGCAGATACTGTTCACTCTGTTCGGAATTTCCGCCAACGGATTCAAGATCGCAGCCGGTTTTATAATCCTGAAAATCGGCTTTGATATGCTTCAGGCCAAATATTCCAACACTAAATTGAGTGACGAGGAGATGAAAGTATATGCCGACGACATCTCAATCACCCCTCTCTCCATACCGATGCTCTGCGGCCCCGGTGCGATTGCAAATGGCATCGTGCTGATGGAAAATTCTGACAACTGGGCAATGAAGGGTGTGCTTCTGGGAAGTATCGCTGTGATATATATACTTACATATGTGATTCTCCGTTTCTCAACGAAACTCGTGCCCTTAATCGGTGAAACCGGCAACAATGTGATGATGCGCCTTATGGGACTCATCCTTATGGTGATTGCCGTAGAATGTTTCATCAGCGGCCTCAAACCCGTATTTATCGACATCATCAAGGCCGGAAACGGAATCTGTTGATCATTCACAATCTAACATCTATAATTATGAGACTACTCTCTTTTTCAGCTCTTGCAGCGTGCGCACTCCTGGTTGCGTCATGCTCCGGCAACAAAGATAAAGCCGACGACGCTACTGTCTTTGTGCCTATCGATTACACACTCACTGTCACCAACATCGAGAATGCCGACAGCTCATATGCCTATCTTTATGACTATGACGCGCTCACCTCTACACGCACTCCCAACGCTGACGCGCTCATCGACAGCGCTCTCGTGGCTGGCAATCAGGTCGTGTTCAACGTCAAAGGTTCCTCAGCACCTGTCGCCATCCTTTATTTCGGCAACGATCGCCGCATTATCTTCCCTGAAGCCGGCGAAAACACTTTCAACGTAGCCGACAAGGTTGGCTCCGGTGAGCTGGCTAAGAAATATCAGGCTTACAGTGACTCTCTAAACGCTGTATACTCCGGCTTCGAGAAAGCACCTGAACGTGGCACCCCGGAATATGAACACTTCGTAGATTCTATCCAGAATCTCTCGCAGAAGATCACCGACGACGCTATGGAGAGCAACCTGAACAACGCATTCGGTTTCTTCATCGCAACCTCTGTAATAGGTCAAGACAATGAAATCGTTGACTCAATCGTGGCTAAGGCTCCCTATCTCGCCAATTCCAAACGTGTGCAGAGAGCCATCGAAGCTAACGAGAGGTTGAAAGCAACTTCCGTAGGGCAACCTTATACCGACTTCACCATCGAGAGCCCGGCAAACGGCAAGACTGTTAAGCTCAGCGACTTTGTAAAGCCCGGCAGATACACCCTCGTCGACTTTTGGGCAAGCTGGTGTGGTCCTTGCAAGCGTGCTATTAAGGGACTGAAAGAGAACTACGCCGATCTCAATGCAAAAGGCCTCGACATCGTTGGTGTGGCAGTTTGGGAAGATCCCGCCGACACAGAAAAGTGGCTTGAAGAGAACCCACTCCCCTGGCAGATTATTCTTGATGCGCAGAGAGTACCCACCGACATTTACGCTGTGTCGGGCATCCCGACTCTTGTGCTGATTGGCCCTGACGGAAAGATCATAGCCCGCAGCTACAGCGACGAGGAGATTCTTGAGGCGTTCAACGCTGCAATAACTCCTGCCGAGTAATATCAATCATCACATAAAAGCGCATACTCGCTTCTTTGCATAGAGCGCAGCATATCAATGCGATTGCCATATGCTATCTCTCATAAAAATCCGCTGTCTCAGATCAACAGACAGCGGATTTCGTTTATAGGTTGTTTAACTTCTTATTCAAGAAATTTATCAAACATTTTTATTTTCCATAATTAGTATTTATCTTTGTACGATTAGCATTTATCTTTGCACGATCATAGTGTTAGTGATAGCAATACATCAATATCTATAATATCTACTCATTCAATCAATTAAATCATGCTACGAATCATTCTCACACTCATCATGCTTCTTCCCTCTTTCGCAGGGATTTCTCAAGCTCAAGACTCCTCCTACCCTGCCAATTATGCAAAGGCACCGCGCTTCAAAGCCCTTCTTGTCTACTCCGATCAGGCCGAACCGGCACATGTGGAGTTCGCTCGCGATGCAATCGAGTTTTTCCATCGTCTCACCTATGGCGAGGGTTGGATCATGGACGTGGATACCTCTTTCGAAAAATATGACTATGACCGACTTAAGGAGTATAATACCCTCATTGTGATCAACACTACTCCAGCCCCCGGCAAGCAACGTGAAGCTTTTGAGAAATATATGGAGAACGGTGGTGGCTGGATCGGATTTCATGCCGCCGGTTATAACGATGCCTCCACCGGGTGGCCCTGGTTTAACAACTTCCTCGGATGCGGACAATTCTATTGCAACAACTGGCCGCCCCAGCCTGTGCTCCTTGACATTGATAACTCCGCCACCCCTGTCACCCGCAACCTACCCGGCTCATTCGTAGCTCCTGAAAGTGAGTGGTATCAGTTCAATCCCTCACCTCGTGCGAATCCGGATGTAGAGGTACTCCTCTCGATCTCTCCAAAGAATTATCCATTAGGAATCAAGGATGTGGTGAATCACGGCGATTTCCCTGTGGTGTGGCGCAACAAGAACTATCGCATGGTCTACCTCAACTACGGACATGGCGATCGCGAATTCACCGACGCCACTCAAAACCTGCTTACCCTTAACGCCTTCCGTTACGTAGTCAGCCTCTCCCCCTCCGGCGACCCCTTCAAAAAGTAATTCTCCCACATTTCATACATTAATTCTCCCACATTTCATACATTAATTCTCCCACATTTCATACACTTCAAAATTTATTCATATCTTTGTAGTCTAATTAATATCTTAACTCCTTATGACAAAGCCTGAATATAAACCAAGAATCGCAGACGCTCTTTTATCAAACAAACTAAAAGGGATGGGAGCAGTTCTTATAGAAGGACCTAAAGATTGACACTGACAAGATGTCATCGCCGGCCTTTATGATGGTGCTTACAGCCGTTGGGAATTTTGCCTATCAGCGGAAGGATGGGGTTTACATCGTGCCAATATCATGCTTAAAAGATTAAGTAGCTACAGATAATTAAAATAAACCGGGGAATATGCCAAAACGAATTTTGGCATATTCCCCAGGTTATTTTATGTATGTAATCGATATTACTTCTTGAAAAGGCGGACAAGCTCGCCAATCCAAAGCACGAACGAGGTCGAGCCGATGATGATAAGCCAGTCGCTGATGCGTAGCGGTGTCACATTGAAGAACTGACCTCCGAAGCTTACGATCAAAATCTGACCCACGAGAATCACCAACGCTATGAGGATGAAGCCTCCGCAATTCTTGAAATGGAATGCCGAACGACCGGTCTCAAACGCACGGGCATTAAACATGTTCCAGAACTGAAGGAATACAAACAATGTGAAGAACATTGATAGCTCATAGGCTGTGAGACTCGGCTCTCCTGCCTGCTGAGGCAGGAAGCTGAATAGCTCGCACATTGAATTGACCGAATAGTGTTCGAAGATATAGAGCACGCCCAAAAGTATCAGGAAGAACACTCCTCCCACACCCACGATTGACTGCCACATCGGTTTGTTGATGATAAAGGCCTCGCGTGAACGGGGTTTCTCTTTCATCACGCTCTCCGATGGGGGAAGAGATGCCAACGCCATTGCCGCGAACGTATCCATGATCAGGTTAACCCAAAGCATCTGCGTAACCGTCAATGGTGACTCCGTGCCCATGAAAGCACCGGCAAGCACGATGAAACAAGCTGCCACGTTCACTGTCATCTGGAACAGTATGAAACGCTGTATATTCTGGAAAAGGGAGCGACCCCACATTACAGCACGTCCGATCGAAGAGAAGGAGTTGTCGACGATAGTGATGTCTGATGCCTCCTTAGCCACAGATGTACCGTCGCCCATAGAAAGACCAACGTGCGCTGCCTTGAGTGCCGGGGCATCGTTGGTGCCGTCGCCGGTCACCGCCACAACCTCATTATTGCCCTGAAGAGTCTCGACAAGGCGTTTCTTATCCATCGGACGGGCACGTGCGATAATCTTGATATCTCCTACACGTTTCTTAAGCTCTGCATCAGAAAGCGACTCAAATTCCACTCCTGTTATGATGTTGCGGTCAGTGTCGACAGCATCATTCCAGATACCCACCTGACGGCCAATCTCCTTAGCTGTACCGGGAGTATCACCTGTGACAATCTTAACCTTGATTCCGGCATCTATCACCTCCTTCACCGCGTCAGGCACATCAGCCCGGACGGGGTCGGATATTGCCACTATACCAAGGAATGTCAGATTCTCGGCAGCTACCTTGCCATCCTTGACAGTCATGTCGCCATCCTTGAGCTCCTGATAGGCAAAGCCGAGTGTACGCATCGCCATATTCTGATATTCGAGAAGCTGAGCGTCAATCTCCTTCTTGGTCACGCCGGCAGTATCCTTACACATACCGAATACAATCTCCGGAGCACCCTTTACATAGAGTATATTCTTTCCTGTGGCAGACTTCACCACTGTAGCCATATATTTGCGTTCTGTAGTAAAGGGAAGTTCCTCAAGACGACCCACAGATTCACGCAATTTCACATAATCGGCTCCCCTCTCGCGAAGCCAGAGAAGAAGCGCACCCTCCGTAGGATTACCGAGCACCTGAGGCTTCTCGCCGGAAAGGTCGAGTTGAGCGGTGGAGTTTACGGCGATACCCTCATAAAGCACCTCATCTGAAGGATTTCCGAAGAAATTGGTCTTGTAGATCTGCATCTGGTTCTGGGTGAGTGTGCCGGTCTTGTCGGTACAGATCACCGTTGTGGCGCCCATAGTCTCGCAAGCGTGCATCTTACGCACAAGGTTGTTGGTCTTGAGCATACGGCGCATAGAATAAGCCAAAGAGAGTGTAACGGCCATCGGAAGGCCCTCCGGCACAGCCACAACCACAAGAGTCACGGCTATCATGAGAGTCTGGAGAAGATAGGCTATGAACTCAATCCAATCAAAGGGACTGTTGATTAAGTACATCACGATACGTCCCACGATGATAAGGGCCGCGAAAGCATAAGATATCTTAGTGATGAGATCGCCGAGTCCGTCAAGCTGTTCGTTGAGGGGAGTCTTGACACTGTCGTCGATCTGAGCAGCCTCAAACACCTTGCCATTCTCGGTCTTGTCGCCCACAGCAAACACCTTCATCACACCATGCCCCTCCATCACTTTCGTGCCTCGCATGGCATGATTTGACGGGAAAGTGGATTCCTTGTCAAACTGAGCCGGATCGGTGGTCTTATGGCAGATTGGCTCTCCGGTGAGGGTTGACTCATCGATATTCAGCGACACAGCCTCAAGAAGCTCACCATCTGCAGGAACCTCCTCTCCGGTGTTGAGAATCACGATATCGCCAACCACCACATCTTTTCTCGGCACCTGCACCGGATTGCCATTGCGGATAACCTGCACAGCCTCATCATCGTTCACCTGATTGAGGAGTGCAAACTCCTTGTCGGCCTTTAGTTCGAAGATGAACGCTAAGCCGGTGGCAAGAAGGATGGCGATAAATATGCCAAGAGGTTCGAAGAAGACCCCGGCATCCTTACCAAGACCCCAATACTCATAGCAGGAGATACCTATGGAGAGCGCACCGGCTATAAGCAGGATAATGATAAGTGGATCTCCAAATTTTTCTAAAAACTGTTTCCAGAGGGGATCCTTGGCTGGAGGAGTGAGTATGTTGCTGCCATACTTGCTCCGGCTTTCCGACACTTGCGCATCGGTCAAGCCCGTGAAATGATGTTGTTCTGCCATTGATAATTGATATAAATAGTTTCTGGAAGCAAAATTAAATAAAAAATATGGATTTTATCCACCAAATGCCCTAAGAAGTTATCTAAACTTCATTATGAGCCCTTATCCTCGCTCGACGACGTGCCAAATAATTACTTCAAAAACTATTAAACAAAAATGGTCCTCTATGACAGAGGAGCATTTTTGTTTTGGAGCTTTTCTCCGATATAATCGAGACGACGGGTGGTGAAGAAATTGCGTGTGAAGAGGAAAAAGAGCAACGTCCCCATTCCTTGAACCACTGCGGCTCCCCAGAAAGCAGCTGAATAAGATATATATTCCAAGAGGAAACCACCGGTGATGATGCCAAGCCCCATACCCACATCCCATGCCGTAAGGATCGAAGAGTTGGCTGTGCCACGCTGGTCGTTACGGGCAAGCTTGATAAACATGTTAAGGAAGGCGGGATACATATGTCCGTTGCCGAGACCGATCAAAGCAGCCGAGAGATAATAGGCCCACCCCTCCTCTACCAAGGCGAAGAGAAAGAATCCTCCGAACGACAGCAACACTCCCATGGCGGCATTCTCAACGATCTTTCCTTTCGCAAGGGCACGCGATCCCTGTATGCGCGAGAGGAAGAGACCTATCGATAGAATCATAAAGAAAAGTCCTGTGCCATCAGTGATTCCCAACACCTCCTTACCATAGATTGCCACGTAGTTGGACATAATACCCCAGCATAGACCGAAACATACTATGTTCAGGGCGAGCAACCATGCACGGGTAAGGAAGAAGCGATCGAAACTCATAGGCTGTTTCTTCGGTTTCGACTCTCGTTTGCGTGTCTTGATCGTGGATACTGTCAGAAAGCCCGTGAGTGCTGAGACGAGAGCTATCCAGAAGAGAAGAGTGAAATTATCGGTGGCCTGATAGATCCATATGCCTATCGAGGGAGCGAAAGCCATTGCCAGATTATTGCTAAGGCCATAGAAACCGATACCCTCGTTACGTCGTGACGATGGAAGTGCATCGATAGCTACTGTGGAATTGGCCACGGTGACCGCCCCGAAGGGAAGACCGTGAAGCGTGCGCACTATGGCAAACATCAGGAGCGTACCGGCCCCGATATAGCCTGTGAAAAGGATAAAGAAACAGAAAAAGCAGATTGCCAGCACTTTCTTCCGGTCGAAGGTATCGACAATAAATCCGCTGAAGGGCCTTACGATCAGAGCGGCCACCACATAGCCGGAAAGCACAAGTCCCATCACATCCTTATCGGCCTTAAACTGGGCGTCGAGGTATATGGGCAAGAGTGGCGTGAGTATGTAAAAAGAGAAGAAAAGCATGAAATTCCCAACCATTGCCTTGCAATAGTTTAGATTCCAAAGCCTCTCCTTACTAACATCCTGAGTATCCATAATCATCAAGAATTTCTAAGAATGTATCACAAAGAATCACTGTATTCACAAAAAAATTATTGTATTCATCAGGAATTATTGAATTCACAAAGAATTACTGTATTCACAAGGAATCACAGTGCAAAATTAAGCAATATATCCTTACATACCCACTCCCCCGCTCAAATAATCCTCCCTATGACTTGTCTAAACACTCATGGGAATTAAATGAGAGTAATTAAGAGTCAGGGATTATATGAGATCAGAGAACATTTAATTAATTCACTTCGATGATAAAAGGGAACTTTATTCTCCGGTGCAGGAAATTCGGAATTTTTATATACTTTTGTTGAAAAATAATATTTATCGAAAATTTGAATACTGTATGAATCTGAATGGAAATTGTATGAACCTTAATATACGTAAAGCCGAGGAAAAGGATCTGGACGGAATCCTGAAACTTCTTCGTCAGGTGAACGATGTCCATGCCGACGGACGTCCTGACCTATTCATTCATGGTTGCACAAAATATAACACTGAAGAACTTAAGACCATACTCCACACTCCGGACACACCCGTATTTGTAGCGATTGATGAATACGATGAAGTTGCCGGCTACTGCTTCTGTGTGATTCAAGATCATAAAGGAAGCAACAATCTCCGCCCCGTAAAGACCCTCTATATTGACGACCTTTGTGTGGATGCCGCACAGAGAGGACGTCATATCGGACGCACACTTTACGATTACACAAAAGACTACACCAAGCGTAATGGCTTCTATAACCTCACCCTAAATGTCTGGAGCTGTAATCCCAACGCCATGAGATTCTATGAGTCGCTCGGCATGAAGCCAATGAAGATCGGCATGGAAGAGATACTTTAGTTGGAGCAAAAGTCAATGTTAAAATCGTGGGAACTTTCGTCTAATCTCAGATTTTTGATTACCTTTGCAAAATAGGTGTCAGTACCATGAATTTTATGTTTAAATCTCGATTATTCTTATTCATAGCTTTTTTCGCAATCACCTTAGCCGGTGCATACGCTCAAAACAAGGATTTGAACGAAACCCTCAAATCCTTAGACCGTCTGATTGACAGTAAGGAGCAGTATACTCAGAAAAAAGAATCCATAATAACCGATCTGAAAAGACAACTCGCTGCAAGCAAAACTCCTGAAGAGGCATATCAGCACACTATAAAGCTATATGATGAGTATAAGTCTTATCAGTATGATTCGGCATATCATTATGCCGGCAACGCCTATCTTATAGCATCCAAACTGGATAATCCGGAATATAAGCTGGAATCCCAATGTGCTCAGATTTTCTGTCTTTTATCTGCCGGTCTCTTCAAGGAAGCCTTCGATGAATACAAGGAAATTGATTGTGAGAATGTGAGCGATCCATACAAACTTAAATATTATGCGCTCGCCATACGGCTTAACTATTCAATCGCCGACTATAACCATACTCTCCCATATTATGAAAATTATGTGAATACTGGCAACCGTCTCACGGACTCAATACTCACTCTGACACCTCGGGAGGCGGCCGAATGGAACTACTATCTTGCCCAAAGGCAAATGAAAAACCGTGAGTATCCGGCAAGCATACGCACTTTCGAGAAGCTTCTCGACAACGACAGTATCGACACTCACACAAAGGCTATCATATATTCTTGCCTCGGATGGATGCATTGGCAGAACGGTGATTCTGAAAAGGGATTCATCAACCTGGCCGAATCGGCCAAATGTGATGTACTTGCCTCCGTGAAAGAGACTACCTCCCTCTGTGGACTTGCGGAACTCCTATACAATAAAGGCGATATTGACCGTGCCAACGACTATATACAGCACTCTCTCAGCGATGCCAATTTTTACGGTGCGCGCCACCGTAAAATAGAAGTCAACAATATTCTCCCCATAATAGAACAGGAGCGATACACTCTGCTGAAACGACAGAGAAACATGATGCTCATAGGTGGACTTATCATTCTTACACTTCTCTTGGCTCTTGCTTACGCATTATATAATGTGGCTAAGCAGAAAAGAAAAATCGAGGATGCACAGCGCCTGATTGAGCAACATAACGACAGCCTGACCCGCATCAACGCCCAGCTCCATGAAGTGAATAAAATCAAAAATGAGTACATAGGAAATTCATTCTATCAGAGCGCTCAGTTTATCGATAAGATCGAACACGTCTATAAAACCGTGACGGTAAAGATTGCGGCACGTCAATATAACGATGTTCCACTCTTCCTGAAAAACACCATGATCAAGGAGGAGCGCAACAATATGTTTAATGTGTTTGACAAAACATTTCTCCGCATCTTTCCAAATTTTATAGAACGCTACAACAATCTATTCCCGGAAGAGGAACGTAAATATCCGGAACAGTCAGACACTCTCACTACCGAGATGAGGATATTCGCCTTGATACGTCTCGGTGTCTCCGACAGCGAACGCATTGCCCGATTCCTCAATAAATCCATTCACACCATCAACACCTACAAGACCCGGATTAAGAATAAATCTCTCGTCGACAACGAGCATTTCGAGGCCCGGATCATGGAGATAAGTTCCGTTTCACCCTCCTGAAGCCACATATTGCATTAATACATCAGACATTCCACTATACCTGATTCACAGTTAGTTAACCTTATATTCTCCACAAAATCATTATACATTTCATTGACTTCTTGGTGAGGAGGTTTCTATAGCCTAATTTTGCGGTAGAACAAAATCAGATAACCTTAACACCAGAAACGACATGAAACTTAAAAATTCTGTCCTTACGGTTCTCTGGGCTCTCATGCTTTCATCTTGTGCTACGGAAAACGGTGTGTTCACCGAGCCGATCACGATGTATGAGAAGATAGGAGGCACCTGGAACCTTTCGCGAATAAAGCAAGTCGACGAGCTTGCCGTTGCCAACAAATCAGGCGTAACAGAGGTAGATCTCACAGATTATTTCGAGACATTCTCAATCTCTCTCAACGAGACCGCCAACTACACCCCCTCAACATTCACCACGAGTGGCGCTCCCGAACTGCTCCCGGCTGCAGGATATTGGAAGCTTGACAATACTTTCCAAAATTGGGATGGGAAACCTGTAAAAGTACAGTTTTTTAATGACGCAGCCTGCACTGAGAAGTCTGGCGAAGTATCTGTCACGTCCGTACCCGGATCAGTGCCTCTTATGGAGCTTACCCTCACCAGATCCACAAACGGCACCCCCTTTGTATCCTATGTCTATACTCTAATTCCTGTAATGCAGACTAACGATTAATTGCCATGAAGAAATTGTTTATCACACTGGCCTTACTGATTGTGACAATCACAGCCTCAGCACAGGTCACCATCACCAGTTATCCTGTGGTCTATGCTCCTGATGAAGAGGTAACCTGGTATTTTGACATGAGTGAAAAGATGCAGACGGAGGGTGAGCCTTTCTATATCTGGACATGGGCACCCGGCAATCCCGAGGATGTGCTCGGCACCCCCGATGCATGGAACAATCCCTCGGATGCCTGCACGCTGAAATATGTGGGTGACGGTATATATAAGCTCACCATGATACCCACCGAATTTTACGGTGTCTCCGCTGAGTCTCTTTACGCCAACGGCGATATATTCTGGATGAATATCCGCAATGACGCCAAGGAGGATGTGACCGGATCTTTACAGGCTCCTCACCCTTTCAACAGTGAGTTTCAGAACTTTCTCGATGCAGAACGCGACCTTCAGGTGTATCCCTCCGTGTTTACCATGAAGGATAAAATCTCAATTCTTGTAAATATCAATGCTCTTAATATCAGCGGACAGGGAGTTGGTGCCCTTGTGGGTAAGGATTTTGGCAATCTGCATATGCACAGTGGACCCAACAACTTTGCAGACCATATCATCGAAGCCAATATGGGTAACACAGAACTGGTGGCAAAGACTATGTTCAAGAAAGTAAATTTCGGCGATGGTTATATCTACAAGATGGATATGATCCCGGCCGAGTATTACGGCATCACCGACGAAGAGATGCTCGGTGGCTATCAGATGGCCAACATAATGTTTAATCTTCCCACCACCGACTGGGTTAATCTCGGCGTGACTGCAGGGGGCGACAACTTCGTGCTCACTTGTGGCGAAGTTGAACCGGAGCCTGATCCGGTGTTCTCCTACTTCCCTATCCGTCTTTCGCAACTTGATTTTCTCACACTCAACCGTCAGTATGACGATGGACTCTCAAATCTTGAATATGAGATTACGGGGGGATCAAAAGTAATAACCGGCGAATTCGGAGGCACACGACAGATGCGGACTATCACCCTTAACCTTCTTGATGCCTTCAAAGAGGTAGGTAATATCGATCGCCTTCACATCGTGGTGACACGCAATGGCAACATCGTGGAAGACAGAACCATTCCCCTCGTGTCGGTAGCAGAAATTGAATGAAGTGCCCTAACTCACTAACCTTTCTAAAACTTTAATAAATGACAACGAATTCAATAAGGAAGACAGCCTTGAGCATATTGTCGATCTTCTGTGTGCTCATTGCTTCCGCTCAGAATATTACACTTAACGGTGTCGTCAGATATGCCAACGGGGAACCCATAATCGGTGCCTCCATAGTGGAGAAGGCCCGTCCTACCAACGGCACTGTCAGCGACATCGATGGTAATTTCACTCTTCAGGCGCCAGAAGGAAGCATCATCCAGATAAGCTACATAGGATGTGAAACTAAAGAACTTCCGGCTAAGAATCCTATGGAGGTGGTGCTTGAAGAGAACTCCGTGATGCTTCAGGAGGCTCTGGTGGTTGGCGTCGGTTATGGCACAATGCGTAAGTCGGATCTCACCGGCGCCATCACCTCTGTCTCTGCCAAAGATCTCAAACAGGGAATCGTGACAAGCACCGAACAGCTCCTGCAAGGTAAAATTGCGGGACTCTCCGTGACCCAAGCCTCAAGCGATCCCACCACCGGCTCCTCACTCCGGCTCCGCGGCGGCACATCGCTCAGTGCAAGCAACTCGCCGCTCATCGTGGTGGACGGCATACCCGGCGTGGACATCAATACTGTTCAGCCTTCGGAGATCATCAGCATGGATGTGCTCAAAGATGCCTCTGCCGCTGCAATATATGGTAGCCGTGGTGCCAACGGTGTCATAATCGTCACCACCAACAGAGCCACCGAATCTGAAGTGAGAAAGATGAGCTATAACGGATGGGTGTCGGTTGGCACTGCAGCCAAAAATATCGACATGCTTTCCGCCAACCAATGGCGTGAATACGTCAGGAAAAATGAGATACTGGATGCCATAGATTACGGTGCCGACACCGACTGGATCAAAGAGCTTGAACAGACCGCCGTGTCACACTCCCACAACTTCAGCATGAGCACCTCCCGAAAAAACAGTGGCTACAGAGGCGCAGTTACATATCAAGCTAACGAGGGCATTGTAAAACACAACTACATGAACCGCCTCGCAGGCAGTCTTTCTGCCTATCAGTATGGCTTCAACGGACATCTCAAAGTAGATCTCGGCATCAACTATACCTACGATAAATATCGTGCTCCCGACTATGGTTTCTACGGCATCTTCAACTATGCCCTCAACCAGAATCCAACCGTGCCTGTAAAAGACTCCGAGGGACGCTACACACGCATGGGCGGCACCAACATGCAGAACCCCGTAGAGTATAACGACAACTACTACTCACAGCAAACGCGCCATCGTCTGCTTGCCTATGCCAAGGCCGACGTGGAGATAATCTCCGGACTGCACGCCGTGGCAAATCTCTCTTATGAGTACGGATCATGGCAGAACCGCTACTATCAGCCATCCTATGCCGCCGGAAACAGTGTAGGCGGCACAGGACGCCGTCAGCTCGCAGATAATAACAACTATCAAATTGAGGCCTACCTCAACTACAACAAGACTTTTGCTGAAATCCATAAGCTGAATGTGATGGCCGGCTATTCATATTCGAAATATGTGTATGAGGGATTCGGTGCTTCCCGCAGTGGATTTGATACCGATAGCTTCCTCTACAATAACCTTGGTGCCGGAAACGACTATCGTAAAGATGACGTCTACTCCAACAAGGGTGAGGCCCGGCTCGCATCGTTCTATGGCCGTGTCAACTACTCGCTTAACAGCAAATACCTGCTTACCGCCACAATGCGTGCCGATGGTAGCTCACGATTCGGAAAGAATCACAAATGGGGCTATTTTCCATCTGTAGCGCTGGGGTGGCGTATTTCGGATGAAAATTTCATGCAGAGTGCCACCGGATGGCTCGACAATCTGAAACTCCGCTTAGGTTATGGAGTCACCGGCAATCAGGATGGCATCGGCGAATATAAATCTCTTGCACTTCTCGGAGCCGGCGGAGGCGGCTATTATGATGCAGCAACAGGCACATGGAAAGCCACTTACTCACCATCACAAAATGCCAATCCCGACCTGAAATGGGAATCGACAGCTCAGTATAATATCGGCATAGACTTTTCGGTCATTAACCGTATCCGAGGTACAATCGATCTTTACTACAAAAAGACATCCGACCTTTTGTGGAACTACCCCGTATCGCAGCCCCCATATCTCTATAGCTCAATGCTGGCTAACGTTGGTGATCTCGTCAACAAGGGCGTGGAACTTACACTCAGCGCCGACATTCTCAGTGCCAACAACTTCACCTGGAATGCCGACCTTACATTCTCCTACAACCATCAGGAGATCACAAGTCTATCTAACGATACTTTTCAAGACCTCGGCACCCCGGCCGGACAGCTGCATGGCATCGACGGCCTCTCAAACGCCTACACTCAGATCGTAAAAGCCGGATATCCCACCGGAGCGTTCTTCGGACCGCGTTGCAGCGGCATTGATGCCAACGGAGAATATATAATTGAAAATCCCGATGAACAGGTCTACCTCGGTTCAGCACAACCTAAGTTCAACCTCGGATTCGCCACCACACTGAATTGGAAAGGTTTCGATTTCAGGGTATCGGCTTACGGAATGTTTGGTCAGAAAATTCTGAATGCCACCAATATGCAACTCTTTACCGATACCCGTATGCCAAGCAAGAATATACCTGACAAGTTTGCCGAGCAGGGTATCCGTCCTGATAAGATCACCTATTCCGACTATTGGCTGGAGAATGGCTCCTTCCTTCGTCTTCAAGCCATAACCTTGGGTTACACAATCCCCGGAACAAAGAAGATCGGCATTGAGAACCTGCGAATTTATGGCACGGTGGACAATGTCTGCACTCTCACCGGATACTCCGGTGTAGACCCTGAAATCAGTACAAGCGGACTTGACAATCCGGGCATTGACCTCTGTAACGTGTATCCGAAAACCAGATCGTTTATCTTCGGACTGAATGTGTCATTCTAAGAACAAAAAACATGAAATCTAAAAAATCCATCATATCAATGATGTGCCTCGCGCTTATGACAGGCGCCTGCACAGATCTTGACGAAAGAATCTACGATAGAGTCCCGATGGACCAGTATGGCACCACAGATGCCGAGATTCAGACCATCACCGCCGCTATCTACGCCTCCCTTCGAGGATTGAGCGACAACACCACCGGCATAGCCAGCTATCCCACTTGTGAATTTGTGTTCTTCCTTGACGAGGCTACCTCCGATGAGGCTTGTATTCCGGCAAGAGGTGACAACTGGTATGACAATGGTGTCTATTTCGAGGCTCAACGACATGACTGGAACCCTTCGAACAAGCTCTTTGAAAGTTATTGGAAATATTGCTACAACGGCATAACAAGTTGCAACAGCGTAATCTATCAGATTGAGAAATCCGGTCAGAAACCGGAAGATGTGTTACGTATAAGTGCCGAGCCAAGAGCACTCAGAGCGTACTATTACTGGCTTCTGCTCAATACGTTTGGAGATGTACCTATTGTCACCGACTTTGAGCAGACCGAACTCCCGGCAAAAACCGACAGGAAGGAGGTATATAAATTTATAGAGACGGAGATCAATGAGGTGATGCCTCTCTTGAGCGAGACAAAAGCATATGGACGTTTCACTCAAGATGTGGCCAATACTCTTCTCGCGCGTCTGTATATCAACTCCGAAACCTATATCGGTGAGGCTAAATGGCAGGCTTGTCTCGACGCCTGCGACAAGGTGAAGAACTATTCGCTCGAACCTGTGTATAAGAATAATTTCACCGACGCCACCCAGCCCTCAAGCAGCGAGATTATATTCGCAATCCCCTACGACCACAAACAAGGCACAGCCGGCAACTACCTCAACTCAATGAGTGTAAACGCCCAACAATGGAAAGCCTTCTCCGTCACTCAGTATGGCGGCAATTGGTCGGCCAACGGTATATGCGCCCAACCGGGTGTATATTCCTCATTTGAAGACTCCGACATTAGACGGGAATGTATGCTTATCGGTGAACAACGTAGCAAAGCCGACGGAAGCATAATCATGACCACTGAAGGAAATCAGCTGATCTATACGGAGGAAGTAACCTCTATCGACAACCGTAAGGATCTTAAAGGCTCTGAATGTCAGGGGGCCCGCCTTTTCAAGTATGAGTTTCGCGATGATGAGGAGTGGGAAAGAGATTATGACTGGGTGCTGATGCGCTATGCCGAGATTCTTCTGATGAAGGCTGAATGTTATGCACGTCTCGGCACCCCCGATGCGGGTCTTGAGATGGTAAACCAGATCCGTCGTCGTGCCGGACTAAAAGAGGCGACCGCCGTCACTATGGAGAGTCTTGATCAGGAATGGCTACATGAGTTTATCTTCGAAGGTATGCGACGCACTGTCAACATCCGGTTCGGCACATATTTCAATGAGTGGTGGGAGAAACCGGTGTCGGGCTACGATGCCTCCAAAGCGAGCCGAGTATTCCCTATTCCGGCCAATGTACTCACTCTCAATCCCAATCTTGTGCAGAATCCCGACTATTGATAAAGCCGAATATAGCTCAATGTCGCTTCACTAAGAAGTTGTTTAAATTTGTAAATGTAAGATATGAAATTTCTTAAAAATATATGGACAATGAGTGTCATCGCCTTAATGGCGATGACCTCTTGCTCCGACAATGATCCGGTGATCCGCACCGATAGCAACTCATCTTTCGCAAGCACTGCCAAAGTGCAGAAACGCGATGATATGCGTATTTTCGTACACTATATGCCTTGGTTCCAAAGTAAAGATTTCAGCGGGGAATGGGGTATGCATTGGAAAATGGACCGCTGTAATCCCGATAATATCGATGCCGACGGCCGACGCGAGATTGCATCTCATTTCTATCCCCTTGCAGAACCATATGACAGCAGCGACCCGGTAGTGCTCGACTATCATGCCCTGCTTATGAAATATTCCGGCATCGAGGGTGTGCTTGTCGATTGGTATGGCTCAAGAAATGGAGCGGAATCCACTGAAGCTCTTTTCGAGGCCATGACACGTGCCGGACTTGAACTTGCGATTGTGTATGAAGACCGTAATAACCTTGACGGAGCATCTTCCGAGTCGCAGAAAATCAAGTGGGGCCAGGATGATATGGTGTATCTCTACAACAATTTCTTCAAAAAACCTAATTACACCAAGATCGACGGACATCCTTTGCTCATGTGTTTCGGCCCTATTGAGATCAGCACAGAGAATTTCAAAAGAGCCCCGACAATGTGGAGCGAAATCTTCTCCCCTCTCACCGTGCGCAAGACCACTCCCTGCTTCCTTGCCCTTTATGGAGCCTCGAAAAACGCCAATGACAGTCGCAACACCAACGCTATGGGTGAGTTTACATGGGTAAACGCCAACAACGCAGAATTCCTGGACAATCTCAAATCAAAATTCTCCTACTTTATGGGTTCAGCCTATCCCGGCTTCAAAGATTTCTATAAAGAGGGTGGTTGGGGCGACAACATTACTCCGGTGGACTACCGCGACGGTCAGGAATTCCGCGACCAGCTGGCTGTGGCCGATGCCAAGAAGATTCCGATGCTACAACTTGTGACCTGGAACGACTTCGGAGAGGGCACTCAGATTGAACCTACTGTGGAAGACCGTTTCAAATATCTTGAGATGGTTCAGGATTTCGCTCAGGTGAAGTATGATGTGACTGTTTTGGAAAGCATTTATCGCCACTATCAGCTTCGACGCAGATATGCCGACAATCCCGGTGTGCTTTCAAAGCTAAACGATGCATTCAAAGCGTTTGCCAATCTCGACCCTGAGAAAGCGAAATCAATAATGAACGGAATAAACTGATCCAGCCTGAATTATGCGTAGAAGAGATATCATCAAGTTTTTTGCTATTCAAGCAACGCTGATTCTCTCCGGATTATATGCCGGAGCAGTTGAGAAAGTTTCATCGCCAGATGGCAATCTGTGTCTGACAGCCGAAGTAAAAAACGGGAAAGCACAATATTCGCTTAAACGGGGTGACCGGACTGTGCTGAATCCCTCCAGACTCGGGTTCATTCTCTCGGATGGCCCTCTGTGCGATTGCTTCCGTGTCTTGAAAACGTCGCGCGACAGTCACGATGAGGTATGGACACAGCCATGGGGTGAGACTGAATCTATAAGAAACAACTACAATGAGCTCACACTAAGAATGCAGGAGACCAAAGGGGCCAAAAGGAAGCTTAACGTAGTGTTTAGAGTATTCAATGATGGCATAGGTTTCCGCTATGAATTTCCGGAACAAAGCGGACTGAATGATTTTCAAATCATGGATGAGCTCACGGAGTTTGCCATGCCTTCGGATGCCAAGG
Source organism: uncultured Sangeribacter sp. (assembly GCA_964513775.1). Taxonomy (GTDB): domain Bacteria; phylum Bacteroidota; class Bacteroidia; order Bacteroidales; family Muribaculaceae; genus Lepagella. The sequence goes on along the minus strand of CAZEOI010000019.1, from coordinate 20,339 downwards.
CTTGGTCGCAACCAACAAACGGCACAAAATATTATGAGGCACTCTACACCTGTGAACCCATAAGCCGTAAAGACACCGTATCCACGCCAATGACAATAGAAGTAGACGATGATCTCTATATGGCTATTCATGAGGCTAATCTTACGGACTATGCAAGCTTGAATCTCACACCTCGTCAATCGTCTGATGGACTGCCGGTGCTCACAACCGCTCTCACTCCATGGCAAAGTGGAGTGAAGGTATATGCCAAAGCTCCCGGCGTGACTCCTTGGCGCACAGTCACTGTAACCAATACTCCCGGTGGCCTCATCACTTCCTACATAGCGCTAAATCTCAATGAGCCATGCTGTATGGATGATGTGTCGTGGATTGAACCGGGACGATATGTAGGCATATGGTGGGGGATGCACATGAAAGACTATACCTGGGAACAGGGACCTCAGCACGGTGCCACTACTGAAAATACAAAGAGATATATCGACTTCGCTTCGAAGCATGGTTTCAAAGGTGTGCTCGTGGAGGGATGGAACCATGGCTGGGATAACGACTGGACAGTAAACGGCCATGAATTCGATTTCATGAAGCCATATCCTGACTATGACCTTGAAGGACTACAGAATTATGCACTCTCGAAAGGAGTACGTCTGATAGCTCACAATGAGACAGGAGGGGCAGCAGAAAACTATGAGAATCAGCTCGAAGATGCCTTCGCCCTCTACAATAGGCTCGGAATTAACTGTGTAAAGACAGGTTATGTGAATCCACTTCTTGACAACAAGGAGCTGCAACATAGCCAATATGGCATAAACCACTATCGCAAAGTGCTTGAGGCGGCCGCCCGTCACAAGATAATGGTAGTGAACCATGAACCGGCGATGCCATCCGGTCTGCGCAGAACTTTCCCCAACATGATGGCAGGAGAGGGTATGAGAGGTCAGGAGTATAATGCATGGTCGCCGGATGGAGGCAATCCGCCCTATCATATATGCATTCTCCCCTTCACCAGAGGCTTGGCCGGTCCGATGGACTTCACACCCGGCATCTTCAATTTCGAGAATAAAGCGGCACCGGATACGCATCCACAGACCACCATTGCAAAGCAATTGGCCGAGTATGTGGTGATTTATTCCCCGCTACAGATGGCGGCTGATATGATTGAGAATTACGAGAATCATCCGGCTCTTTCCTTTATCGAGTCTTGCCCTACCAACTGGCAGAAGACCATTGTGCCGGTGGCAGAGATCGGGAAGCACATCACTATAGCACGTAAAGACCGGGATTCCGACAACTGGTTTATCGGCAGCGTCACCGATGAGAATCCGCGTGAGATATCTCTCCCGTTAGATTTTCTCGAACCCGATGCCTCCTATCGCATGACCGTGTATGAAGATGGTCCGGGAGCGGACTACAGGACCGACCCCTACCCTCTCAACATACGCCAGAGTAATGTGACAGCTCAGTCTGAAATAAAAATCCGGCTTGCACCGGGAGGCGGAACCGCAATACGTCTGATAAAGCTATGAATCTTAGGAATTTATTTAAAAAGAACAATATAAAGTTATTTAGGTTAACAGGTAAGGTTAGGTTAAAAAGATTGAATATCAGGTAAACAATGAAGAAGCCGGAGGGTGAGCTTAAAGATAAGTTTTCACTTTCCGGCCTCTTTCTATTTTACCACTTCATTCATCCACAATCATTCCTCTCTATTCTGAAATCATACCCCGTATACTGAAATCATCCTCTATATCCGAAGCCATCCCCTCCATCCGGAAGTATACTCCCACCTAAGGGGGTAATCACATCATAAGTATGTGTCACAAATTAATTAATATATTGCTTGTCGCCCTCTAAGGCGATCTTTGAAACCGCTTTTCAGTTATAATAGAACCCTATTACGCCTTCAAAACGGTCTCAAATCTCATCCTTATATGTCACCAATCAATTATATCATTAATTTATGACACATACTTATATTGCAGAATCAATGGTATTAAAAAATGTGGTGGCCTACGTTCACACGCAAGCCACCTCGGGAAAAAATCTGTTTTCAAATTATTCTTATATTCTGTTTACCTGAAAAATATTTTCTTGGGATTGAAGAAGTTGTCCAAACTTCTCATTTTGCATCCACACTCTGAATGCGTATGGCGGCACCGCCACCCGGAGCCAGATACTGCTTGAGCTTCTTGCCCGGTTTCACTTCCACAGTCTTTATCTGATATGCCTGCGGATTATCTTTCCAGTGAGCATCGGGGGCATCAGAATAGATCGTGGCCTTATACTTCTTACCCTTCGGGAGGAAGCTCAGGTCGATCTCTGCCACTCGGGAATTACCGTCGGTAATGGCTCCCACATACCAATCATCAGAATTCTTATCAAGACGTGCCACAGTGATGTATTGGTTGGGCTCAGCTTCAAGATACTTGGAATCTGCCCAATCTACCGGCACATCCTTTATAAACTGGAAAGCATCCGGGAAGCGCTCATAGTTCTCCGGGAGGTCGCATGCCATCTGCATCGGTGAGGGCATCGTGAGATAGAGAGCGAGCTGACGAGCCAGTGTAGTCCCGGCCTGTGAATCCTTCCCCTCGTTGTAATAGCTCAGACGAGTTTCGAACAGACCGGGTGTATAGTCCATCGGTCCACCTTTAAGACGTGTGAAGGGAAGTATACAGGTATGCGACGGTGGATTTCCACCGAACGATTCAAACTCACCGCCACGGGCCGATTCCTGCGCAAGCCAGTTGGGATATGTGCGGCATAGACCTGTGGGGCGTGGGGCCTCATGGCTGTCGACCATAATCTCATAGTCTGCGGCACGCTCTATCACATTTCGCGCATGGTCTATCATCCATTGCGATGTGTGGTGCTCGGAACGAGGTATAATGGCACCTACATAACCGGTCTTTACAGCATCATAGTTATTGTCTTTCATAAACTGAAAAGCACGGTCGAGCTGAAGATCGTAGTCGGCTGCATTTGCAGCGGTCTCATGGTGCATGATCAGCTTCACGCCCTTCTCCTTGGCATAATCCCGGAGAGCAGGAAGATCAAAGTCGGGATAAGGTTTGTCAAACAGGAACTGGCGGTTCTTACGATAGCCGGCCCAGTCCTCCCAACCTTCGTTCCAACCCTCTACAAGCACACCGTCGATGCCATGCTTGGCGGCAAAGTCGATGTAGCGTTTCACATTCTCGGTGTTGGCCGGATGGCGTCCGTTTGGTTTAAGTTGTGTGTAATCTGTCACACCCGGTTTGGCCAATGTATCGTCTGAGTAAGCCCAGGTCTTCTGATTGCCTGTAAACATCTCCCACCATACGCCGATAAACTTCATAGGCTTGATCCATGAGGTGTCTTCTATCGCGCAGGGTTCGTTGAGATTGAGCACCAGTTGAGATGAAAGTATATCACGTGCGTCATCGCTGATAATCAACGTGCGCCACGGTGTGTTGAAAGGAAGTTCAAGATATGCCTTCACCCCAAGGCGGTCAGGCACAAGGTGCGACTTCATAGCATATGTGTCCGGGTCTACGTCAAGGAGCATTGCCGGATAACCGTCGAGGGCTGCCTCATGAGCATTGATATAAACCCCGTCGGCAGTCTTCATAAGCATAGGAGTCTGGATAGTCACACCATCCACGCGTTGCGCCTCTGTGTGGATACCATAGGAATTCAAAGCTTCCGGCAGATCCTTGAATGTGGTTTCCGACCAGAGATATTCATCCGTGTCATAATCTCCGGGGATAGCGAAAAGCTTATGATTGTCGGTATAGTTAAACTCGGTGATCTCATCTGTGACGGTGAGATGATTAGGTCCCTCTTGCACGGGGAGCTCATAACGGAATCCGAGGCCGTCGTCGAAAAGACGGAAACGCACCGTCATTTCACGCTTCGGATTCTCGGCATCCAGACGCACCGCCAGCTCCTTGAAATGATCGCGGATGTTGGAATATTCGCCCCACACCGGTTGCCAGGTGCGGTCGACAGTGACAGTATCAGTGGAGACAATCTTGAATCCACCGGTAAATTCTGTCTGATCAGATTTGAGTCCCAGCCGGCTCTCCTTTACTATAGGCTTCCCCTTATAATCGAGGGTATAGACGGGTGTGCCCTCCGCATTGACAGTGACGTTCAGCAGGAAGTTGCCGTCGGGAGATGTTATGCTCACGGCCGCCATATCGAGAATGGCGCCCGCAAGCATAAACATAGATATGATGGTTCGTTTCATCTAAAAAGCCGATTAATCAGTTCATCAATATGACATACTCATATGGCTGGAGTGAGATCTCCACAGGCATTGTGGAAGTGGTGCCGTCAATGAGTGAAGTCATGCTGCTGCCGGCAAGCACTATAGGGGTCCTTACAGTGGTGGCATCTCCTGAAGTGTTGACAGCCACAAGAAGCTTCTTCCCGGGGATTGAGCGAGTGAAGCACACCACAGATGAATTGGAATAGTTTGCAAGCTCTCCACGACGCACCTCTGCCGATGCCTTGAACGCATTGTCGATAGCCTTATACTTGTCGGAAAGCGCCTGTGAGAAATCCAACGGTCTGTAATCGAAGAATGAGAGCTTTCCTGAAAGACCCTCCACATCCATTGACGAATAGATCATCGGAGTGCCATTGAGCATGGAGGCGAGCACATAGGCTGCGGGTATCCCCTCGGGAGCACCATACATTGTGGCCACATTGTTCTCAGCAGCAACGTCATGGTTGAATACATATCGCAAGATTGAATCCCCCTCAGGCACATTCGCCAATGCCTCGGTTGCCTCCGTCACCACTTTCGAGGTGTTGCCACCCTTGAAAGCATCGGAAATGGTGGGAGCCGAATTCCAGTCGTAGATCATATTGAAGCCGTCGGCATAATATTCAGGCTTGGAAGTCTCGGCAAGCATAAACATATCGGGATGAGCGGCACGAAGATCGGTGATCACACTGCTCCAGAAGTCGTGGGGCACACCATCTACATAGTCGCATCTGAAACCATCGATGCCGTAGGTATTCACCCAATAGGTCATCGCATCCTTCATAGCCACACGCACCGCTGAATTGCTGAAATCAAGCTGCGCCACATCTGTCCAACCGGAGGGAGAGACAATGTTGCCGTCCGCATCATGCACATACCAGTCGGGATGCTCGGTGATCCAGGGACAATCCCATGCGGTGTGGTTGGCCACCCAGTCAAGAATCACTCTCATACCTTTGGAATGGGCTGTTGATACGAGATTCTTCATATCGTCAGCCGTGCCGTAGCGAGGATTGAGTGCAGTGAAATTACGGATGCAATAGGGAGAGCCGAAGGCATTGAGCTCGCCGGTCTCATATACGGGCATCACCCAGAGAATGTCACACTCCATCCCGGCAATACGGTCGAGCTGTGATGTGAGTCCATTCAGGCAATCGTTGTCACCGAAGAAACGTGGATTAGCCTGATAGATAACATCTGTGGAGACCTCCCTGCCCACAGTGGGCTCGGCAGGATTTGCAGGCATATCGATTTCGTAGGAGGTGCAGCCTGAAAGGCCTGCCGAGGCCACCACTGCCGCCACCGCCATGAATCTTGTCATTATATTCTTTTTCATTCTTTTGTCGGTTGATAACGAAACTTTACTTAAGTTCGGCTCCGTCGGGATTAGCGATTATGTAATAATCTTTATCAAGGGTGATGGTGAAGGCATCATACTGGACGCCGTCGTTGTTGTTGAAGATGAGATTCTCAGTCTCACCTTTACCCTCTACAGTGAGCACCTTATAAGTGATGCCGTCAATAGTCTCGGTTTCAGTAGGCGCCACACCGGGCCAGCCACCGAAAATCTCGCTGTCGCCCCAAGCATAGACATAAAAATTGCTCCAGCCTGTCTTATCCTCGATATAAATCTTATAGGTATCTCCAGCTGGTTGAGTCTCCACCGCATCGGAGGGATTGGCAACGATGTAGTAGTCTCTGTCAAGGGTGATGGTAAGAGCATCATACTGGTCGCCGGCATTGTTGTTGAAGATGAGGTTCTCAGTTTCGCCTGCACCCTCCACGGTAAACACCATGTATGTTACACCGCCGATTACCTTTGTCTCGGTAGATGACATTCCGGGCCAGCCACCGAAAATCTCCTTATCGCCATATGCATAGACGTAGAAGTCACTCCAGCCCGTGAGATTCTGAATATATATCTTATATTCTTTAGCAGGTTCCGGTTCGGGCTCCGGCTCAGGAGTTATGGTGCCGGGATTATATGTTGCGGGATCTATCTCTGTAGCGCTGTTTGATTTTAGCTCCACATATACATCGCGGTCGATAGTGAATACCACCACATCATCCACCTGCTTGCCATTACCGTTATTGAGGATCACATGCTCCTCAAGGCCCGCATCACTGTTGGCGGCGCCAAGATCGAAATATTTGTAGGTTACACCGTTGATCACCTGAGTTCCGGTAGGCTCCATTCCGGGCCATGCTCCGTTGAGGTCATTGACCGTGCCCCACATGTAGAGGTAAAGCTCTTCCCAACCTGACTGGTCGGCCACATATATCGTATAGCCGTCGTGATTCACCACTGAAGAGGGATCAAACTCGGTGACGCCATCGGGAGTGAGCTCCAGATAGAAGTCTTGATCAAGAGTTACGTTATAATCGCCAAGCTGTTTGCCGCCACCATTATTATTGAAGATAAGGTTGAGGTTAAGACCCTCATTGGCGGCTCCGGTATCGAAATATCTGTAGGTCACACCGTCAATTTCAACCTTGCCGGTAGGACGTATACCGGGCCAGCCACCGAATGCCTCGGCATCGCCCCATGCATACATGGCAAGTTCATCGTAGCCTGAATTATCCACGACATAGATTACATAGCCGTCGTGAACAATCTCATCAGGATTCTGAGGTTTGTTGTAGTAGTCGGCCCAGAAATAGATGAGCACATTCAAGCGGCCGCCAAGACGGGGAGCCTCAGTATGGATGGCATCTTTATTTCCTATGGCACGCTCCACACCCTGCTCCGCATTGTAGAAAGTGTAGCCGTCGGCAAGAGTCTTGCCATCGATGAAATCGGCGGGATTCAGATATATGCCCCATTTCACATCTGTGTCAGGAGCCTTTTCGAGCTGCCAGCGGGGATCGCCGACCGCGTCCATACCGCCGTTGAAGTCGCCGATGATATAAATTTTGTCGTTAGGAGTTGTCTCCTGAGGCACGATAGCCTCGATGAGCTGATAGCCGGGACGGGTCTCGAAGCGGGGAAGCTCGCTGTCGAATACAATCTCATCCTTGCTGCACGCCCCTATGAGGGGGAGCAGCATGAGGATAAGCATATGATATATATTTAGTTTTTTCATTTTTTATCTGATTTTAATAGTTAGGATTCTGAACCAATCCGGGGTTGACCATAAGAGCCACCTGAGGAAGCGGATACCACTCGTATTTGCGGTCGCGCTTTGCGGGCATCTCACGATCAGTCTCTGAGGCACGCCCGAAGAACCACCATTGACCCTGAGTGAACTTGTCGAAACGACGCAGGTCGGTGCGGCGGCGGCGTCCCTCGTTAAGGAATTCCAGACCCCACTCGCTGAGCATCCAATCCATATCGAAAGCATCGAAGCCGGGTCCCGGTTTTTCGAGTTCCGCAGCATCTGAAGAGTTATAGTAACGCTGACGCACATCATTTACGAGCTCCTTAGCCGCATTTGAATCGCCGGCACGCATACGACATTCGGCAAGAGTGTAGTATACCTCGGAGAGACGGAACTCAACCTGATCGGAGTTACGCCAGTCGAGTCCTGTAGAGAGGGGGTACATCGGATAGCGGATCACACGATAGCCGGTGTTGGTCATACCCCAACGTGGCGACATAACTGTCTCAAGCTGACGGCCGAGATTGGTGAATGTGCCACACTGGTCAACATAAATAAGCGGTTTATCCTGAAGGTCGGCATCAGCCATCACGGGACTTCCGGTGAAATAATCCACCTGATTACCCATTGCGAAGAGACCCTGCCAGTTGCCGGCGGCATCGGAATGGAACGGTTGCTTACGTATATCCTTATCGTTCATACGATCGTAGGGAGCGCCAAGCTTATCACCATAGTCGAATAAGAAGCTCTTGCCGTCGCGTGTGCCGCAGATATCGTTGCCGGCCATAATATAGTCGGTGCCTGAATTATCCTTGGATGGCACGAGACAGGTACAGTTCCAACCACTCTGCTCACTGTTGCAACTAAACATCTCATCGTAGTTGTAAGGGAGGAAGGGGGTGTTGCGGTTATTATTCGTGAGACGTCCTGCCTCCATTGCAAAAGCGAAGACAATCTCCTGGCAGTTCTCATTGTCGACACCATAGATTGTACGATAGTCTGCCGCAAGATTATAGTTGCCGTAGTCACCATTGATTATCCCCTCACAAAGCGTGGCACACTCTGTGAAGCGCGGGGTTCCGGTCCAAAGCTCGGAATTGAGAAGAAGACGCATCTTGAGCATACGGTTCATACCCTTACTTACACGGGTGCGGGTTCCATTGTTGCCCTGCTCCTCCGTGAGATCTGCATAGCAGCCATCAAGCTCATCGGATATAAAATTCCAGACTATCTCACATCCCTTATTGAAATCAGTGTCGGCAGAGCCGGGGATCGTGCCACCTACGGCAGTGTTCAAAGGAATTGCACCGCCCCAAAGCTCGAAGTTGTTGTAATATGCCCATGCACGCAATGTGCGTACTTCAGCTATATATCCCTTCAGCTGATCATCTGTCATGCCGATTGAGCCGGCATTGATTTTCTGAAGGTCGTCGATAACCGTATTACACAAGCCGATTGTTTCCCAAGCGTGTTCCCATGCCTGACGGATGATGACTGACTCGGAATTCCATGTCTGAGTGGAAAGAACAAACTTCTGGGCCTCATCGTAGCCCCATGCTCCGCCATTCCAGGAACGCCATGCAATCTGGTCGGCCGGGAATTCACTAAGATACCAGAATAACTCCAGAAAACCGCTCTGAGCACTGGCATAGATAGATGCCACGGCACCTTTGACACTGGTCTCGTCCTGATAGTAGGTCGATGCGTCGATACGGTCGAATGTCTTTTCATCGAGATCGGTACATGAAGCTGCGCCGATAGCGAGTGCCGATGCTGACAGCAATGCGGCGGTATATTTATGTAGTTTCATTATTGTCTGATTACTTGTAAGAATAATTACAAAAACTAATCTGCTGTCACTATCCTTAACGGAACTTGAAGGTCACACCAAGCGTGAGCTGAGTTGCCATAGGATAGGCCGAGGTAACGTCGATACCAGGAGTGATACCGGTGGAGGTCACAGCGGAAGGATCTGTTCCGGTGTAGCTTGTGAGAGTAAAGAGATTCTTGGCTGCAAGATAAACCCGGAGACTGTCGACCACCTTACGGTTTTTGAATGGCACAGTATAGCCGAGGGTTACGTTTTCGAGTTTGAAATAGTCGCCATTCTCAAGGAAGTATGAGGAAATCACACCGCCACCGCTCCATACGTCGCGGTCTTTGAGATATGTGCTGCGGAGAACGTTGTCGCTACCGCTACCCTTCAGACCCATACCATATCTACGCATGTTGAAGATCTGGAAACCGAATGCTCCGTTAAACATCAGACTCAGATCGAAGTTTTTCCATCTGATGGTGTTGTTCCATGTAAGGAAGTGCTTGGGCGCACCATCTCCGATGTAACGCTTATCTTCAGGATTAGCAGCTGCCGCAGGGATTTTTTCACCATCCTTGTTATACACGAGCATATCGTGAGCTTCATTGACGCCGGCATACTCATATCCCCAGAACTGTCCGATCCGGCCACCCTGCTCCACACGGAAGAAGTATTCACTTGTTCCTACACCCGGCTTCTGATAAAGATCAAGGTAAGAGGCCTGATAGATTGAATTGGAGAGCTTGGTGAGCTTTGATGTGCCATAAGAGTAGTTGATGCCGGTGGTCCAGGTGACGGGACGGTTAACCACTGCATCTACAGAAAGTGCAAGCTCCACACCGGTGTTGCGGATAGTGCCCACGTTCACGAGGATGTTGGGATACACGTAAGGGGGCTGGGGAGCCGTATAGTTGTAGAGAAGATCCCTGGATTGACGGTCGAAGTATTCTATCGAACCATAAATGCGGTTGAACAACATAAAGTCGACACCGTAGTTCATACTTGAAAGTTTCTCCCAGGCGAGATCGGGATTGGCGTTGTTTGACGGGCGATAGCCGGTGACCCATGAACCATCTATGAGATAGGTGCCATTGTTAGAATAAGTAGCCAATGATTCGTAGGCTGCGAAGTCGCTACGGCCTGTGATACCGAAAGAGATACGGGGCTTCAGGCTCTGCACTGTCTGGACATAATCTCTAAGGAAGGGCATCTTGGTCATCTCCCACGCGACAGAAGCAGATGGGAAAGAACCCCATTTCCTGTCGGATCCGAATTTTGTGGAACCCTCATGACGTATGGAAGCGGAGGCTATGAGCATACCTTTCCACGCGTAGTTGATACGTCCGAAGAAACCTACAAGTTTTGACTGAGTGCGGCTTGCCCACATCTGGGCTTTTCCATCGGCCAACCAGCTGCCGGCTCCGATACCCCACCAGAGAGGTTTGTCGAATGTGAAGTCGTTGTTCTGCTCAAACATTGCGTCATAGTTGGAGCGCTCGAAAGAGTAACCTCCCACGAATTTCACATCATGATCATCATTTACAAATCCATAGTTTACAAGCCACTCCAGACGATCGGTCCACCATTTGTTGTACTGGATTGAAGCACGTCCTTTGTAGCCGCCCCAGTATGATTCGCCCGATGTAGAGGGAGTATAGTAGTCGCTCTTGAGGTCGTTATAGTCATATGAATATGAAAGAGTGGTGCTAACACTATGGTGCTCGTCGCTCCAGATATTATATTTCACATCGGCTGTGCCGAGAAGATATGTGCGCTTACCCTGGCTCGTGTTGACCTTAAGCTGCTGAACAGGGTTTTTAATGTCGGTAGGAGATGTAGGCTGATAATAGCTGCCATCCTCATTAAACACGGGGATTGTAGGGTTCATTCCAAGAGCGGTGTCAAACATTCCGCTGTCGCCCCAATCCTCATTCACGCGACGTGCGTTAAGAGAGAAGCTGAAACGGAGATGATTGTCGACTGCATTGGCTGCCACTGCGGCACGTCCACCAAACTCCTCTCGCTTGCTCACAATGTCGAGACCGTTGGCTCCTTTATAGTTCAAAGAGGCGGTGTAGTAACCACCCCCGCCGAGGGTGCCGTCGATCGAGACATATTGGTTGGTGTCGTAAGCAGTCTTACGAGTGATAAGATCATACCAATCGGTGCTTGCACCATAGTCATGTCCACGACGTGCAAGACGCCACTCATAGGGAGAAAGAACCTCGGGTTTATCTTTTGCAAAAGAGAGTGCAGCATATGAATCGTAAGTGATCACAGGCTTGCCGGCCTCTCCTGTGCCCTTCTTTGTTGTGATAAGGATCACACCATTTGCACCACGTGTGCCATAGATAGCTGCGGAAGCGGCATCTTTAAGCACCGACATCGATTCGATGTCCTGAGGTGCTATCGTGCGGATATCTCCACCAACCACACCATCAATCACTACGAGCGGCCCGTTACCTGCGCTGAGAGATGTGGCACCGCGCACCTGAAGTTCCGCGCTTCCGTTAGGGTCGGCAGCGGCAGTGCTCGATACGTTAAGACCGGCCACTTTACCGGTGAGCATCTCCATAGGGTTGTTCATGGCACCCTGTGCGAAATCGTCACGATTCACCTGCACGATTGAGCTGGACACCTCTTTACGGCTCAACGTGCCGTAACCAACCACAACTACTTCATCGAGAAGTTCGCTGTCTTCGTGCATGACCACATCGATTTTGGTCTGGCCGTTGACCGGCATCTCCACAGCTTGGAAGCCCACATAACTGAATACAAGGGTAGCTCCCGAGGGTACATCCTTAAGCGTGTAGGCGCCATCAATATCGGTCATGGTGCCATGCTTCTGATTGTCTTTGACCGAAACGCTAACGCCGATCAAGACATCTCCTGAAGGATCGGAAACTGTGCCGGAAACGGTTATCGTCTGCGCCGAGACAAATGGGGCAGCGATAAGAGCTATCACCCAGAGCATCGCCAGAGTGAAGACTCGTAAATTCCATGGTTTTCTGTTCATTTTAAGTATTGATTTAATTGTGATGATGACAATGGTTAGATTGTGCTTCTTTAACAAAACTTTGCAAATTTCGCCATCCTTTTATATAAAGGCAAGCGCATCAAACAAAAATCAAAACTTATCTAAACGTCAAACAGTTTATAGCCAATATATTAACTTATAAAAGCACCCTGAAATTTCAATATATATTCCGCATATTTCAAGGTTTTTCAACTCAAATTCCTCACCTCATTTTCAAAGGTTTCGGGGTTGAGGGCCCGCTTCTTCATTTTAGAGCGGTAAGTATAGACCGTAGATATGGAGCACCTCAGAAATTCAGCGATTTTGGCGTTGTCTTCTATCCCTATACGGATAAGGGCAAAGAGGCGGAGTTCTGTGTTGAGGAGCTCACCTGACTTAAGCACAATCTGCTCGTCGGGAGAAAGGAGCGCATTGAATTTCTTCACGAAAGAGGGATAAATGTTAAGAATAGCCTCATCAAATTTGAGATAAAAGTTTTTCAACAACTGATCCGACATCTCGGTAGACTCAAGCTTCTTCTGGAGGGTTGCGAGATTACCTCTTTGCGCAGCCAGATTGCGGAGTGTCTTCTGATAATGAAGAAGCGAGGATATGGCCGAGGAACAATATTCCATGAATAGTCCGGTGTATTGTTCTTTAGTACGATTGTATTCCGCAAGCTCAATATTCTGGTGAGCCAATTCTGAGTTGGCACTCTTAAGCTGCTCTGATATACGGCTCAACTCCTCATTTTTTCCTTCAAGCACATTGTTGGAGTTCTTGAGCATCGCCGACATCTCACTCAACTCCATATTCTTACTTGTCAACTCATTATTGGCCTCCTTGAGCTGCTCCGACATTTTACTGAGTTCCTCATTCGCCAGACAAGCCTTATCCTTAGCTTTTCTGACACTCCGGATCTGTTTGAGAATCAATATGATTGTGATAAGCAGAATCACTGATAACACACTGCTCACCCACACCATTCTGCGTAAGCGATGTGTGAGGTCGTTCTGCATGGTGGTGTAGGCATCGTCGATCACAGGGAGAATCTTGGTTGACTGAGCATTACGCATAAGCGAGGAATAGAAGTTGGCATCGCTGATGCTCTTTTTGAGATAGCGGTTAGCCCTCTCCACGTCGCCATCTTCAAACAAGACTGTCGCCACCTCACGGAACGACATATTTTCTTTCACCGCACCCTTGACATCAGAGATAGCACTTTTCACAAGATAGCGCTTATAGTCATCAGACATTCCGGCCTCTTTATAGATATATGCCAACACTGAAGCAAGTATGGAATATTCTCTCGTGCCTGATTCATATTCCCCGAGATGATCTGTCAAAACTTTTATCGCATTCCCGGAGTCGCCGTTTCGCGCACTCTCTGCCATCACAAACACCATATGGTTGAACGATTCCGGTGGGATCACCCTATTCAACGAATCACTGTAAGCCGATCTTTTCTCCTCATATAGCCGCGAAGTCTCGTGTTCACTCGTATATTCGCTCAAATATTGATAGATAGCGCAATAAGTGGAATAGTATGCTTCTAAAAGTGAGGAATCAAGGGAATCTTTCGGAATGGACTGTATTGTAGCGAGGGCATCGGCAAACAAGCCGGCATGAGCATATACATCGGCTCTCTTTATCATCAATCCGGTATATTCTCCGGAAACTGACTTAACAGCCGGACGACTCAGATTATAGCTAATATAATAAAGGGCTGAATCAGCATTATATGCATTATACTCATCAATTATCTTATCAATCAACGCTGTACGCTGAAATTTATCGCCACTTAAATCATATTCTCGTTTATATACCATTATCCTTGCGTTCTTCTCAGCTTCATACTCACCGCTTCGGGCAATCTCCGCATCAAGTTCCGAATATAGAGCATAGAGTTCAGAGTCACTATCCCTATGGGAATTATTACATGACAGCAGGCTACAGAATAGTATAACAATTCCTGAAAGTATTAAGAGATTCAGTCTCATCGAGGTTAACAGATTTAGAATATATTAATCCGGATGTATCCGAAGTCACGACAATGACGAAAAGATACATCCGGATTTGTAAAATTAATAATAAATCTGTCTTAATCCAAATCTTAAGGAATGTTGAGTTGGCTAACTAACTAAATTTATATTTTCTGAACCTGAATATGTGTGATAAATTAATGATCTAATCGCACATACCTACAATCTTTTTTACCTTATACCCTATTTTATTCCTTTACAAATACTGCGGCATCCAATGCCGGGAGTGTGAACTCCGGATCTGATGATAAATCTACGGTCGCTCCACTCAAAACATCCCTATATTTACCTTCGGGCAGACCGGCCGGAATCTTGAAGCTCTTTTCCTCATCGCCGAAATTGAGCATCACTACCATATTGTCATCGCCGGAAGTGCGCTTATAGGCATACACCGTGGCATCTTCAGTGGTAGCCAGATTTGTAAGAGTAGCATTATCGTCGCCTGTGCGCAACACCGGTTGCGTGTGCTTAAGATGAGTGAGTGTCTTTATAAGCGCTGTCATGGTAGTGTCTGGACGGCTCCAGTCTATCGGAGTTTTCTCTGCGAGCGATACTCTTCCACCGGATTTATACTGAATCTCCTGTCCGTTGTAAATCAACGGCATACCATATACCGTAAACTGCAATACAGTAAGCGGTTTAAGATATTTATGGTAAACTATATCCTCGCTTCCGCCTTGATCCTGAAGCACATCGTGGTTTACAAGATACACCATCCTTGATCTTCCCTTATAGGGATTGGTGATAGTGTCGTCCGGAGCTTTCGACTCTCCGTCGGTGAGGCCGGTGTTTGCCAGCTTCTCGCAAGCATAACGGAGTTTTCCGAGATCCATTACAGAGTCTTGGGCAAAGTGTTTGAGCACCTTTTCCTGGAAGTCCCAACAGTAATTATAGTCGAAATAGCCGTTTTTCATCAACGATGGCTTAGATGAATCTTCTGCCAGCCATGCCACCCTTTTCCCATTCTTGAGAACTCTCTCTGAGGCTTTTCGCCATAATTCAGGTGAGGGACCGGAAGCATAATCACATCGGAAACCATCGATATCAAAATTATCTACCCAATATTGCATACTCTTGACCATCTCATCCTGCATGGCCTCATTGTCGCGGTCAAGCTCGTAGACATCTTTCCACAGGCCCCCGAAAGGATGCACGAAATCGCCATCTTTCTTCGTATAGAACTCCGGATTAGAGCTAACCCATACGTTGTCCATGGCAGTGTGGTTGCCCACCCAATCAAACCATATTTCCATTCCATTGTCGTGGATGGTTTTCACGAGGTCGCGTAAATCCTGTTCTGTGCCGTTGTCAGGATCTATGGCCGTATAGTTTTTAATGGCATAAGGACTTGAATAATTACCCCATTTCCCGGTATCGCCAAGCTCATATATCGGCATAAGCCATACCACGTCTACTCCCAGATCTTTCAGGCGTGGAATCTGTGCCTCCACCCCTTTCAGATTACCTTCAGGTGAAAAGTTTCTTACAAAAACCTCATAGATTACTCGGTTCTCCGGAGTATGCTCTTCGGCATCAAGATGCTTAGTGCTGACACTACATGACGCACCGATAGCTCCAATAATAAGTGCGGATAAGAATCTGCTTATACGAAATCTCATATTCTTGTTGATTGAGTGATTCATGAATTGTGGAATCCTACCGATCCAATATCAGTCGGATTCCACAAGCAAAGATATAGCTTTATACCACACCCCTTTTTGTCATCACATAAAAATCATAATAGATCAACACCTTATCATCTGATTATAAAGATTGTATATTTTAAAGTTTCTAACTGAGATATAACACGGATCAGAGGTTATCCGTGGTCTCAATATGCTCCTGAATCCCTTCGACCACATTAACCTTTACCTTCTTACCTCCGGAGAATCGCCATGTCAGTGACAATCCCACATGCTGCACAGGCGATGTATAGCGATAGGATATCCTCTTTTCACCTATCCTGCGGTCAATCTTCCGGCCGTTGCCAATCGGAGTAAAGTCTACCGCCACCTGAAGTCTATCTTCCAGCCAATTCTTATAAATTCGTCCGGTGAGATTGTAGACAGAATGATAGGTGCGATCAAATATTTTATATGCAGGCTCCACGTTAAGATTCAACATGCTTCCAAAACTCTCTGTGAATGAGAAATTATTGTTAAAGTCCATATACTCTTTACACCGTGTCTTCCCATAATATATATTATCAATGGTAGTGTTTTCGGGAGTAATCTCCACACGACCCGAGAGTTTGAAGCGCCACCACTTTGCCGGAGATTCTATCCATTCCACTCCCATTCCCCATGATCCCTGACCATCAATATTGATTGGCTTTGTATAGAAAAGATCAGGATTGTCCGGATCGTTGAATGTCTGCCAATAGATCCGGTTGTGTGAATGTGCATATAGGAGGGATATATTCAGTCTGTTTCGGAAAAGCGCCAAGGCAGCCATCACCATATCTGCCGACATAGCCTTCAAATCAGGATTTCCCACAGTGTAGTTATTGGGGTTTCTCCAGTTTATAACTGAAGATATAGCGGAATAGGGAATCTGATTAAGGGTGTGCTTATAATTCAGCATCAATGCATGATCTCTCTTCGCTCCGAACGGCATCATCAATTGAAGTGTAGGATTTAAAGCCCATTGAGTATTTTTGTTTTTAACAGCAGCATAACGGTTAAGATAACTTATCTTATTCATCTGCCAGTTTACTCCTGCGCTGTATCTGACTTTCCAAGCTACTCCCTGAGCGGAAGCATATATGATTGGAGTGAATCCGGTGGTACGTGTGGCTATATCGCTCAGCTCAAACCGATCGCTCCCGATCACAGACTTCGGAGTGAGCGATGATGAGATCCATTGTGAAGAGACACCGAATTTCCATGCAAGTCTTTTGCTGCAGGGATAGATAAAATCAGCCTTGATTTTCCACAGATTAAGATCAACGTCTTTCTTTTCTTTCCCGGCTTCATCCGAGACAATGAAGTAATCGCTATGTCTATCACTGCTTCTATTCAGATAGTCTGCCGTAATCTCCATGCTTGAGCCTTTGCGTCTGAGAGGCATGATGAATCTGATGGTACCCTCCTGCAAAAGAGTATTATCGCGCTTCTTTATAACGGTATATTCATCAACTTGCCGAGATCTGGTTGACAGGCGCACTCTGGAATCAGCCAAAAGATAACTTACGCCCAATTGGACACCGGATTTTATTTGCAGATTAAGACTGAAACGATTTCTGAAATTAAATCCTTTCGACTCAGCCTGCTCTGTAAAGAGATTATGAAGATCGGGGCCAGTCTGCCTCTCCTCCGCATTTTCCTTAACTTTGCTACCTGCTAAATACAGATTGTCGTACACACTCAGTCGGCGGCAGCGGTAGTTTATCATCCCTCCCGCACCCTCGTTGCCGAATCCGGAGGCTCGTCTCCACTCCGCATCTGCGTTGACATTGCCATAATATCCCCCATCCCGTGGACGACGGAGAGTTATATATACGCTACCTCCGCTTAAAGAGGCACTCTGATCCGAACCTGCAAGATATTTCACCTCCACTTTCTCTATCGTTTCACCCGGGATATTGGCAAGTTCAGATCTGTCGGAAAGCTTGACTCCATCTACAAATACTTCACTTACCGGCAATCCATTTATTTTGAAATTACCATTCTCTTTGGAGATGCCCGGAAGAAATGGCAAAACATCTGTTGCCGCTTTCCCCTTGGTGATAGCGGAGCCTCGAAGATTGATGGTGTAACCATCCGTATTTTGGGTGATACGCGATGCCACTACATTTAATTCTTGCAGCTGATGCGCTTTCTGCGGCTCTACCGCCATTGACGGATTCTCCTGATTTCCGGCCTCTGCAGAGGTCATGACCACTACTGCTATAAGCAGAAAAATTAGCTTTCTCATATCGTTGTTTTTTTGATTTCCGATACCGCAAAGTTAGGCAGAATTATTGCTTCAAGCCCACTTAAACAGCACTTAAATCATCTTAAACAACAAATCATAAAATACTAATTATCAACCCGTACCAATAATAAAAATCTTAAATAAGCAATATCGGATCTTAAGCCTCTGCGGAGGTGTCGACGGATGGTGTCAGAACCCCCATAAAATCCTCCTTTGCCTGCAATCCAAGCTTCTTTCTGATGGCCGTCTTGCTTACGTAGATTGAATTGGGAGTCTGTTGCAGAAGCACGCCGATCTCCTTTGTGGTAAAACCTGCACGGATCAGAGAGATTATCTGAATCTCACGCTCTGAAAAGAGATCGGGATAACGCTTCAGAAGATTCTGATGGAACCCGGAATACAGTTCATCTATCGATGTAAACAGGTCGTCCCACTTTACAAGACTGTCTATAGGGGTGTCGGAATTTCCAATATTGGTGATCTTTCTCAGTGCATCCCGGTTTTGGGTAGTGGGAGATTCCGCGAAAGTCTTGAGAATGCCCATCTGCTGCAGAAGGAGTCGTTTAAGAAGTCCCTGTTTCTCATCCGTAGCAGGATTGGTGGCAGACTGCAATAACTCTTCCAATGTAGCGATCCTATCCTCCGCTTCAATGAGTTTATTACGCCGTTGGCGCGACAGATACCAGAAAAAGAGTGTGCACGTGCCGCCAATCAATATTGCCAAAAGAATAATCAACCACATTCTCTGTTGCCGGATAGTCAACTCATACTTATCCCGACTCAGCGCATATGCCGACTCCATAGCATCGTCTCGCTCATGCCTCTTTATTTCGAGATCATTGGACACCTGCCTCAGATTGCGGGCTATCTGACCAATTCGGGTTAAGGATAGAGCTCCCTCCTTTTTATAATCAATCGCTATCTTGAGGATTTCAAAATAAGCCTCCGCCACCGGATCATAATGGTGCAAATCAACTCCCGACTTTTCGATCATTTCCACATACCTCTCCGCTTCAACCACATTGTCAGCATTGAGGCAGATATTAACCATGGGAATATACAGTTCTATCTTTTCAGTAATTGGTAAATTGCTTTGCTGATCAATTATCTCCTCAAGAATTGTTTTAGCTTTCCCGGCCGTTGCACGTCTCTCACCAAGAGCAGTAGCGTAATTTAAACGCATATAACTCCACTCAACAGTTCCTTCCTCAGGGGCTTCAGGGAGAGAGAAAAGAGAATCACAAAGAGCCACCACCTGAGCACTACGACCTAATAACAGCAACGGAACTATCTTCTTGATCTCAAAGTTCAATCTCTCTTTGCCAGTATCCGACAATTCAATCTGACGATTTATAATCTCCAACGTTTTCTCGCGGTCGTTCAATTTAATGGATAAGCCAAGAAGATGCTGATTGAGCATCCTGCGTATCTCTTCAGGCATATCGGAGGAGATAGAGTCAACCATATTGTAAGCCTCCGGAAGTTTATCCAAAGCTCGCAAATGATTTGCATACGCCACTGCCGCATCTATATATGATGTGGTGTCGCCGACGCTCTTGAAATATGACATTGCCTTAGGAAGCAACGTGTCGGCGATCAACGACCTGTTCATATATTGGTCAACCTGCGCCTGAACAAGGATAAAGCAAGCCTTATCCCTATCATTAGAAATTGAATTATAATCAATCTCTTTAAGAAGTAGATAGGCACTATCAGGACGCTCGTTGGCCACTTGCATGGCCAAGGTCAATCTATCCTTGTCTTTAGTTTGACAACCGGCAAGAAGTAACAGCAGAAACAGTGAGATGAAAAGATATTTTACAGATTTCATATTATCAGGTTATTGAATCTAATTCGCTGACACCGACCAATGGTGAGGCCATTCACAAAGTTACAAAAAAATCCGTAGGTTTTATTTCCTTTACCCGTAAGTTTTATTCCATCTACCCATAATGTCTCGTTTAATTAATTTGAGACTCATACATCATGATCATAGGCGATAAAACACGGGGTGGGAAATATTCACCCTGCTGAGACGTTTATAATTGTAGTTGAGTCTGTGGCATGACATTGATTTATGACGCAGACCTTGAAATTAAGGCATATGATAATTCTGATTGCAGAGTCGAAGACAATGGAGAAAACGGAGCATGAGATCAGCTCCGAATGTTATGACAGTCACCGTCCGTTTGGAGAGGAGGAG
>CAZEOI010000018.1:0-56883 GCA_964513775.1 uncultured Sangeribacter sp. | reverse complement strand
GTACCCACCTACTCAATGAAGCTGCCTACATATTCAGCGACATCGTAAGGACAACTTTATTGAAGTCGTAGTTCAAATTTTTTCTTTGTATTGATTCAGCCATCTGTCGAGCCCAAAATAAACCCGAAAGATGGCTGAATCTGTATAGAATTACCAACTTCTTTGGAAATCACGGACAAAAATACTATTTTTGCACATAAACAGTAGAATTATGGAGGCAAAAGTAAAATATCCGATCGGTGATCAAGACTTCAAGTCGATTCGTGATGGCAACTGCATATATATCGACAAAACACAGTATATTGATAAAATCAGGAAATCAGGAAGCAAGTACTACTTCCTTGCTCGTCCGCGCCGTTTCGGCAAGAGCCTCTTTCTCTCCACTCTCCGGTACTTCTTCGAAGGAGAACGAGAGCTCTTCAAAGGGCTGCATATCGACTCCTCCGACTGGGACTGGCAACCATATCCCGTGCTGCGACTTGACTTCAACACAGGCATGTTCGAACAACCCGGTGGTATCGAGGATGTCCTCGAAGGGCTCTTCTCCGACTGGGAGAAAAAGTTTGACGTCGAGAAGTCTGGTCTGACATATGGCCAACGGTTCAGAAAGATAATCGAGACTGCTCATGAGAAGACCGGCCGACAGGTGGTCATACTCGTCGACGAATATGACAAGGCACTCGTGCGCAATCTTAATAAGAAAGATAACTTCGAGCATTACCGCGCCCGACTCGCATCCATCTACTCAAATTTCAAAAGCTGTGCCGACCATATCCGCCTTGTATTCCTGACCGGCGTGAGCCGTTTCAGTAAGCTCAGCGTTTTCTCTGACCTCAACAATATCAATGACATTACATTTGACGAGGACTTTGCCGACATCTGCGGCATAACCGAACGTGAGCTTCTCGATAACTTTCAAGAGGGCATATCAAGACTGGCTGACAGACGGAATCTGAATTACGCCGAAGCATGCAAACAGCTAAAGGATAATTACGACGGTTACAGGTTTGCGGAATCAGGTAGCGACATCTACAACCCTTGGTCGTTGCTTAGTTGCCTTTCAAAAAGCAAAATCGCCAACTATTGGAATGAGACCGGAAAGCCAACCATCGTAGCAGAGGCTCTCAAAAATATCAACGCCGACATCAACACACTGCTTGACCAATACTGTAATCTCGAAGATCTCAAAGGTCTCGACATAACAGACATAAATCCCACGGCACTTCTATATCAGACCGGATATATTACCATAAAGCACTATGATTCCGATCTCGAACTCTATCACCTAGGTGTACCCAATCGAGAAGTCAAGGAAGGACTGTTCAAGGAACTGATACCCTATTATCTGAAGATACGGTCTTACCAATCCAACTGGTTAATCAACGACATGGTTCGTGGATTCAAGACAGGAGACCCTGAGCTGGCAATGAAGGCCATGCAGACTTACTTCGCCGGAATTGACTACTCCCTCCGGATCGAGAATGAGAACAACTTTCACAATGCCTTCTTCCTCCTCACAAATATCATCGGACTCAAGACAAAGGCGGAATCTCACACTTCTGAAGGGCGTATCGACATCGAGATCTCGACCGATGACTTCGCATACGTGATCGAACTCAAATACGACCATTCAGCACAGGAGGCTCTTAACCAGATCGATGAGAAGCATTATGCCCGAAAATACCAAATGGATAGCCGCCGGTTATTCCTGATCGGTGTCGAGTTCTCCTCAAAGACCCGTTGCATCGAATCGTGGCTCATCAAAACTATCAACTAAATCAAAACCCTCTGCTGATAGCCGAGCCACGGCTCTTTCATTTATCTTAAACGAAAGAGCCGTGACTTAAAGGCAATGTCGTGATGCAAAATATTGTGGGGTGATATTTTTTTGACTAATTTTGCATCGTGAAATGCAAATGGAGTAAAATACTCGCCTCATTTATGATTGTCCTGTTTGTGAATTTTATGTTCGCGAACACGATTTTCATGCACATGCATAAAGACGTTGCGGGACATTCCATACTCCATTCCCATCCATATCTTCCCAACTCCTCACATTCGCACACCTCCAACTCTCTCGACCTCATCAATGCGTTCAATTCAGCGGTATTATCCGCCGACGTGCCGGAGTCTCTCCCTGTCTTGACGCCCCAATTATCCTATATCACATTCGATACGCCATGGAGAGCCTCCACAGTTGTGGAGGAGCACACATCCATCGGCTTACGCGGTCCTCCGATGAAATAATTTAAGGTTTGCCGGACTCGCTCTTTACAGGGCGATCGCCTTACTCTTTCATAAACCTAAGGGTTTTATATTTTTAATTCTAATTGAAGTTGTGTGAACCTTTGCTTTACTTAGGCTCATACCCTTTCACTATCAAAATCTTAGATTATTTCCAACTGATGCATATTCCATATCTTTTTGCAGCAGCGACCATTGCCGTTGCCTCTCCTTGCGTGTATGCGGTTGAACCTTATACACAAGCTCAACTTGATTCAATCTCCCAAGCACAGCTTGATTCAATAGCCGATGTTTTCCAGCTCGACCAGGTGGTCGTGACCGGCTCCAAAAGTGAAGTCACCCGTCGCAAAAGCCCCTCACTTATCAACGTCATGTCGGGGAAACTGCTCACCACCGTCGGGGCATGCTCTTTAGCCGACGGCCTTGATTTCCAACCCGGGGTAAGGGTGGAGAATGACTGTCAGAACTGCGGTTTCACCCAAGTGCGCATCAACGGACTTGACGGCCACTATTCTCAGATTCTCATGAACTCACGGCCTGTATTCTCGGCCCTCACCGGTGTCTACGGTCTGGAGCAGATACCCGCCAACATGATAGACCGCATCGAAGTGATGCGTGGCGGCGGATCTGCCCTCTTTGGCTCGTCGGCCATCGGCGGAACCATCAATA
This sequence comes from uncultured Sangeribacter sp., assembly GCA_964513775.1. GTDB lineage: Bacteria > Bacteroidota > Bacteroidia > Bacteroidales > Muribaculaceae > Lepagella. Next base: position 53,970 of record CAZEOI010000018.1, on the reverse strand, counting down.
TCATCACTAAAGATCCCCGCACAAACTCCGCCAAGGTATCACATACCCTCTCAACCATCGGATTCACCGGCTCGCTCGACAACAACACCACCTTCAACGCCTCTGTCGTGACGCCCCAAAGCAACAAAGGAGGCATCTTCATCTACGGTCAGAGCCGCTCCCGCGATGGATATGACCACAACGGCGATGCTTTCACAGAGGTGGCGGAGCTTAAGTCGCAGACTATCGGAGCGCGCACATTCATACGTCCCACCGATATCTCGCGTCTCTCTCTCGAATATCACACCACCCACGAATATCGTCGCGGTGGCGACAATCTTGACAAACCTGCTCATGAAGCTTTCATAGCCGAACAGGTGGAGCATAACATCCATGGAGTAGACCTCACCTACGATCAAAGATTTCACGACACTGACGACAGGCTTTCGGTGTTCACCGCCATGATGTCGACAAAACGTAAGAGCTACTACGGTTCGGATCAAGACCCCCAAGCCTACGGACGGACATCTGACCTTGTTGCAACAGCCGGCACCCAGTGGACCCATCCCATGAAGCGGTTCCTCTTCATGCCTGCGGAATTGGTGGCCGGTTTGGAATACTCCTACAACAGACTGCATGACGTGACTCTCGGTTATAGCCACGATGTGCTTCAGAAAATCAACATCTATTCAGGCTATCTGCAGAACGAATGGCGCGACGACCGCTGGGGATTCCTCGTTGGCGCACGTCTCGACAAGCACTCCCTTATCCACAACCCAATCATCTCGCCGCGTGCCAATATCCGTTTCAATCCCTCGCGCAACCTCAATTTCCGACTCTCATATTCCACAGGTTTCCGCTCACCTCAGGCCTATGATGAGGATTTCCATGTTGCCATCGTCGGGGGTGAACGTGTGGTGACGGTGCTCGCTCCCGGACTGAAGCAGGAGAGCTCCCAGAGTTTCAGTGCCTCTGCCGATCTTTATCGCATATTCGGCAGTGTGCAGACCAATCTTCTTATCGAAGCTTTCTACACCGACCTGAGCGATGTGTTCGCGCTCAGGCAACTTGAGGGAACCGATGCCGACGGAAATGCAGTGTTGGAAAGATACAATGGTTCCGGAGCGCGTGTGATGGGTATGAATATCGAGGGAAAAGCTTTCTTTTCCAATCATTTCGATGCCCAGGCAGGTGTGACTTTACAAAGAAGCCGTTATAAGAAACCGGAATATTGGAGCGACAATCCGGATGTGGCTCCAGAGAAACGGATGTTCCGCACTCCTGACATATATGGTTATCTCACTGCCAACTGGGAGATATTTCCAAAGTTCAAGGCCATACTGACCGGAACCCTCACGGGCCCTATGACCGTGCAACATCTTGTAGGGTCCGGCACAGATGTGGATCTGGCTGTCCGCACGCAATCCTTCTTCGACATGGGCCTGAAATTCGGCTATTGCTTCGATCTGTTCAAAGAGATTGATCTTGATGTGACGGCAGGCATCAGCAACATTTTCAATTCCTATCAGAACGATTTCGACAGTGGAATGCTCCGCGACTCAGGCTATATGTATGGTCCGTCGCTCCCCCGCTCCATCAACTTCACGGTTGCCTTAGCCATTAATTAAAATCATCACCCATAAATGACCATGCAACAATTGCCATGGCAATCACACCGGCGCAAGCTGCACGTAAGCACATTACTATAATTAGATTCGAGACAAATAAACGGGTGGCACAAATCAATGATTCAATGATTCATTGATTTGTGACACCCGCTTATTTATCAAAAATTATTGAGCCAAAAAATTCAGGCAGCTATAAAAGATTTTGGTAACATATTCGTCTATATTATAGATTACATCACTTTTCTGCTTGGATTGGAGATGCATTCTGTCTGTTTTGCCAACGTAACCGAGTCTTCTTGTATGAACTCCGTCACACGCAATAAATTCCACTTAACACAATGCTCAACTCACTTCACTCCACATATTAATTATTCTCATATGCGACTTAAATCTAAATTAGCACTAACCATATCCCTTCTCTCAGCCGCAGGTGGTATGTTGGCCATAAACCCTGTATTCGAAGGATGGTATGCCGATCCGGAGGCTGTAATCTATGGTGATACATACTGGATCTTCCCTACCCGAAGTTTACCCTACGAACAACAGATAGCCCTTGATGCATTCTCTTCAAAAGATCTCGTGAATTGGGAGAAACATGAGAACATCATAGATACCACCGCCGTAAAATGGGCCAAGCGGGCTATGTGGGCTCCGGCTGCTATCAAAAAGAATGATAAGTATTACATATTCTTCGGTGCAAATGACGTGCATCAAGGTGAAGTCGGAGGCATCGGTGTAGGAGTGGCTGATAAACCTGAGGGTCCTTACCAAGACCTTCTCGGGCGTCCCCTCATTCAGGATATAGTGAACGGTGCCCAACCCATTGACCAATTTGTATTCCGCGATGAGGATGGAACCTATTACATGTATTATGGCGGATGGGGCCACTGTAATGTCGTGAAACTCAATGATGATTTCACGCAGCTTGTCCCCTTCTCCGATGGTGAGACGTATAAAGAAGTCACTCCCAAAAACTACGTGGAAGGCCCCGTTATGTTCCGTCGCAACGGAAAATACTATTTCATGTGGAGCGAAGGAGTATGGACAGGTCCGGATTATCGCGTAGCATATGCCATTTCCGACTCACCGTTGGGACCATTCGAACCGATCGGGACCATCCTTGAAGCCGATCGCATTCACGGCACAGGAGCCGGACATCATTCTATCATAAATATCCCCACCACCGACGACTATTATATTGTCTACCATCGACATCCGCGTGGTGCTACCGATGGCAACAACCGTGAGGTGTGCATCGAAAGAATGTATTTTGACAACGATGGTCTGATACGTCCGATAGTTATGACTTTCGATGGCACGGAACCTCGAATGCTCCAGAAAAATGACTGTTGCAAGCTGAAATCCGCTCCCAAAAAGGAAGCGGTTAAAAATAAGAAAAGGAATAAATGACAGTTGACTCCGATGCGCATATCAGTTGGATGTTGCACCATGACGATACGATTGCTTTTTTGGGGGGTTAAACATAGCGTTTTTACCTGTAAAAATGCTATTTCATAGTCGGCCTATTTCATAGGTATACGTCATAATTTAGCAAATTAACCAAGCGCGAAGCAGTAGTCTCGGGAAAATTCACTAACTTTGGGAAAAATAGCAAGATTATGAAGGAACTGAGATATCCCATAGGCATACAGACCTTTTCCGAGATCATTCAGAAAGGCTATACTTACGTCGACAAGACGGGATATATACCTAAACTGACAGAGCATGGGAAATATGTTTTCCTAAGCCGGCCGCGTCGGTTCGGGAAAAGCTTGTTGCTCTCTACACTTGAAGCCTATTTCGAGGGACGACGTGAGCTGTTCAAGGGCCTTGCGCTTGACAATCTGGATGTCGACTGGACTCCTTCGCCCGTACTTCACTTCGATTTCAACGCCGAAGACTATGGCAAGGAGGATGGACTGGAAAGAATAATTGACACTCTCCTGACCGGATATGAACGGATCTACGGTAAGGAGCCTAAGTTTGTCACGCCAGCTCAACGCTTCAGGAATCTCATCGAAACGGTATACCACAAGACAGGGCAGCAGGTAGTGATTCTTGTGGATGAATACGACAAGCCACTGTTGGCCGTGGAGGATAACCCGGAGCTGTTCGAGAGACATCAGTCGCTCTTGAAAAGTTTCTTCGGAAATCTCAAGACCATGGACAGCATGATACGCTACACTTTCATCACGGGGGTGGCCCGTTTCAGCAAAGTCAGTATCTTCAGCGACCTCAACCATCTTGATGATATCTCGCTGACCGACGAGTTTGCCGATATCTGCGGATGGAGCGAGAGGGAACTCCTCGACACATTCCTCCCCGGCATACAACAACTTGCGGAGAAACGCAACGAGCCCACCACAGTCACCTTGAATGAACTGCGCTACTATTACGACGGCTATATGTTCACTTCTGAAGGCTCAAGGCTGTATAATCCTTTCAGCGTATTACGCGCCCTCAGAGCTAAAAGTATAGAACCGTTCTGGTTCAAGACCGGGACGCCCACTTTCCTTGTAAAACGTATCAAGTCGTTGGAAGCATATCCTCCTGATCTAAACGGTGTGGAATGTTCCAAGTCGCAACTGACGGCCGTAGGTCTGAACGACAATAATCCGGTGCCATTGATGTTCCAGACGGGATATCTCACCATAGGGTCGTATGATAGAGAACTTGACATGTATGTGCTACGTTTCCCCAATCATGAGGTGGAGACCGGGTTCTACAACGATCTTCTTCCTGTGTATGCCCCCAAGACGGAGGATCCGGTCAGTCCTTTTAACTTCATGAAGTTCAGGAGAGATCTCTACGAAGGCCGTCCTGATGATTTCATGAAGCGACTAGTGAGTTTATTCAAGGATCTTCCCGGAGAAGACCACTGCGAATCGGTATACCGAGCTATTACTTACCTGCTCGCCACACTCTGTGCCACGCGTCCGATTGCGGAGCACCACGGCTACAGGGGTCGAAGCGACATAGAGGTAGCCGTTGGCAAATTCGTGTATCTCTTCGAGTTCAAGTACAATCGGAGTCTGCATGACGCGATGAACCAGATACATGAGCGCGACTATGCCGGCCGATATGGCATGGATCCCCGCACTGTCTACCTGATCGGCGCCAACTACATCGAGAAAAAGGACGAACGTTACCTACAATACGAAATAGAGACTTTTCGTAATCAGATACAAGCAAATTAGATATAGGGAACCTCTTCTACAACACCAACCTCATTCTTTCATTAAGATAGTTCAGTTTTGGAATGCAGGACATGAATTTTGAATAAAATTTGTTATAGCGAAAAATGATGGTTATATTTGTGGAAACATTCTGAAAGATAATTATTCATCAAAGAGAGAGCTATCTATGAACGATGACAATCTATATATACGTTTCGACTGGGCGATAAAGCATATACTCAGAGATAAGGCTAATTTCGATATTCTCGAGGGTCTCATCTCCGTACTCCTCGGAGAAAGGGTGAAGATCGTTGAGCTCCTTGAAAGCGAGTCGAATCAAGAGAACGACCGCGATAAGTTCAACCGCGTTGACATTAAAGCCAAGAACAGCAAGGGTCATATCATCATAGTGGAGGTACAACTCACAAGGCAACTTTATTACCTCGAACGAATATTGTTCGGAACATGCAAGGCCATCACCGAACATATTCACATAGGAGACAAATACGACCAGGTGAAGAAGGTGTACTCCATCAGCATACTTTACTGCGACTATGGGCAGGGCGACGATTATGTCTATCATGGACAGACTGTGTTCAAGGGTATACACACCGGCACCGATCTATTTGTTAACATCAAGGAACAGGGAGTCATCGTGCCACATCTTCCCCGGGAGGTATTCCCTGAATATTATCTGGTGCGTGTGAACGCATACGATAAGATTCCGGAGAATCCGCTTGACGAATGGATGACCTACCTTAAGACCGGAAAAATCAAAGAGGATACACGTACACCCGGATTGCAGGAGGTGAGGGAGAAGTTGAGGGTGCTCTCGATGACTCCAAAAGAGCGCAGGGCCTATGACGAGCACCTCGACAACATCATGGTGCAGAACGATGTCCTTGACACCGCCCGAGAAGAGGGGCGGGCAGAAGGCCTTGAAGAAGGTCGCGCGGAAGGTCGCGCGGAAGGTCGCGCAGAAGGTCGCGCAGAAGGTCGCGCGGAAGCGGTAGCCGCTATTGCATTATCAATGAAGCGACAGGGTATGGCACCTGAGGATATCAGTAAGTTCACCGGGCTGACCATTGAGGAGATTCTGTCTTTGTAGTTGGCAAAAATTCTGTATCCTGCTGACGGGATGCAAAATACTTTGAGTAGTTTTTCCAACCCATACAAATTATTATAAAAACCAATCTTTACCAAAATAATTATCCACAATACCTGTAAATCATAATCTGCACTTATATTTGGGTATGAAGAAATCATCACTCCTTCTCTGCTGCATGCTTTCCGCATTGGGCGCCTCGGCCCAAACCGCAACATGGTTCTCCTCTACGGAAAATGCGGAATGGCAGAAACAGAAGAATCTGAAACTGACCGATAAACCTGAGTCCACTCCTCTTGTGACCGTCAACCACACTTCAAAAGGCCACACTCTCAAGCACTGGGGCACAACTTTCAACGAACTCGACTGGGACGCTTTCTTAGCACTCTCACGCGAGGAACAAGACGCCCTGATGCACAACATATTCTCTCCTGACGGAGATCTGCGTTTCACCCGCGGACGCATCGGTATGAACTGCAACGACTATGGCCGTAGCTGGTTCAGCTGCGACGAGGTGAAAGGCGACCTTGAACTACGCTATTTCAATATAGACCGCGATAAGACCAGCATCATTCCCCTGATCCGCGCCGCACAGAAATATAATCCCGCTCTTACTTTCTGGGCCTCTCCCTGGTCGCCGCCAAGCTGGATGAAGATCAACGGTGACTATCCGGTGGTGAGCAGCCACACAAACAACGCCGACCCTAAAATAGACTATCTGCTTTTCGGCTCAGTTGATGAGATTGACGAAGACGAGATGAAATTTCTCGCAGAAAGAGACAAACAGTTTCCGCGCCGTCTGGCCACTCAGGACTATTTCATTCAAGATCCCCGCTATCTTCAGGCATATGCCAACTACTTCAGTAAATTCGTAGATGCCTACAAGGAGCAGGGTGTACCCATTGATATGGTGATCTATCAGAATGAAGCATACAGCTATACGCCCTACCCGGGATGCGCATGGACAGCTGAAGGAACCGTGAAATTCAACCGCGACTATCTCGCTCCTACACTGAAGAAGAATAATCCCGACGTGCAGGTATATCTCGGCACATTCAACACCAACCGACAGGACCATGTAGAGAAAATACTCAGCGATGCCGATCTCAGAAATCAACTTTCGGGTCTTGCCTTCCAATGGGAGGGACGCGAGATTCTTCCGGCCATACGCCAGCAATATCCTGAGTTCAGCTATATCTGTTCGGAGAGCGAATGTGGCAACGGCGATATGGACTGGAAAGCCGGAGAACATACTTTCTTCCTCATAGCCGACAATATCGGCAAGGGCTGCGATGAATGGTATAACTGGAATTTCCTCCTGCCCAAGAAAGGAACAAGCAAATGGGGCTGGAATCAGAATGCTCTTGTGGAACTTGACCCGCAGACCCGCTCCATACGTTACACTCCGGAATATTTCGCCGTGAAACATTTCTCCAACCTTATTGAGCAGGGAGCGGAGATAGTGGGCTTTCAGCCTCGGGATGGAGGCGACACCACAATACTTGTGGCCAAGAATCCCGATGGACAATACATAGCGGTGGCCGGTAATTTCACCTCATCACCCAAGCCCGTGACGGTTCAGATCAATAAAAAGTATCTCAACGTTACCCTTCCTCCTCACTCGTTCAACTCCTTCGTGATAAAATAATCTTAAAACGCAATTCGGGCCGATGGTCTTGAACACCATCGGCCCGAATATTTATTTTGTCTATAATCTGATTTTTCTTCTGTTGCTAAGAACTGAGAGCTGACGTTTTTAGAATTTGTAGCTTACGTTGAGGAATACGGGGAGCGAACCGTAGTTCTTCATATACTGATATTTGAACTCCAGACCGGCCGCCCAGTTCTTATTGAATTCATACTCACCACCGATACCGATATTAAATACGAATTTGCTATGGTCTTCCTTATAGTCTCCATAGGCCACATGGATATTGCCGATACCAAGACCTGCGGTCGGGTAGATATAGAAGCCACTTGACAGAGGCACCATGAAATCAACATTGGCCGTGCCGGTGAATGTGCTTACACCATCGTCCTCGAAACCACCGTTAAGGTCAAGAGCAAGACGGATAAGGTCGGTAGCGGAATACTGAAGACGACCACCTAACAGGAAGTTTGTAGGACTTCCCTTACCCTCGATCACGGGCTGAACACCTAAATTTACACCTACGCCAAATTGTCCTGCGTGTTGTGCGTAAGCACCTGTTGCACCGAGAGCGAGCAAAGCTGAAGCGAGTATAACCTTTTTCATAATTTTGATTGTTAGCATTGTTAATATTTACCCTCCGGGGAGAGACGTGAACTATTAGCAGAAAAATATTCCCCACCCACAGGCTGGGAATCATTATCTGTAGTCATAACACCGGATAGCTTGCAAAGGTTGATTAGGTATGACAAATTATTACACCCGATACGTAAAAAAGCGTTAAAAAAAGTTGGCTTTATCATCAAATTATGATAATTTTGCACATGAATCCCCACGGTATGCCCCGGCATGCCGCGATTCGGCATCTTTAAACCTTATCAAGGAAACAAGCAACAAACCAAACAACAATCAATAACAACTTAATTAAATCAAAAACTGCTATGTGGTTATCATGCTCATCTGTAGGACGTAAGTTCGTCATGGCCTTGACAGGCGCCGCGCTCGTCCTATTCGTCACATTTCACTGTTTGATGAACGCAGTAGCTATCTGCTGGCCGGCAGCCTACAACTCCATCTGCGAGTTCTTAGGCGCAAACTGGTATGCCCTCATCGCCTCAGCAGGTCTCGCCGCGCTCATCATCATCCACATCATCTACGCGCTGATTCTGACCATTCAGAACCGCAAGGCACGTGGAGCCGACCGCTACTCTATCTCCAAGCGTCCCGCCGGAGTGGAGTGGGCAAGCCAGAACATGCTCGTGCTCGGCATCGTGGTGCTCGCTTTCCTTGTTGTCCACCTGATCCAGTTCTGGGCTAAGATGCAGCTCCAGGAGATCCGTGGCGCAGAGGAGGCTCTTCCCCCTGCCGCCGGCACTCTCTTCATCCAGGAGGCATTCAAACTTGTCTACACTCCGATTGTCTACATCATCGGCTTCATCGCTCTCTGGTTCCACATGAACCATGGTTTCTGGTCGATGTTCCAGTCTTGCGGTTGGACCAACACCGTATGGATCGAGCGTCTCAAGAAGATCGGATGCTGGTGGGTGTCTATCGTTGTAGCTCTTTTCATCGCTCAGGCTATCGTCTTCACTGTTAAGGCTCATCAGAACTACTACACCAACAACGGAGACCTCCGCGCACAGTATGTGGAGATGGTTGGTGAAATGTGTATGAAGGATTTCGGTCCTGATGCCGCACAGCTCGTAAACCAGATCAGCTCCATGCCTTACTCTGTAGTGGCAGAGCAGATTCCCCAGGCTGTTCAGCAGATGAACGCACAGCTCGAGAATCCCGGCTTCGCCGCTCAGATGGAGTCTAACCCCGATATGAAGAAACAGTTTGAGACTCAGCTTAAGATGTTCTCAAGCTACAAGGTGCTCTTCGACTATCTCAACGGCACTGTTGTCGAGGAAGTTGAAGAAGTTGCCCCTGAAGCTAATCCCAACCCTGCAAACTAATTTAGCGCTATGGCAAATTTAGATAAAGTCAAAGTAATGAATCCGGCCGATTCCAAGATCCCGGAGGGTCCTATCGCTGAGAAATGGACCAACTACAAAGCTCACCAGAAGCTTGTGAACCCCGCCAACAAGCGTAAGCTCGACGTGATCGTTGTCGGAACCGGCCTCGCCGGCGCATCTGCCGCCTCTACCCTCGCAGAACTCGGATTCAACGTGCTCAACTTCTGCATTCAGGACAGCCCCCGTCGCGCACACTCTATCGCGGCTCAGGGTGGTATCAATGCAGCGAAGAACTATCAGAACGACGGCGACTCAGTATATCGTCTTTTCTATGACACCGTGAAAGGTGGCGACTACCGTGCCCGTGAGGCCAACGTGTACCGTCTCGCTGAGGTGGCAAACAATATCATCGACCAGTGTGTGGCCCAGGGTGTGCCCTTCGCTCGTGAATACGGTGGTCTTCTCGCCAACCGTTCATTCGGTGGCGCTCAGGTGAGCCGTACATTCTATGCAAAAGGTCAGACTGGCCAGCAGCTCCTTCTCGGTGCCTATTCTTCTCTCAACCGCCAGATTCAGCTTGGCAAGGTGAAGAGCTACAACCGCTACGAGATGCACGACGTGGTCCTCATCAAGGATAAAGACGGTGTGGAGCGTGCACGCGGCATCATCGCCAAGAACCTTGTGACAGGCGAGTTCGAGCGTTTCGCAGCCCACGCTGTGGTAATCGCTACCGGCGGTTATGGCAACACCTACTTCCTCTCCACCAACGCTATGGGTTGCAACTGCTCCGCAGCTATGGCATGCTACCGCAAGGGTGCCTACTTCGCAAACCCCGCTTACGTTCAGATCCACCCCACTTGTATCCCCGTTCACGGCGACAAGCAGTCTAAGCTCACCCTTATGTCTGAGTCGCTCCGTAACGACGGCCGCATCTGGGTTCCTAAGAATATCGAGGATGCCAAGAAGCTTCAGAGAGGCGAGATCAAGGGCAGCGATATCCCTGAGGAGAATCGCGACTACTATCTCGAGCGTCGTTACCCCGCATTCGGTAACCTCGTGCCCCGTGACGTTGCTTCCCGTGCAGCCAAGGAGCGTTGCGATGCCGGCTTTGGTGTAAACAACACCGGTCTCGCCGTGTTCCTCGACTTCTCAGAGGCCATCAACCGTCTCGGCATCGATGTGGTTCGCCAGCGCTACGGCAACCTCTTCGACATGTATGAGGAGATCACCGATGTTAATCCCGGTGAATTCGCCCGTCAGGAGAATGGCGTGAACTACTACAACCCGATGATGATCTTCCCCGCTATCCACTACACAATGGGTGGCATTTGGGTAGACTATGAGCTCCAGACCTCTGTCAAGGGTCTCTTCGCCATCGGTGAGTGTAACTTCTCCGACCACGGTGCAAACCGTCTTGGTGCATCTGCCCTCATGCAGGGTCTCGCCGACGGCTACTTCGTGCTCCCCTACACCATCCAGAACTATCTGAGCGACCAGATCACAGTGCCCCACTTCTCTACCGACACTCCGGAATTCGACGAGGCTGAGGCCAAGTGTAAGGCTGAGCAGACCAAGCTCATGAACATCAAGGGCAAACGTTCTGTCGACTCTATCCACAAAGAGCTCGGCCACATCATGTGGGAGTATGTAGGTATGGCCCGTAACAAAGAGGGTCTCGAGACAGCTCTTGCAAAACTCAAAGATCTCCGCAAGACTTTCGAGACAGAGCTCTTCGTGCCCGGCACAGCCGAAGGAATGAATGTGGAGCTCGACAAGGCTTTCCGTCTCAACGACTTCATCACCATGGGCGAGCTTATCGCTTACGACGCACTCAGCCGCAACGAGAGCTGTGGCGGCCACTTCCGCACCGAGTATCAGACTGAGGAGGGTGAGGCCAAGCGCGACGATAAGGACTACTTCTATGTAAGCTGCTGGGAGTATGAGGGAAGCGACGACAAAGCTCCCGAGCTCATCAAGGAGCCTCTCCACTACGAGGCTATCAAGGTTCAGACACGTAATTATAAGTCATAAACCGGGACACATTCCCAATAACTGTAAGAAATTTCAATTATGGAAGAAAATGTAATGAAAGTCAACCTCAAGGTTTGGCGTCAGGAGAATGCCAAAGCGCAGGGCCGGTTTGAGACTTACGAGAATGTCGAGACCACCCCTGACACCTCGTTCCTTGAGACTCTTGACATCCTCAACGAGCGTCTCGTAGAGGAGGGTCAGGAACCCATTGTGTTCGACCACGACTGCCGCGAGGGTATCTGCGGTATGTGCTCACTCTATATCAACGGACATCCCCACGGTCCCGCCACAGGCGCCACTACTTGCCAGCTCTACATGCGTCGTTTCCAGAACGGCGAGACAATCACTGTTGAGCCTTGGCGTTCTGCCGCTTTCCCGGTGATCAAAGACCTTATGGTAGACCGTAACGCATTCGACAAGATCCAGCAGGCCGGCGGTTATGTATCGTTCAACTGCGGTGGTGCTCAGGATGCCAACGATCTCCCTATCTCTAAGGTTAAGGCCGACGAGGCTATGGACTCTGCAAGCTGCATCGGTTGCGGTGCATGTGTGGCTGCCTGCAAGAACGGCTCTGCCATGCTCTTCGTTTCCGCAAAGATCAGCCAGCTTTCACTCCTCCCCCAGGGTGAGGTTGAGAAAGACCGTCGCGCTCGCGCTATGGTGGCTAAGATGGATGAGCTCGGCTTCGGCAACTGCACCAACACTGGTGCATGTTCCGCTGAGTGCCCCAAGAACATCAAGCTCTCCAACATCAGCCGCATGAACCGTCAGTTCATCGCAGCAAAATGCAAGGAGTAATGCTAACTGGCTTTTCAGTCACAGCATCTATTGTTATACACAACAGCCCGCGTCTTCAAGTGACGCGGGCTTTGTTGTGTCTGCTCCTATCGTCACAAATAAAGACAATTTTTCTTATAGATAATGGAGAGGACACATCACTGTCATTTCTATCCAGATATAGTTCTCGCATATGTTATATACATGTGCCCAACAACGGCTTCGGTGCAGGTCATAACATAGCTTTGCGTGAGGTAATAGAAGACAGCGACGGAGCTCATATTGTAATGAATGCCGATGTATGGTGGGACGGAGATATAATCCCTACCTTGACAGGTTATCTTCGAGATAATCCCGACACAGGAATGGTAATGCCAAAAGTGTTCTACCCGAATGGTGATCTCCAATATACTTGTAGGATGCTTCCGACCCCATTTGATCTCTTTGCCAAGCGATTTCTTCCCACTTGCCTTATCCGTCACAGAATGGAACGCTATCTGCTCGCCATTCATGACCATAATATACCTCTCAACTGTCCTTATCTTCTAGGTAGTTTTCTCTTATTCCGAAACAAGGCACTAAAAGATTGTGGTATATTCGACGAACGTTTCTTTATGTATCCAGAAGACATTGACATTACACGACGTGTTCACGAGCGCTGGAAGACAATGTTCTATCCTGAAGTTGCAATAGTGCATGAGCATAACGCAGCATCACGCCGCAATAGAAAAATGTTACGTATCCATCTCGTAAACATGATAAAATATTTTAATAAATGGGGGTGGTTTTTTGATAGAAAACGCCGACGATTCAACCGGCATCTCCTAAAATCATTGACCTTCATTTCCCCTGAATCACGTCCTACAGGCCGCGGATAAGTGAATAATCAGGGTCGTACTCCAAGGTAAACTGGACCCTGATTATTTTATTCCGACTAATTTCCTCAATAGTGTCATCTCTAATTTTACTGAATCTATCCAACTCAACTTTTTCCACGACATCCACTAGTATCTTTATACTTTACACCCATTTGTGAACGTTAGAATGACATACCCTAAATGCCTAAGTATCTATCTAAGTATGGGTCATAAATCAATGATATAATTGATTGGTAACCTCTACTTACGGATTAAGGCATTAATACCGACCGCACGCTCCTGCGATTCCCATGGTCGAACGACTATTGATATGATTGACCTCGATACATATATACCTGTAATAATAGTTGACCTCGACGGAACTCTCCTCGACGGCAACTCCTTCACCCTCTACACCAAGTGGCTTCTGCGGAAGAGCCTCTCGAGAATGCGTCTCGATGCCACCCTCCCGCTACTACTGGCCATAGCCTTGCGTAAAGGGAGACTGCGCACTCATGCCCAAGCCAAGCAGGCTATTATGAGGATTGCAGAAAGAATCCTGAAGGAGAAAGACTATGAGGAGTTCATACGATCGCTTTCCACCAAATTCCGTCCGGAAGTAACTTTCCTGATCTCTCAGGCCCGAAAGCGGTCGCTCCCGGTATGCCTCGCCACAGCAGCACCTAAGGATTATTCCGTAATGTTGGGAAGGATGCTGCGCCTGGATGCGGTCGTAGCCACACCCCTACCCCCCAAAGGGGAGGAGATAAAGGAGTGTCGCGGAGATGTGAAACGCGAGATGGTGGAGGAACTGTGTGATATAAGAGGCTGGCAACCGGCTATAACTCTCACTGACCATTATGATGATATACCTCTGATGCTGTGGACAACATCATGCGGCGGCAAAAACGTACTTATCGAGCCCTCCGACACCACCCGCGATATGGTGGCAAAAGCCGGGATACCCACCATGAATCTCCACACCCCACCCGATTCCGAGTAAGCTACTCATCTGCGACATGGAGAGTCGTTCTTCTCTGAATTTATCAATACCGGGAAGGATTCCCATTCGGTGTAGGGTCTATTATCACGATAGTCTCCCCATTTCCATGCATAGCTCCAAGCAACGGTGTCAGCGACTTCACGGCATTGCTACGGGCCTCTCTCACATAACCTCGCTGATATATCCTGTTTCGTGCCCTCTTCTGCCAGCGCGTCTTGAGCACATTCTCCTCAGCCGCTGTAAGAGTGCGCTTGAAAAGCACGTTGCGACCATCCCACACATCAAGAATCTCATAGGCTCCCGGATCGGTGCTCTCAAGGATATCCACCCTCTCGGCCGGAAGATATACCACAGTCGTGTCGCCTCGCTGCTCCGTGCGCAGACTGTCAAGATCAAATCTCACACGCCCGTCGATAGTCTGACGCGCCACCACCCACATTCCGTTGATGGAATCCTTCACAGCCCATTCCTCATGCACATCAGCCGTACATAACTCCACCATCTGCTCCACATTCTTAATGCGTGCTGCACGGGTCTTATACTCAGGCATAGACTCGGAAGGAGCGAAAAACTTTACCGCCACCACGGCCACGGCCGCCAATACCAGCAAAGCGATTATAATCTTTATCCACTTCATCTGAAATTCACGTTAGCTGTTAAACCTCTGTCGGCAGCGAGTCCCGAAATCCATGCCCGGGCCTTCTGCTCCGCACTCTTTCTCAACGTCTCCATACTTGCTTTGGAGGCGGCAATCTCCCTCTTCACCTCACGGGCCATCTGCGTCTTCAATGCCGCACGTTCCTCGGGGGTGATACGGCTGCGGAATCCCGTGACGCGGTAATGCTCCTCATGAAGCTGAGGCTCGCGGCCGTCGGTCATCACCTCCACCGGGGGAAGGTATATATCCACCGTGGCGTTCTCCTCATCCACCACCACATCGTCGGGCTGCAGTTTGGAAAGATCTACGAAAGCCGTCACATAGGTGTCGTAGGAATAGACCCCTATACGCTTCCCCACCTTCATACTGTTGAGGAGCACCTGGGCTTTCCCTTCGATTGTGTTGGCATCATCCCATGAGGGATCGGAGACCATACCGACCTTCCCGATGGTCATCTTCGCAAGTTCAAGACGGCTCACCTCTCTAAGGCTCTCATAAACCTCAAGAGAGGGGGATTCCTTATCCCTCTCTCCACATGATTGAAAGAGGAAAGGGACAGCGACAAAAAGAGCAGTCGCCAGTCTCATCCGATATTTACCAAAAGAATATTTCATATCTATTAGACAACCACACTCCCGTCACGGTTTAAACAAAGCAAATCCCGATTAAAAAACAAGTCCGGCGAAGACAGATCTCTTCGCCGGACTATGACCTGTAAAATCAAGCTACAGTCTACAGATCAAATACCGGAGCTATTTACACCTCGGTATTTATACTATTTCTTATTCACGGTTTCAAGGAGTGTCTTGGTATAGAGATCGTGGTCGCGGAAATCGGGACGACCCTGTATCTTACCCTCACGGTCTACCAAGATATAGTAAGGTATGCCATCTACGTCAAACTGATTACGCATAGCATCTGCCTGCTTCGCTGTGATACGGTAATGCTCACCCTTGATTTTCGGTATCATATTGACATATAGATTCATCGGCGACGACTCATCGGCCACGTATACAAACACAATGTCCGGATTGTTGAAGAGAGTTTCCTTAAGCGGTTCATTTGCGGCAATCGCAGCCTTACAAGGTGAACACCAGGTATTCCACAGGTCAACCATAACCACCTTATCCTTATATTCGGCTGCAATCGTTTCAATCACCTTATCACCAGGAAGGTCAGCTGGAAGCTGATTGATCATGCTCACGGCATCGTCGAAACGCTTCTGAGCCGCATTGCGTATATTGTCGACAGAGCTGGCGAAGAACGGATTTGAATAAGCCGTAAGAGTTGCCATTCGGGCAGAGTCTGTGCGACACTCCGAAGCCTCCTTAGCTGCAAGCTGGTAATCGGAAATAATGCCGAGAAGAGTGCCATTTGCACCCTTGGCGCTCCAATCAACTCCGTTGAGAGAGGTGCTGATCTCCAGACCCCCTTTGAGCAGCGCCTCACTGTCGGCATCTATTGCAGCCACAACTGCCGCATAGTCTGCATCATCGAGTTTGTTGACCATAGAGTCCCGTTGTATATTATATTCTCCGGGATGAGTCATCATATAGCTGCTGCGGTTGATCATCTCACGCATCGACATGAAGCCAAGCACAGAATTGAGCAACGCTCCCTCCTCAATCACACGCGCCTCATCCGAAAGAGATGTGTCTGCCGCCAAGGAATCTTTCATCTCCTTATACTTCCCTATCACGGCCTGTGAATATTCCTGACCCGGCATATCATATCTCACAAAATCGGGCATGAACATGTTCAGACTGTACTTGGGCAAATAGTTATACATAACACTGTTGAGAGTGGCATACTTACCGGTTGTAGACACAGAATCGGGATAGATAGTCACATCTATAGTCTCTCCGGGTGCTATACGCACTGAACCGTATCTCTCATCAGAACTACTGCTCATCATATTGAGAACAGCATCGCCGTTGAGGTCAAAGGTTAACGACAATGAACCGTCAGTGCCTACCGGCGTAGGAGGCAATTCGTTGAGTCCGTCATAGCCATAAACGAAGGCATCCAGATAACCGTTGTTTACAGAATCGTATTCTGCAAATTTAATGTTCACCACTGTCTCTCCGGAGGCATAAGAAGGTTGTGATGAGCCGGTGTCGTGATTTCCGCCACATCCCACTGCCAACAATGCCATTGAGACTACGCTCCATGATAAGGTCTTCTTCATATCTTTTATTGATTAATATATTCTGAATAAGTAAAAGTCTCTCAGCCATATCAAGAGGTTATGCCCGCTACGGAGAAGACTATCTGAGAGGACATAATTAGGGAGCCAATTGATCCCGTTGTGGTCTGAGCTTCTACAAAAAGATACGAAATAAGACTCAAAAGGTATACAACTAATCATTACAAAATCTCTTCATCCCACCGGCATCAATATCCTCACTATGTGGTTACGAATAAATATACCTATGGTCAGGGCATAAGCAACAGTAAAATCCAGGCTGAATCAGGAAGAGATTTACGCAACATAAGAATAAGCCGGGCCTTGCGTTTCTTGACCGTGATTTCAGCCACTCCCAACCGTGCCGCTATCTCTGAGTTCTTCAATCCTTTCTCAAAACTAAGCTCAAGCAGTTCACGCATATCCGGAGGCAAATCGTCAATGGCCCTATAGAGCCGGCTTAATGTCTCCCGGTGGATATAATCAAGAAGCATATCCTCATGCAAATCAGAAGAATTTCTAACATACTCCGTATAGTTGCCCGCCGCATTGTCGGAGCGGAACACTGAAATGGCCTGGTTACGTATGCACGTCAGTATAAATGCTTTCCACTGTCCGGCCGATTCAAACCGCTCTCGGTTGCGGTAAGCTTTTTCCACTGCGTTCTGCACACAGTCTTCAGCCATCAGAGCCATGTGCCCGGGCAGACATGAGGAGGCATAGAGAAGCATATCCCTATACATATTATCATAGAAGGGACCTATGTCACCCTCTATAAACCGTCTGTAAGACAACTCTGATATTTTGGAGTCTACCATTCTCTGATTTTGTAGTTATCAGTGTCTAACTGTAAGATAAAACCGACATGTTAAAACATTTCTGCAAAAATAGTAATTTTCCTATAAGTATGCAAAAGGGCGTGAAATATCACATTCCACACCCTCTCCTTAAAGTATGAGAAATTTTTACTTACACTGTCTTATGCAATGTTTCAGCGCACTACTTTCACAACTTTTGCACCGCGCTTCTCAATGAAAATGCCCTTGCCGGGATTCTCAACGCGACGCCCCTGAAGATCATAATACACCGGAGCGGCATCTTCAACATCAATCTCCCCTACAGCAGTGTCTCCCTCTTCCGGCGCGATTGCGCTTAAAGATGCTGTGCCATCTTCACTGGGAAGGAAATTGAATACATATGTGCCAGCGGTAAGAGTGCATTTCACCGGTTCCCCATTAGTCACGAGCATTGTGAAAGGCATGGCGTCATTAAGGTCGTTGGGAATGAAAGAGGCCATATCGGAATTATAACCATACTTCACAGTCTCATCGGCCGACACCACTGTGAGCTCACAACCCTCCTTCACCTCGGCTGTAAGAGTGTAAGTGATAGTCTCGGAAGACACTGTCTCGCCTGTCTCTTCATCCTCATATTCCATTGTCTCGACCTTACGGCTGAACTTATTGCCCTCTACAAGTGCATTCTCGCCGTTAAGACCGACAAGATAATACTCCAGCTCATTATTAGGAGTCTGATTTTCGGAGCGCATGAATGAAATCATGTTCATAGCTCCCATAGGCACGAAGGTAACATTGTAATAACCTGGAGTAAGGCTGCATTTCACAGCTTCACCGTCTGCTCCGAGGAAAGCCATCGGGGCATCATCCGTAACTTCCGGAGTTGTAGCGCCCATTATCGGATCAAGACCATAGCTAATTCCATTACCGGAATCAAGCACTGTAAATCCGGCCTCACATGTGCCGATGTAATACTTGGGAAGCACATAGCTCACTGTAGTTTCACCGTCAGCTTCCTCCACATTCTTCACAAATCGGGAGGCCGCAGAGGCTTCTTCGGAACCATTGAAGCCTATCAGATAAAAGCTCTCATCATCTTCATCAGCAGACAGTGATTTCAGCTGAAGTATCCAGTTGTCACCACCCATATCACCATCAAGATCCTCAAACACAGCCATAGTGACGGCATACTCACCCGGTTTGAGATCATAATTCACAGCCGGTCCCCCCGCTGTAAGATAGATCATACTCTGGGTGTTGGTGAGATTGTTTGTTATGCCGAATTGATTTTCAGCGTTGAAGCCAAGTGTAAATCCCTCGGGGCCGGCAATTGTCAAGGCTCCTGTGGCCTCTGTAACCTCAACACTGGCAATGCTCCAGCGCCAGACGCCTTCATCAATATCCTCTTCATCTCGCTCGCCAAGCACGAAATGATTAGACTCGGTCTGCTCGGTCTCTCCATTGAGACCAATCAGATAAAAACTACCCTCCGGCACAGCAGCACTCATCGAGGAGGCTGCAAGAAGCAACGATGCTGAGAAAAGTAAAGATTTTTTCATCCTGTTGTTATTAATGATTAGTTGTAATTACATTGAAAAACAGATCGGATTTACCCTTATGAGTATCACCTTTTTTATAGATACGCAAGTCTCTGAAAAAGGTATACCATAACTTAAATAAAAAATTTAGATATTATCCTGCAATCAGATGTGTGCCCCTGTCCACGGAGAAAAATATCTCCATACCCTCGTATACTATCAAGTCTTGATTGCGTATCATTAACAAAACCGGACTTCAATCATTGAGTAGCTCCTACTTATAAAAATTTCATATATTATTCATTCTCAACTTATGAAACTAAAACATTTACTTCCCGCCGTTGCATCGGCTCTCCTGCTGGCTGCGTGTGGCTCCGGGGCAAATAAAACCGGAGTGGCACTCGAAGGAACCCTCGCTACCGACAGCATACAGGACTTTGTACTGTCGTATGCCGCTGACGGAGATATCCAGAATTACCGCTACATCAACATTACGCGTGACGAAAATGGTCATTTCGAGATAGCCGACTCCCTGATTCCGGCAGGGGGAGTGCATGCCACTCTCATGGCTGGCGACCGCGGGTTCTTCGGGGTTTGGATAGAACCCGGTAAAACTGCTGTGGCTGAAATTTCAGGCACACCTTCAACCGGATTCAAAGTCAGCTATTCCGGTGATAATGCCGATGTAAACGATCTCTTCAACGACATCACCACTACCTACGACATTATGGTCTATACCCCGCAGGATCCCTCCGAGGCTATGACCAAGGATGAAGCTATGGCTCGACTTAACAAAGACCGTGAGCGCATTAATGCCAAGGTGGCTACACTCTCTGATGCCGATAAGCGTGACTATTATGCCAAATATGCCGAGCTCCTTTCCGATCGTATGGAGGGTTTCGTTATTGAGGATAATGCTTATGCATATGATGCCGAACCTCTTGACGATCCGGCCTATCAGGCTCTCATAGCCAAGGTGGATCCCAATCTTGACCAAGCGCTCGAAACCGGCATGATATACTTATGGTTCCACAACGCCACACGTGGTATGGATGCTACATCCGTGGAAGGCAACGTGGCGCAACTTAAACTGATTGATGAGAAGATCACCAATCCCCGCACCCGCAAGGCTCTTTATCACAATGTGCCGAATTCATTCTTCGCATATTACAAACCCTCTCCCGAAGCGGCTGCGGATTTTATGAAAGCATATGGCGAGATGGCCAAAGATTATCCAGAATTCATAGACCACTACACAATGGTGGCTCAGGGTGTGAAGGAGATTAAGACTGGCGATAAGGTCTCTTATGATCCCACCCTTCAGACCGTCGATGGCAAAACCTGCAAGCTTTCCGATCTTTATGGCAAGCTCCTTTATGTCGACTTCTGGGCTACATGGTGCGGACCTTGCTGCAAGCAGATTCCTCATCTTGAGAAGCTCGTGGAGAAGATGAAAGATGTGAAGGGGATTGAGTTTGTAAGCATCTCATGCGACACCGATGTCGACGCCTGGAAAGCAAAGGTGGCGAAAGACAATCCTCAGTGGCCTCAATATATCTTCGCTCCGGGCGAGGGCGACAAGTTCATGGGTGCCATGAACATCACCGGCATACCGCGTTTTATGCTCTTTGCCCCTGATGGATCTATCCTCATGCCGGAGGCCCCAATGCCCTCTGATGCCAAAATTGAGCAGACCCTCAAAGACTATCTCAAATAACCGTGAATTGAAGGTTGAATCGGAAGGATTTCTATAAGAAGTTGTAAAAACTTATAATCCAACCATTTTGTTTATGACTTCATCTCAAGAAATAATAAACATTCTTTACAAGCGACTCGCCGGCGGCACACTCACTGCCGGCGAGCAGCTTATGCTTGAACAATGGATAGCCGAGAATCCGGAGGCCCGCCAAAATATGGCAGATTCTCTCGAAGATCTGGAACACATTGCCGCCGATTACAGGCTGCGACAGATGATCAACACCCGGCGCCCTAAAGAGGAGATGGAGCGACGTCTGGGCTTACCCACCTCATCTCTGCCACAACCGGAGAGACACTCTTTTACTCCTATCCTGAAATGGAGCGGAGCAGCGGTCATTGCGGCTGCGGTAACAATAGGAGCGATCTTCCTTTTACGCGCGCCATCTGTCACTCCCGGCTCTCAAGCCATTGCTCAGAATGACCGACCCACTCCCCTGCGTATAGAGAATCTCTCGCCGGGAAGCACTCAGGCCATTGTCACTACCCCCACAGGTGACACGCTCCATGTGACTGAACACACTCCCGTTACCCCCACGCTGGCCAACGTGGTGGATGCCGGACCCTTGCAGATCGATGTGCCTCGCGGAGGTGAATTTGTAGTCACGCTTGAAGACAGCACAAGAGTATGGCTCAACTCGGAATCACGCCTTACATATCCGGCTCATTTCTCCGCATCCTCCCGACGTGTGGAGCTTACAGGCGAGGCCTTCTTCGAAGTGAAACATAATCCCGATGTCCCATTTATTGTAGAGAGTGCCAACCAACGGGTGAGAGTCTACGGAACAGAATTCAATATCCGTGCATACCCTGAAGATGATGCAGTCTACACAACATTAAGTTCCGGCAGCATCTCGCTCACCCCTTCATCCGGCAGTGGCGAAATATTTCTATCTCCGGGCAAACAGACAATATTTACCAAAGCCACCTCCGAAGCCAAAGTGCGTCAGGTGGATATAGATCGGGTCACGGGATGGCGACATGGCCGTTTCGTGTTTGAAGAGCAGACTCTGCGCCAGATCATGCGCGACCTCGCCCGCTGGTATAATTTCGAATATGAGTTTGCCGATGATGAAGCTGCCGAGACAATTTTCATGGGCAGCATTCCGCGCTACAGTAATTTCAAGACAGCAATAGCCATTCTTGAAAAATCAGGCGGTCTCGCTTTTGAAGTGAAAGAGAACCGTATTCTCATCTCGCGTCAGAATCCCACCTCTCGATAACCGTGTATGATAAAACCAATAATCTCAATAAATAATGAAACGATTTTTGTTCTTAATGATCATTACATGTCTCTCTTTCGCCACTGCCATTCCGGCCGTAGCGGAGAAGACATTTAATATCACATTCAACAACACTCCGGTGGAGGAAGCCATTTCCGAACTACGGAAAAAATCGGGCTATGAATTCGTCTATCAGAAGAATATATTTGCCAATCACCCTGCAGTGGATGGTAAGTTCAGCCACCACACACTTGAGCAGATACTCAGCCGCATCTTCGTGGAAGATCTCAACATCGACTACGAAATCGTAGATAAGACTGTGATTCTGTCTCAGGCAAAAAAGGAACTTCCTTACTTCAAACGCCAGATTTCGGGAGTAGTGACTGATGAGAATGAAGAACCCCTCATCGGTGCCACCGTATTGCTCGAAGGCACACAGATTGGAACTGCCACCGATATTGACGGCCAATTCACCATCCTTGTAGAGGGTAAGAAGCCTATGCTTCGTGTAAGTTATGTCGGAATGAAGAGCCGTAGTGTACCTGTGAAAGGATCTGAGAAATTTGTCATGATTACCCTTGACGAAGACCCTCAGCTCATGAGCGAGGTGATTGTGACCGGATACTCCAATTTCAAGCGTGAGAGCGCCACCGGCTCATATCAGACAATCACGGCTGATGATCTCTCACAACGGCATATGGGCACAATCACCGACAACCTTGAAGGTAAAGTGCCCGGTATGGTCACTTATGATAATGGCAAGGGGAAACAGATGACAATACGTGGTACCGGGTCGTTCGAGGCATCCACAAATCCTCTCGTGGTGGTCGACGGTCTTCCCATCGAAGGTTCGATAGAGACCGTGAATCCTTACGATATCGCAAATATCACAGTTCTGAAGGATGCTGCTGCAGCGGCAATCTATGGTGCTCGCGCATCAAACGGTGTGATTGTCATAACCACAAAAAGAGCACAGGGCAGCAAGACTCAGGTAGACTTTAACGCTGACGTCACCACTTATGAGAAAAAGGATTATTCTTACCTTAAGCTCGCATCGGCGGCTGAGATGGTGGAGTTGGAAGGCTATAACTTCAATGCCGTGCTCAACTCCTCAAACCGTGCCTCCTACAACTCCCTGCTCAACTACTACACCACCGGTCGCACCAACTCCATCTCCCCGGCCACACTTCTCTACCTCCGCAACTCGCTCGGTGAGATTTCAGAGACTGAACTCAACAGCGGTCTTGACAGATTGAGAAGCAACAACTACCTGCGCCAGTGGCAAAGGAATTTCGAGACTCCCAAAGTAAACCAGCAATACAATCTGGCCGTGCGTCATAATTCGGAATCGCTCGCTTCGAACCTCAACCTGAATTACGAACGCGACAACAATGCCACTCCCGGCGACTACATCTCCAATCTGATGTTCGGCTATAACGGCATCTGGAAGGTGTTCTCGCGCCTTGATGTAAACTTCGGCATCAATCTTCTCAGCGAACGCACAAAGAATCATCTCAGTGCGGAATATGGCGGAGCAATGGATTTCCTACCCTACTACACATTGTATAATGCCGACGGTTCTCCCTACGACGTCGGTCAGTATCTCCTGCCGGCAAACTGCAACATAGGCGATTCAAAATATGGTTTCAAGAGCATGGTGTATAACCCCATATCAGACTATGGAACAGCCATGAGCCGCGAAAGACGCACCAACATCCGTTCATATGTGAACGCTACCTTCACGATCCTCCCCGGCTGGACAGCTTCCGGACAGTTCCAATATGAGGATATCTACTATAAAGGTGACTCATACTATTCAGGGGAATCCTACACTATGCGTTCACTCTACAACCTTTATACTGCCTATGACAAGGCTTCCGCCTCTGTAAAGCATTATATTCCTGATGAGGGAATGTTGAGGACCACAACCTCCGAAGGCGCTTATTACACATTCCGCGCCCAGACCAACTACGACAATAATTTCGGTGGCAAGCATGATATCAATGCTGTGGTTGGTTTCGAATTCCGCCAGCAGAACACAAAAACATACGGAAATGTGCTCCTCGGATATGATGATGCCACCCAGACCAACTCCAACTCAATGGTAAACTGGGGCATATTGAAAGATATAGAGGGTTCAGGTTCCGCGCTCGGTTCTGACTCATATATGTATGGAGCTCCGACTAATGATTCGTTCACAACCGGAGATATCCTCCACCGTTTCTATTCAGTCTACTTTACCGGCAATTACGTCTACGACACCCGCTACACCCTCACCGGATCATTCCGTATAGACAAGGCTGACCTCTTCGGCGCTGACCCGAAATTCCGTGGCACTCCGCTCTGGTCGATTGGTCTTGGCTGGAACCTGCATAATGAGGCGTTCCTCCGCAACACCGACTGGCTCGATGCCCTTAAGCTCCGCGCAAGCTATGGCATAACCGGCAACATCGCCAACGATGTGTCGTCATATCTCACCGGCACTATCGGTATCAATGATATCTATGGCAACAAATATGCATCTATCGCCACTCCCCCCAACGACCAGCTACGCTGGGAGAAGACCAAGACATGGAACCTCGGCGTAGACTTCTCTTTCTGGAATGCCCGATTAACCGGTGCGGTCGACTTCTACTCTAAAAATGGTTCGGATCTTCTCACCAACACCGACCTTGATCCCACCACCGGTTGGAACGTGCTGAAGATAAATAATGGTAAGGTGCGCAACACCGGCATTGAGCTTCAACTCAACGGCGATATCCTTCGCGCCACGTCACGCAACGATGTGGCTCTCTCTGCCGACCTCTCTTTGGCTTGGAACCATAATAAAGTAGTGAAGGTGACTCATGAGCCCACATCGGGTATGGAGGCTCTAAGTTCTTACACCCTCCACAAAGGATATCCGGTGAATTCACTCTTCTCCTATGATTTCGCAGGGATGCAGAATAAAGATGGGCTTCAGTACTTCACCTGGCGTGACTCGAAAGGGAATATACACACCACCGACATCTCATCTGAGGAATTTACTGTAAATGATATAGTATATTCCGGATCGCTCGACCCGAAAGTTATGGCCTCCTTCACTCCCACCGTGCGCTGGCAGGGCTTCTCACTCTCCGCTATGTTGAGCTATTACGGAGGACATGTCATGAGAGCCGACACACAAGACTGGACATCTGATGGTTCTCTCTACGGATATGGATCCCTCGCGGTAGTGTCGGCCGTGCCGTCAAGCTATCTGAACTATTGGAAGGAGGGTGGCGATAAATACCCGGGTAATGGTGTCAACGGCATGAGCAATGTAGTCGGCAATGCTGACTATGGCAGCCAGACTGTGGTGGCCGCCGATTTCCTCAAGGTGCGTAACATTGTGCTCGGTTATAGCTTCAACGATGCTGTATGCAAAGCTCTTCGTATGCAGAACCTGCGTCTACGCTTCCAGATCAACAATCTCTGCTATTGGGCGCGTAACGACCGCGGAATAGATCCTGAAGCAAACGACCCGATGGGTGGCTCCCGATCTTTGCGCACTCCGCGTTCATATACTTTCAGCATCAACTTCAGTTTCTGACATTGCAGTTACTTTCAAACTACTCAAGTCAACTGAAATTTCAAATCCAACCGCTTAATACATGATGAAAAAATATTTTATAATACCGCTTATTGTTATAATCTGTCTCTTCTCAGGAGGATGCGACAGCCAGCTCGACATTGTTCCGAAGGGACAGACCACCCTTGACCGCACATCCGATCTCGAACTGCTCCTGAATCAGGTGTACGCCCTCGGAGATTTCCCCTATGGCGATCTCTCACACATATGTGGCGAGGGAGTGGGGATGGGAGAATCCGTATCCTCCATGTTGTCATCCACAAATACCCTCACATATGCATATCTCGCCTATGATGAGAGTGTAGACCGTATCACTCTTGCCCAGGAGGATGCCAAATACTCGGCCATCTACCGCTATGTGAACTATATGAACACACTGTTAACAAAAATAGACAATGCCACAGGCTTGGAGGAGAGCAAACCGCGCCTGAAGGCTGAGGCAAGAATTATACGGGCTTATCTACATTGGCTCGCTGTAGTGATGTATGCTCCTCAATATGATGCCGCAACAGCCGCCAAGCTCGGTGGAATTGCTTATGTGGAGGATATAGACAACACGAAAGTAAAGGAGAAGCTTTCGCTGGCTGAAGTCTACGATAAGATTCTCGAAGACTGCTCCGATGATGTGATCTCCCTTTTGCCGGAAAGTAATCCCGATGTGAGCCGTCCCGCTCAGGATTTTGGCAACGCTGTGCGCGGGCGTGTGCTTATGCAGATGAAACGCTATTCCGAAGCTCTTCCCTATCTTGAGAAAAGCGTGAACCTCAATCCGGCTATCGATGATCGTGCCTATATTAAAGAGAGAGAGGAATGGGTGCTTGAACGTTCCGACGACTCGAATCTTCTCTACATAAGTGGCGGTCCTCGGGTGAACCCTACTATGGAGATCCTCACCCGTGAATCCTTCGCGAAGTTTGAGAAAAATGACTATGTTAAGAAATATTGCGGCGACCAGGGATGGAACCTTTCGATGGGAGTGATGTATTCCGGACTTGAAGGCTTCCCCATGTGTATGAGCTGGACTGTGGAAGGGAATCCCTGGGGAATGACTTCAATGCGCACGCGTCTCGCGGCTGCGGAATGTCTGATCCGCACAGGTGACATCCGAAAGGGTCTCGAATATTTAGATATGGTGCGTAAGGCCCATGTGGAGAATGCGGCAGCATATGTGAAGGTGCATGATATGATTCCCTTTGTGGAAACAGCGGCGATGCATCTTCTGCAACAGACAAAATGGGTGGAGAATATAGGCAGCTATGAAAACTTCTTCGATATGAAGAGATGGAATTCGGAGGAAACCTACAAGACCATCGTGAGCAAGGATCTTGCGGAATATGGAATCAAGACTTTATCACCAGAATCTCCACTCTGGATTCTCCCCTTCCCGGCCAAAGCCACCCGCTACAACCCGACGCTGACCCAGAATTTCTAATTTACCGTCAAGTATAATCAAAGAGGGACACCACTCACGGTATCCCTCTTTAATTATTATCAACATCGCAGATTCTTCACTACTTTAACTGAAAGCTACATGGTCAATGCAAAGTGTAGTACCGACACATTGGGTGCGAGCATGGCAATATCATGAATTTCCAATCAAAAGGAAAATCTACTTTTTCACCGCCAGTCTTATCAATCCTTGATCTTCAGATTTTTATTTTGAAAATATCTATTATAAATTTTGTTAATAAAAATAAATATCATATCTTTGCATGCAATTACCTGCCGATACTTTTGGATTGTATAAAAATTTAAAG
This sequence comes from uncultured Sangeribacter sp., assembly GCA_964513775.1. Classification (GTDB taxonomy): domain Bacteria; phylum Bacteroidota; class Bacteroidia; order Bacteroidales; family Muribaculaceae; genus Lepagella. The sequence goes on along the minus strand of CAZEOI010000018.1, from coordinate 26,285 downwards.
AAAATCAGTTTTACATAAATTGAATACCATCTCAAAGCTTATCTGTCATTATATAATATCTTTTTAACTTTTCAAAGCCATGAAGCTTAAACTTATTCTTTATCTATTATGTCTTCCGTTATTCATAGGTTGTAATCAAACAGACGACCTAATACTTAGCTCAACTATGCCAGAGGTTGTATCATCAATTTCTGAAGAACCATCTGCTCAACTACAAGCCATCAGAAACTATATACACAAAAATCATTCTCTCAATACAAGATCTGTAGAAGAATCCATAATACCGTATATGATTGAAAATGACACACTTCTCTATATAGCAAATTATCAGGACGGCTGGGAGGTATTTTCAAATGATCTGCGACAGCCGATGGTACTAATGAAATCGGATACTGGTTTCTTCTATCCAAATGTATTAAAAACCGGATCCCCATTAGATTCTTTCTTTTATGCTTCAGCAGAACATCTCCAACAACTGAAAAAACAGGGTATTTCAGATGATGATCTCATTGATGACAGCTGGATTGCATTTGGTTTACACTCTCCACAAATAGAGTATGTAAATTTAAACTCTTCCGATGAAGACATTTATGATTGGGTTTGGGTTGCCTCTACCGTAGGTACCTCCGATACATATACTCTTACACCGAAAGGTGGAAGATTAACCACAAAATGGGAGCAGAGAAATAATTTTAATCTTTTTACTCCCTTTCTTTCCGATTCCCCATCTCTCCATGCTGCAGCGGGATGCATACCTATTGCTTTTGGCCAATTTTTTTTCCATTCCAATAAGTATTTTAATAAACCCACTCAAGCCCCATGTAAAGCCACGTATAATGAATCGTCTAACACATACTCATTTTCTAATATGAGTGCTGACATTTGGAACGACCTGAATTATGGAGATTCCTTTATCAACACTCCTTTATCAATGGAATCGACGGCTTCCATGATTGGATGGATTGGTAAAGAAATTGGAATATCCTATGAAAAAAAATATGATGAAGGTTCAGGTACCGGTATAACAGAAAAGGTCATATCATTCTTTAAAAGTCAGACTGGACTTTCAGCAATTTCCCTTGACTTCGATAATAATGCGTGTCAATCGATTCTTACCAAAGGATATCCAGTTATAATATTTTTAAACGGTATTGGCACTGGTAATCATTGTGCTTTATTAGACTATTACATTCGGTACCATCATGAATGTACTGACTTTTATGTATATAAGAAAATTCACGGAGATGACATTGATATTGATGAAACTCCGGATATTCCGGCTGAACCTACTGTCGATGAACTTGAAAGGATTTTCGGTAAAGCTAATGTAAGATGTGAACATAGCTACTACAATGACGAATATTATCGTCTTAACTGGGGTGCAGGAGGCTCACACAATGACGTATCCTTTGCTGCTAACTTTGATATTTGGTCTCTGAGTAGTGGGGATAAATTCAAAAAAAATAAAATATTTTCTTTTTAATCATCTAAAACCAATTCATTATGAAATTCATGAAAATTGTAAGTGCTCTCTGCCTCTCACTATCCTTTCTGATGATGGGCACATCATGTAATGATGATAATCGAGAGGATGAAATCTCAACCGCACGACCGACAAAAGAGCGTAAAGATATTATGCTGACCCGAAGCGAACAGCAAATTGTAGATAGTAACACAAAATTTGCTTTTGATTTCTTTCAACAACTAAACATCTGTCAAGAAAGCAAATCCGGGCAAACTGGCAACCTTAATGCCCAGAACATTATCTTTTCGCCTCTTAGCGTGACCATTGATCTCTCAATGCTTGCAAATGCTACCGATGATGACCTCTACAAAGAGTTTATCAAACTGATGAATCTTGATTCCTCCGTCACTCGGACTGAAATGAACGATCTCTGCCGTTTTCTTATGGATCAACTACTTGAAATTGATTCTCAAGTAGATCTTAGAATTGCAAATTCCGTATGGACAACTGTACGTGCTACAACCAACCAATCTTTCATAAATGAAATCACAGAAAAATACAACGCATTTTGCCAATCTGTAGATTTCGAGAATCAGGAGACCGTAAATATCATGAATCAATGGATATCTGAGGCCACTGACCGACACATAAAATCCATCCATTCTCTTAGCCCTAACGAATCATTCAACAGGATTCTACTGGCTAAAATCTGCAATGCTCTCTATTTTAATGGAGAATGGTGTTCGAAATTTAATAAGGATAAAACAGTTAACAAAACATTTTACAATATAAACCGTACAAAATCTGACATACCCATGATGAATGGGAAGATTCCTGTCAGATTTTATCAAGACCTGGAGCGCACTCTCATTGGCGTGCCTTTTGGCAATAAAGCTTATTCTCTATATTTCCTCATTCCTGATGAAGGGATTGATTTCGAAAATAGTATCTCCTCCTTTGACTTTTCCACATGGTCTTATTATCTGGAGGCTGCCACAGAGACAGATCTTCAACTCTATATTCCAAAATTTGAACTTAGCTACGACCTGAATATCGGAGATGTTCTTTCCAATATGGGACTTAATTTGGATTCAGAAGGACAGCCTTTCAATATCCCCAATATGTTTGAGGATGATAGTATCGTTCTCAATACAAATGTGGATATCTCGCAAATCTGCTCTTTCAAAGTAGATGAAAATGGAGCCACCGCCGTAACTTCCACATCTACTGCCTCCGGGATATATATATCAAATATTGCTAAGAAATTCAAAATTGACAGGCCATTCGTATTCCTTATTGAGGAGCAGAGCACAGGTACAATTCTGTTCATGGGCAAAGTAGTGAACCTATAAGCGTGATAATAAGATTGTCCTCCTGTCGGATATTTAACTACATTAAAGGAGACTCTCAGTGCTGAGAGTCTCCTTTAATGTAGTTAAATATCCGACATATGTGTATCATATACGCTGTCATCATTATGGTTCTCACCATTCATACTCTCCACTTCCGGAGATGATGGGCGCTTACGCTTTTTACGTTTTTTACGACGTGGCACTGCAACCGTAACATCTTCTCCGGGATCTTCCGAATGATCTTCACGCACTACGGTAAGGCCGAGCGAGTCGGTGATGAGTTCGGCTACATAGTCGCTCGCCACACTGTTGCCGAGGCGACGGCGCATATTCTTGTAGCCTGATACCTGCCATTCCCGTTTTGGCGAGTTGAGAAGCAAATACTTTTGGCATCTATATTTTTATGTAAGAAATCGGACAATACAATATAAAAATTGGACATCTATGAATCTTCAAAAAAAATGGCTTACTTAATGTCCTAAATTACAGTAGAAAAATATTGTCTACTTTGTAATTTTGCTTGAAATAACAACCTAAATTTATCACAATGAAAACAACCCGAATTTTCAAACATGTTTTAAGCGTGTTAACCGTATTGTTGACGATGTGTATGACTGGCTGCCAAGGTCAAATCTTAGAAGGAGAGCCTGTGCAAACATCAACAACACCAACTAATTTGATGAGCAGATCATCAGATAGTGAACTCACATTCTTTCAAGGAGCAGACCTATCTTACATCAACGAGCTTCAGGACGGAGGTGTACAATATACAAAGGATGGGAACTCCATTGATCCATATCATTTGATAAAGGAGTACGGTGGAAACCTCGTTCGCTTGCGCTTGTGGCATAATCCTACTTGGACTAACTACTCAACTTTGGCAGATGTAAAACGCAGTATCAGAAGAGCAAAACAAGAGGGATTAAATGTTCTTCTTGATTTCCACTATTCCGATACTTGGACAGATCCACAACAGAACATTGTTCCAGAGGCATGGCGTCCTGTAGTAAAATATTCCGATTTACTTGCAGACTCAGTGTATAATTATACTTATAGAATACTGACACACTTAAAGGATACAAATTTACTTCCTGAGTTAGTTCAGATTGGAAATGAGACAAACAAATCTATAATGGTCGCTGATAATGCAGACCTTGAACCGACCAATTTTGTTAGAAACACAAAACTTTTCAATGCCGGTTTACAAGCGGTTTCCGATTTCAATTGGAATAATGGCAAAAGCATTAAAACCATACTTCATGTAGCCATGAATCCCAATGATGCAATGAACTGGGTTGCAAATCATAAAAAATATGGATTGAAAGAGTTTGATATGCTTGGGGTATCTTATTATCCCCAATGGCAAGATTATACTCCTACTCAATTAGGCGAATTCGCATCAAATCTTTATTCTACTTATGGAGTAAGACTATTTGTTGCTGAAACAGGGCATATTTGGACCCGTGCTTGGAATGATCAGAATATTAATCTTATGAGTAAAATGTGTATGGGATATCCTGAAACGCCCTGTCCTCAGCTACAAAAAGATTTCATAGTTGAAGTTAAAGAGGCTTTACTGGCAAATGGAGGAGCTGGATTCAGTGCCTGGGAACCTTTTTGGGTGTCGGCGGATAATCAAACCTTATGGGGTGTCGGTTCAAATTGGGAAAATGTGGCATTCTTTGATTTCAATAATAACCTTCTGCCACATTGCGGCATTGAAGCATACGGAGACTACAATGTAAAAGTCACATTTGAAGTTAATATGTGGGAAGCTGGAAGCGATAAAAAAGGTTATATAACTGGAGATTTTACCGATGATGGTTTTGGTAATTGGCAACTCATTCCAATGAAACAAGCTTCAGAAGGTTCCTCTATTTATTATTTTGATACTTATTTGTGCAGAAATCAAACTGGTCGTTATTATTTCTTGTCGGATTCTACATGGACAAGCCAAGAGTATATTAATGGCTGGCTTCAGGACCGTACATATGATATCAACACTTCTGATAAATGGATGAAGTTCAGTAAAAAATTTGGAGAAGAATAACAATTATTCTAAGTAATCAAAGTAAACCTCATGTCAATTAAATCATATTGACATGAGGTTTGTTCTATATGAGTCCGATCTGTTGCATACATCGTCCGAAATGTTGTCTAATTTGTTGTAGTAACTCAAAAGCTACTTGATTTATAATTAGTAACTTTGCATCTAGATTTAATACTACTCATAATCATGGACATCGTAAATATCTTCAAGAATGTAATCAGGCTAATCTTTTTAGTATTGGCTCTTTTTATTCCTTCGTATGGTAAATCTGCGCCACAGCTTCCAGAACCTGAATTGTCTTGGAAGAACGTTATGGTAGACAACAAAAAGACAGCTGTTTTCTGTATTTTTAAGGATAGCCGTGGCCTAATGTGGCTTGGTACAAATAGTGGCCTATATTTCTACGATGGTGTTACTACTCATCCCATAGGTGAAAATGAGGTGTTCGGAACCCAAATATATTCCATAGTAGAAAGGAAAGACAAGCTATACATTGGTAGTAACAATGGCCTTTTGGTTTATGACTATCTTTCAGGAGTGGTCTCAATGTATGAAACTGAAACTCCGAAAGAAATTAGAACCATGGTGCTTTTCGAAGATGACCTATGGATTGGTGGTTTAAATGGCATTAGTAGACTAAACCTTGAATGTAAAGATATTACAGATTATTCTACCGGGTTACCCCACAAATCTGTATATTCCCTATTACGTGATAGTCGCGGCATTATATATGTTGGTACATATAAAGGTGTGGCAAGATGGGATTCACAATCTAAGACTTTCAAACCACTTAGAATACGTATAGATAGTACTGAGCACTATTCATTATTCGCGAACTGCCTTCTTGAAACGGAAGATAACGAGAGTATTTATATTGGTGGTGAAGGTCATCTTTATAAATACTCACCAGCAAATGAACATTGGGAGAAAGTAATCCCTCTAGAAAGTAACAACATCAAGAGTCTGTCAAACGGCGATCACGGACATGTATTGATTGGAACTGATAATGGAGTTTTTGATCTATATAAGGATAGCATTAAGCATTATAGACATGACTCAAGACAAGAATTAAGTCTTGCCGACAATGAAATATGGTGTATATACGCTGATGAACTGCATAATGTTTGGACCGGGCATGAACGAGGTTTTTCTATTGCATCTAATTCTAGTTCATTACGAACAATTAAATTAAGTACTCTTGCCCATTCGGGAGAAGGGAATGAGATTCACTCTATTTATCGAGATAGCAAAGATAATTTATGGTTTGGAGGAACAAACGGACTCATTCGTTTGTCAGATGGCTCTACACCTTACTGGTACAGGCATTCCGAGAATCCCAACTCACTATCACATAATAGAATCAGAGCAATTTATGAAGATAAGGAGAACTCAATGTGGTTTGCTACTGATGGGGGAATAAATAGGCTCAATTCTAATAATAACTGTTTTGATGTGTTTCATATTGTGGATAGTATAGGAGAATATAATTCCAATTGGGTATATGCATTGGTAGAAGATGAAGATTACTTTTGGATTGGTAGTTTTTTGAATGGATTACATTATGTAAACAAAGGAAAATTTAAGGAAGGTGTAGAAACTGTGGTTTCTGATATGGCCATAAATACTGACACGTATAATACTTTGGGGATTTCATTAGCAAACAATCTTGTTAATAATATAATTAAAGACTATGAAGGGAATCTATGGATTCTATTATTCCGTGACAACACTTTAACCAAATACACCTCCAAAAACAAACAAGTGGTTAAATATGACATATTTGAGATTGCTGGAGGATATCCAACAAATATTTGCGCTGATAATAGAGGAAGAATATGGTGTGCGTTCAAGGGAGGCGTAATTATATTTGACAACGATGATTTTAAAATTGTCAGATTTCCGTACACGAACAGTGATGAGACGACACTTGCAATGGGAAAAGTGGGTAACGATATGTGGATTTCCACACAAAGTAATGTTTGGAATATTGATGGAAATTCATTGAATGCTGTGTTACTTCCGATACCACAAAAATCATATACAGCAGTTTATGAAGATACCATTAACCGCAAGGTGTATCTCGGTGGCACCGATGAAATACTTGAAGTAGACAGAGCCCTTATTGGTAGCACAACTGATTATAAATCTATCAAGATGGTTCTAAATGACCGGGGTGAGGGACATCTTAATCTGTCAGACATACAATATGGAGTGAGAGGAATAGAAATTCCATATGGAGGAAACATTACATTGGTTGTTAGCACGCTCAACTATTCTCCAGAGACAGTGCAACGGTATATGTATAAACTTGCCGAGTCGCCAACTGACACAATAGATGGTTGGATTGTAATGCCGGAGGGATCAAATGCAATAACATTTTCAGACTTAACTATGGGTGATTATAGTGTGCTTGTAAAGACTGTCGGATCACCGGTTACTCCCATATCAATACCTTTAACTGTAAATCCTCCTTTCGCGCTCTCATGGTGGGCTATTCTCCTATATATTATTATTGTCTTAGCCATTATATATTGGATTGTATGGTACACAAGAAATAAAAATCTCCGCGCCTTTCAAGAGCAAGAAAGAAAGACCGCTCTTGAAAATGTCGAGCGCAAACTTTCATTTCTCTCTACCATATCGCATGACTTGAAGACACCACTATCTATGATTCTTGGACCGGTAAGTCTTATGAAAGAACGGACAAAAGATCCTGAAAGCAAAAAGAATCTCGAAACAGTTTATGACAATGCCGTCAGGCTGAACAATATGATTCATCGTACATTGGAATTACAACATCTTGAAGATACAAATGAGAATCTTCTTATACTTTCTATTTTCGATGTTGTAGAATTCTGTAAAGGAGTATTTGAGGTATTCAAAGAAAATAATTTACAAAAGAAATTCATTTTCCATACATCAAATCCACAGATTCTTATTGAGGCAGATGCGGTCAAATTTGAATCCGTGATTACCAATCTTCTATCAAATGCGTGTAAATATTCCGATGAGGGATCTACTATATCATTAGGTATAAGCAAGCAAAGCAGTAATGTTGAGATTATAGTGTCAGATGATGGTGTTGGTATATCTGATATGGATCAATCTCTTGTCTTTCAACGAATGTTCAGAGCCCCGACAACTTCAAAACTAAGGGAAGGCACAGGACTTGGATTATACTTGATAAAGAAATATCTTGAACTAATGGGTGGTAACATAAATCTTTATAGTAAAGAGGAACAAGGTACATCTTTTGTCGTTACACTACCTATCTCTGAAAAAATAATTCCACAGAATCATACCAATACTCCTATAGAAGCCACTGATAGACCTAAAATCCTCATTGTTGAAGATAACTTACAGATATCGGTGTTCTTAATGGATATTCTTAAAGATAAGTTTACTATCCTTTCTTCTGAAAACGGTCGTTCAGGACTCGCAATTGCAGCTTCATTTTTACCTGATTTGATCATAATTGATGAGATGATGCCGATAATGAGTGGATTGGATATGGTAAAACGGATGAAGCAGAACCCACGTCTTTCATCAATCCCCACAATCATGTTGACCGCAAAATCAGACAATAAAACAGAGAATGAAAGTATAAAACTCGGCATTGATGTGTTCATGACAAAGCCATTCGAACCATCAGCTTTATTTGGACGCATAAATCAGCTTTTAAAAGGACGAACAGAAATCAAAGAGCGTGTACGAATACAAACCATCGCTGAAGCTGAATCGAAACCCATAGAAGCAGAGTCTATAAATGAAAAGTCGCTTGCAAAAATTGCTAAAATCATCGAGGAAAATGTTTCAGACCCTGATTTGAATGTAAACCTCCTTTGTGAGAAAAGTGGCATACCAAACAAACAGCTTTATCGACTTATCAAAAAATATATGGGTATGGCTCCGTTAGATTATATCCGCAGTGTCAGACTTCAGAAGGCAGCTGTGCTTTTGAGCCAGCATAGATTTACAGTCTCAGAGATAAGTTATATGGTAGGGTTCAAGACTCCCTCTTATTTCGCCAAATGTTTTCAAAATCAATTCGGTGTTAAACCAAGCCAATATCAGTCAGATGATGAATCGATAGGCAAATAATAAGACAAACAGGTAGTTATAGGTGTCTAAAAGTGGATTGGTCTAATTTGTTGCATCAATTGTCCGATATTATTATCATAGACTTCTATATAAAAAGTAACTTTGCAATTAGACCACAGGTTCCTTCAATAGGTAAAAGAAATTGTTTTTTGTTTTGGATGTGGCGAATACCATTTGATCACCTTTAAAATTTTCAAATTAATCAACAATAAGCATTTCGAATGGACAAAGCAATTGGCAATGCCGAAATAAGAAGTTGGTTGTTGGGATTACTAATCTCAATACTTCTTATACCCGCTTCGGCCTATGCCCAAAATCAAAGGACAGTGTCGGGTACTGTCATTGATGAAACCGGAGAGCCATTAATTGGTGCAACGGTTAAAGTTGTAGGTGAACCGATAGGTACGGCAACCGATATTGACGGACACTACAGCTTAACAATCCCTGCTTCTGCTAAGCAACTTTTGTTTTCTTATGTCGGATATGACAACTTGACAGTGGATATAACTTCAGATGTAATAGATGTCACAATGAAAACCAATAGTGAAGTTCTTGACGAAGTCGTTGTCATCGGTTATGGTGTACGCAAAAAGGATGACCTTACCGGCTCAATATCATCTGTTAGTGAAAAAGATTTCAACAAAGGTATGATTTCATCGCCTGAGGAACTTATAAATGGTAAAATCGCTGGTGTACAGATTGTAAATGGTGGAGGTTCTCCAACCTCCGGTTCAACCATTCGTGTTCGCGGCGGAGCCTCACTAAATGCATCAAATGACCCCCTTATAGTCTTGGATGGTGTACCCATGGAGGTTGGAGGTTCCGTTAGTGGTAGTGGTAATTTTCTCAGTCTCATTAATCCCAATGACATTGAGAGTATGACCATCCTAAAGGATGCGTCATCTACAGCAATTTATGGTTCTCGTGCATCAAATGGTGTGATTATCATCACTACAAAAAAAGGGAAAGGTGATGGCATAAAGGTTTCATTCCAGACTACAAATTCCCTTTCAACTAAAACTAAAACATCTGATATGCTTTCTACGGATGAGTTTATAGGAATTGTGAATGAACTTGGAACAACTCGTCAGAAATCACTTCTTGGTAATAGTCGTACTAATTGGAACGATCAGATTTATCAAACTGCTTTTGGCACAGATAATAACATCAGCGTTTCTGGACGTGCCTCCTCATGGTTACCTTTCCGCATCTCTGCCGGTGCTTATTATCAAGACGGTATCCTAAAGACTGATAACACTAAGCGATTTACCGGTAACTTGAATCTAACACCATCTTTCTTTAGAGATGAACTACGTTTCCAGTTCAGTCTTAAAGGAACTTATTCAAAGAATCGCTTTGCTGATACAGGAGCAATCTGGGGTGGTGCAACACTTAATCCGACAATTCCGGTTTATTCCGGTAATGATTCATTCGGAGGATACAACGAGGCTATTGATGCAAATGGTATTCCTGTCACAGGTGCTCTTGCAAATGCTCTTGGACGTTTGAATCAGTACACATCAACATCAGATGTGTATCGTGTTATAGGAAATATTGACGTTGACTGGAATATTAGATGGGTTAAAGGGTTAAGACTTCATGCCACAGGTGGTTACGATTGGTCAAAGGGGGAAGGATATATATATGTCCCCAAAGAGGCTATTTCATACTATACAACCGGTGGTCGCGATTATAAATACGGTCCCCAAAAGAATTATAACCGTCTTTTAACTGTGTATGCCAACTATAATCGTGACTTTGACGCAATCGACTCAAATATTGATGTAACTTTCGGTTATGATTATCAATATTGGAAGTATACCACCCCATTTTATGCAATTTTAAATGCCGATGGTGTACAGCAGTCTACATCAGCAGCAACAGATCAACGACATTCCCTTATATCATACTATGGTCGTTTGAATTATACATTTATGAATCGCTATCTCTTAACAGCGACAATGCGTAGAGATGGTTCCTCTCGCTTCTCCAAAGATAATCGATGGGGTACATTCCCTTCTGTCGCATTAGCATGGCGTATATCTCAAGAAAACTTCTTTGAGCCTTTACGTGGATGGATTAACGATTTGAAATTAAGAGCATCATATGGTGTTACCGGACAGCAGGATGGTATCACAAACTATGGTTATATCCCAGTCTATACTCCTGGACTTAACGGTGCGCAATATCTTTTCGGTGGTAATCCGGTCTACACCTATCGCCCTGAAGCATATAATCCAGATCTGAAATGGGAAACAACCAAATCATGGAATTATGGCATTGATATAGCATTCCTTGAAAATAGATTCACTTTCTCCACAGACTACTACACTCGTAAAACTGAAAATCTTCTGGCAACAGTGCCGGTACCTGCCGGAACAAATTTCGACAAGTTAATGCTGGAGAATGTAGGTAATGTTGATTCAAAGGGTCTTGAGATCGCATTAACCGCTCATCTTATAACAACAAAAGACTGGTCATGGGATGTAACTGCGAATGCGGCATGGCAACAAGTTAGAATTAAGAATCTTACTCTTACACCCGGGGCACCAAGTCCTGATACAGAAGTCGGTCCTTGGATTGACGCTTACCAGATGCAGGTGTTTTCTACGGATTATGCACCATATTCGTTCTATCTTTACAAGCAGCTTTACGATCAAGAAACAGGAAAACCGATTGAAGGACTTTATGCTGACCTTGATGGAGATGGTCAAATAACCAATAATGACCGTTATCATTGTCACTCTCCTGCCCCGGACTGGATTCTTGGACTATCAACACAATTGAGATATAAAAAATGGTCGTTATCAACCTCGTTGAGAGCTAATATCGGAGGCTATATCTTCAATGGTATGGCGATGAATACCGGAGCCTGGGAAACAATGAGTTATAACGATTATCAGCTCAACAACCTAAACCGTAGTTTCCTTAATACCGGATTTACTCGGCGTCAGTTCCTGAGTGATTATTATCTTGAAAACGCCTCGTTCCTTAAGATGGATAATCTTCAGCTAACCTACGACTTCGGCCAAGTATACAAGAGCCTGAATCTTCATATTTCCGCAATGGTACAAAATGTATTCACAATAACCAAATACAAAGGGGTGGATCCAGAATCAAGCAATGGAGTAGACACAGCTGTTTATCCTCGTCCACGGACATATTCTGTAACTATCGGCCTCAATTTCTAATATTACTACAATGAAAAGATTAAATATTATATTCGGTCTTTTGATGGGACTTGGTCTGCTGGTGTCCGGTTGTACCGATGATCTTAATCAGTTGCCGGTAACTGAAACAACATCACAAGATGTATATGCAAAAGCAGAGAACTATAAAATGGTTCTTGCAAAAATATATGCTTCGTATGTGCTTGCCGGTCAGGGTCAAGGTGGCGATAATGGTGATCTAACAACAATCAATGGTCAAGATTTTTCCAGAGGATATTTTAACCTACAAGAAGCATCAACCGATGAAGTCGCTAATACCTGGTTATCAGGCAATAATCTTGTAGACCTGACTTACATAAACTGGAGCGCCAAAGACTCATGGGTTTCGGATTCATACTATTGGTTGTTCTTTAATATTACCTTATGCAATGAGTTTCTTCGAAACTGTTCTGATGCGTCTATATCTAACTTCTCCACTTCTGAACAAGATGAAATCAGAGCATACAGATCTGAGGCTCGATTTATGAGAGCATTCAGTTATTGGATGGTTCTTGATTTATACCGCAAGGGACCAAAAGTAGACGAGAATACACCTGTCACCGGATTCATTCCGGAAGCATACGATGGTATTAGCCTCTTTGATTTTGTAGAAAGTGAACTGAGAGATCTCGTTGACGAAGGTTCTGTTTCTGCACTTCCCGACATAAATGAGTATGGACGAGTAAGTAAACCAACAGCTTGGGCATTGCTTGCACGATTATATCTTAACAGTGCAGTATATCGTGGTACTGTTGATACCAAATACTATACCGAATGTATCACTGCTTGTCATAAGGTCATATCAAATCCTTCATTTTATCTGGAGCCCGATTATGCCAAATTATTCAATGCAGACAATCACAAACGCACTCATGAAATATTGTTCGCAATGGTTTGTGATGCTACGACTTCCGTAACCTGGGGCGGAGGTACATATTTAGTTTGCGGCTCTTGTGGTAATTCAAGTTCACAAGATCCAACTAAATATGGCTTGACGAATGGCTGGGGTATGTTTCGAGCTCGTGGTGAAATTACTTCAAAATTTGGTGATGTAAACAACACGGCCGATACACGTGCTATGTTTTACACCGATGGGCAGGAGCAGTTCTTTACAGGTCCAATAGACAATCAATCTGAAGGTTACTTCTTCGAAAAGTTTACTAATCTTACAGACGAAGGAGTGGCTGCTTCTAATTCAGCAGCTACCGGTTGCTCCACGGATTATCCTATGCTCCGTCTTGCGGATGTCTATCTTATGGCAGCCGAGGCGTTATTACGTGGTGGAGCGGGTATTTCGCGGTCAGAGGCTCTCGATCTTGTAAATAAAGTTCGTCTCCGTGCCTATAATGGAGATGAGAGCGGTAAAATTTCTGATGGAGATTTCACACTGGATTTTATACTTGATGAACGTGGACGAGAACTTTATCTTGAATCAGTAAGACGTACTGACCTTATCCGCTTTGGAAAGTTCACATCTGATTCTTATATCTGGCAGTGGAAAGGTGGAGTATTGGATGGACGTGCTGTAAATGACAAATACAATATTTATCCGATTCCAGACACTGATCTTACAGCAAATCCCAATCTAAAAAATCCTCAATATTGATAATAAATCATGATTTTAAGAAATATATTAAATACGGCATTATTGTCAGGAATCTTAGCTATCAGCTTTGCTTCTTGCGATAGTGACATTGATCCGGTGTATGTTCTGCCTTCCGATGATATTTCTTTGGGTGGCGCTTCTCGTGATATAATACTAACTCCAGATAATCCGCAAGCTCTTGCCATGACTATTTATTGGAGTGGCGACGGTCAAATTACTTTAAGTGATACGCTCCTTCAAGCTCCAATAAATGCAGCGGAAGAAACGATTCAACTCTCAAGAGATGAGCAATTTTCAAATATAATTGAGTTAAGTGTTGAAAAAGGTGTACGTTCACGCCAATTCTTGTGCGAAGAACTGAACTCACTTTTAGGACGTCTTGGTTATGCTGATGACGAGAAATCACCCTTATACATAAGAATAAAATCGGTTATTTCAGCGAATATGGCTCCATCTTATTCTTCTGTAATCAAGATAATGGTTCAGCCTTATCGAATACATCTTATTTTAGGAACAGTCCTTGATAAAGATTGGAATGAAACCACCATGAAACTTGCTTCCCCTGAAGAAAACGGCATCTACCAAGGATTTATGGGAGTAAACGGCTGGACTAACTGGTGGTTCCGTGAGGCAAACAATATTGTCTGGGGTAATCTTGGGGAAGCAGGCAAAACATTCTATGCCTCATCTGCTGATGACCATTGGAACTTTTGGTTTCCGGATCCTGCAGGATGCTATTATACCACGCTGAACACTCAGGAAGGCTGGTGGAGCGGTCTCCATATTGATAATCTTTCTGTCGGAGGTGATGTTTCAGGTGAAATGGAATACAATCTTAAATCCAATCAGTGGTTTATGCCGGTAAATCTTACAAAAGCAACTACAGTTACAATTACTGTAAGTGGTAAGGCGCGGCTTTACAATAAGGAAACTACTGATATGGGACCGGCTATTGAACAAAACGTTGTGTTCAGCGGGGATTGTAATAATCTTTCATTTGGCCCAACCGGGTCGAATATTTCTATTGAGCTTCCTGCTGGAGAGACTATGCTTGTTCTTGACCTGACCAATCCATTAGAATTCAAGATTGGAGCTGGTGAAGCTGCACCTGTACCCTCTGCTGAACCAAGGTTATACTTCTCGGGAGTTGTGACTTGGGATGGATTTGATGATTATATTTCGCTTTATGATGAAAGTTCTTTGGCTTATGGTGGAGCCCATTGGGTAGATTCTGAATGGGGTTATCGGGCATATCCTCAACCGGACTGGGCAACTGCCTATAAGGCTACTGACGATGCTACTCCATTAAACGGAGATCTAATTTTGGCAGAATCTGACGGTAACATACCTGCGCCTGAAAAAGGACTTTATGTAATGGATTTTAGCTTGAAAAATCTGACCTATCAATTAACTAAGGTAGAAACCGTTACATTTACAGGTCTTAATGATGATTGGTCAGAGCATGTTATGACTCAATCTTCAGAAAATCCTGAAGTATTTACCGCAGAATTCGTAAAAGAGAAGGAAACACCCTGGGGTGTAAAGGTTCTTATCAATAATAACTGGAGCCTGTTCTTTGGTGGTGGCAATGGAAACTTGTTGCTTGGTCATTCTGATGCTACCCCAGGATTTGATGGCGATAACGCCCTAACAGTTGGCGAAACATATATTCTTAAAGTTGATCTTGGCACTCAGACATATTCTTATTCTCTTAAATAAAAACCTCGATGAAAATGACAAATATACTTACCGCACTTATATTAGCGGCATCCATATCTTGTGGAGCTTGCTCGGAAGATGGGCCTATAACCAATCCAAGGCAGGAAACAATAACCTTTGAAAAAGAAACCGGCTTTGCACGAGGCGCAGATGTAAGCTGGCTCACTCAGATGGAATCCGAAGGACGTAAATTCTATACTGCAGGCGAAGATCGTCAGGAAACGGAATGTATGGAGTTACTTCGGAATCATTGTGGCGTGAATTCAATCCGTCTACGTGTATGGGTTAATCCCAAAGACGGTTGGAACAGTATAGATGACGTTGTTATCAAAGCGCGTCGAGCCGAGAGCCTTGGTCTTCGAACTATGATAGATTTCCACTTTTCTGATACTTGGGCAGATCCCGGTCATCAAGAGATGCCGGAAGCTTGGAAAAATCTCTCTTTTGAGGACCTTACCAAAGCTATGGGAAATCATGTTACCGAGACGCTTAATGCTCTTAAAAATGTCGGTGTAACACCCGAATGGGTGCAAGTAGGAAATGAGACTACTCCTGGCATGATGCTTCCTACGGGATCTGTAGACAATCCGATTCAACTAACCCAACTTAACAATGCCGGCTATGATGCTGTAAAATCTGTATGCCCCGATGCAAAGGTCATTGTCCACCTTGATGGCGGAAACAACCAATGGGCTTATGACAGAATGTTTGACATACTTGAAAGCAACGGAGGAAAATATGACATGATCGGCATGTCTTTATATCCGTATTGGGCAGAACAACAAGGAGAGACAGGTGGTTGGCAAAAAGTTGCCGATGACTGTATTGCCAATATCAATCACCTGAAGCAGAAATACAATAAACCGGTAATGATTTGTGAAATAGGCATGCCGTATGACCAAGGGGAACTCTGTAAGCAGTTAATCACTAAAATGATGGGAACTGAAGTAGAGGGTATCTTCTATTGGGAGCCCCAAGCTCCCAACGGCTATAATGACGGATACAATCTCGGATGCTTTGATAATGATGCTCCGACAGTAGCATTAGATGCGTTCAAGACAAAATGAAAACAATGAACAGACACTCTTTTATATTGGTAATGGCTCTTTCGGGAGCCATTACTTTAAATCTGCGTGCTGAGAGGTTTGAGACAACCCTAAATACCGGTTGGGAATTTACCAAAGGCCGTCCTACGGCATCAACTAAATGGCAGGAAGTCAGAGTTCCTCATGACTGGGCTATATATGGACCTTTTAACAGAGATAATGATCTTCAGACAGTGGCCGTAGAACAAAACGGAGAGAAAGAAGAAACAGTAAAGACCGGACGAACTGGTGGTTTACCTTTTATAGGGAAAGGGACATATAGGACAACATTTGAAATACCCGATACCATCAATCGAAACGTTACTATTGTGTTTGATGGCGCGATGAGTAATGCCCATGTAAATGTTAATGGACAAGAAGTCGCGTATTGGCCTTACGGTTATAATTCCTTTTATGCCGATGTGACAGATGCGGTTGTTCCGGGCATCAATAATATGATTGTCGAACTCGAAAACTTTGAAAGGGCATCCCGCTGGTATCCGGGTGCCGGACTATATCGTAATGTTCACATAGTAAATACTGATAAAGTACATATTCCTATTTGGGGAACATACATTACAACTCCTTTTGTATCCTCCGAAAAAGCCTCTGTAAGGATGGAAGTAGAGGTAGATGGAGTTAAAAAAGGTGATAAAATTGGTGTTACTACTGAAATCATTTCCCCGGAAGGAAGGGTGGTTGCGTCCAATAATGCACCTTTCACAGTTAATGGACAAAAACATTTTCAGAATTTTCTTATTTCTCAACCGGAATTATGGAGTCCTGAAAATCCCCAACTTTATACCGCAAGGACACAAATAGAAAAAAATGGTATAGTTGTTGATTGCTACGATACCCGTTTTGGTATTCGTAAACTTGAATACATACCTGAACAAGGTTTTTATTTAAATGGAAAGCCGACAAAATTTAAGGGAGTATGCAACCATCATGACCTCGGTCCACTTGGAGCGGCCGTAAACAAGTCGGCCCTACGTCATCAGGTGGAAATCTTAAAGAATATGGGCGCAAATGCAATAAGGACATCACATAATATGCCAGCTCCCGAGTTGGTTGAATTGTGTGACGAACTTGGCCTTATGCTTATGATAGAACCCTTTGACGATTGGAGTTTCCGTCCGAAGTCTCCTAAGGGATATGGTGCTTTTTTCTATGATTGGGCTGAAAAAGACATAACTAATATGGTTAGACATTATCGGAATAATCCTTCTGTTATGATGTGGTCTATTGGTAATGAAGTTCCAAGTCAATGGGGACCAGATGGAGTCGATGAGCTGATAATGCTTCAGGATTTAGTCAAAAAACTTGATCCGACACGTCCTGTTACATGTGGTATGGATCAGATTGGGTCAGTATTAGACAATGGTTTTGCCGCATCATTGGATATTCCCGGATTTAATTATAAACCACAATATTATCAATCTGCTTATGAAAAGTTACCTCAGAGATTGATTCTCGGTTCTGAAACGGCATCTACAGTTTCATCAAGAGGAATGTACTATTTTCCTGTATCTTTTGATAAAGAACATAATCAAGTGATACACCCCGAAAACCAGTCATCTGGTTATGACAATGAAACCTGCGATTGGTCAAATACCCCGGATATTGATTTTTATATGGACGAGCAGCCATGGGTTCTCGGCCAATTTGTATGGACCGGTTTTGATTATCTCGGGGAACCATCGCCCTATGATACTGATGCATGGCCAAGTCATAGTTCTTTGTTCGGCATAGTAGATCTCGCGTCGCTGCCTAAAGACCGTTATTATTTATATCGTTCACACTGGAACAAAGATGATGCAACACTTCATATTCTCCCTCACTGGAACTGGAAAGGTAGAGAGGGACAGGTAACACCTGTCTTTGTGTACACCTCATACCCTAAAGCAGAATTGTTCATCAACGGAAAGAGCCAAGGAATTCGTGAAAAGAATGACTCTACATTACAAACCCGCTATAGACTCATGTGGAATAATACCAGATATGAACCGGGTGAAGTAAAAGTTGTAGCATATGATACCGATGGGAATAAGACTGCTGAGAAGATCATGCGAACAACCGGTAAACCCCATCATATCATATTGACTTCCAATCGTGACACACTAAATGCCGATGGGGATGACCTTGCATATATCACGGTTCAGATCGCGGACAAGGATGGGAATGTAATTCCTACAGACAGCAGAAGAGTCAACTTCACAGTTTCCGGCTCGGGAACATTTGAAGCTACTGCTAATGGCGATCCTACATCACTTATACCATTTCAAAATCCAGAAATGGATCTATTCAGTGGGGCAGCCACTGCAATTGTCCGAAGTAGCAAAAAGATTGGCGATTTAACCTTTAGCGCAGCTGCTAAAGGTGTTAAACCGGCAACAATAACGATAAAGGTAAAATAATTGGAACGCAAAAGGATTGTCTAAGACTTACTCTATTTTAGACTTAACAATAATAATTTCTCACACCATCTCAATACGCTTTATCAACTAGTAATAAAATCGTTACTGAAGGAAACAAACCTTATAATTGATAAGCGGGCGTGACATAATCCAAGAATTATGTCACGCCCGCTTATCAATTATAAGGACTCACCACAACTCTCAAACCCGACTCTGAGTTGATAATAATAGCTCAAGTCGATTCACCTTCTTCGACTGGTGGTGCAGGCTTACGCTTCTTGCGCTTCTTTCGACGCGGAGCCTGATGTGGAGCTTCATCCATTCCGGACTCCTCTCCACCTCTTTCTCCCGATTTCGGCTCCTCCGGGGTTTTAAGGCCGAGCGAGTCGGTGATGAGTTCGGCTACATAGTCGCTCGCCACACTGTTGCCGAGGCGACGGCGCATATTTTTATAGCCCGATAGCTGCCATTCCCGTTTTGGCGAGTTGAGAAGCAAGGGACCGAGCTCGCGGGCTATCATGGCCGGATTGCACTGATGCAAAAGCAGCTCCGGCACTACACTGTTGTTGACGATAAGATTCGGAAGAGACACAAATTTCACCTTGAGCAACTTCTCCATGATCCTGTAGGTGAATCTGCTTCCGTTGCTTCGATAGCACACCACCTGAGGAGTTCCAATAAGTGCAGTCTCAAGAGTGGCGGTGCCAGAGGTCACCAAAGCCGCCCGTGAATATTTCAATAATGTAGGGGTGGAGCCGAACACGAGTTGCAGCCCCGGATCCTGCGCCACCTCGCGATAGAACTTCTCAGGCACAGCAGGAGCCGCAGCCACCACATAGTCGTAGTCGGGGAAGTTCTTGGCCGCCTCTATCATCAACGGAAGATTATTTTTTATCTCACTCCGACGTGAGCCCGGGAGCAACGCTATTATCGGTTTCTCCGGATTATTGAGACCCTGACGCTCCACAAAATGCTTGCGTGGGGGCAAATGACCGAGAGCGTAGTCCATCTCCTGAACCGACGGATTCCCCACATAGGTCACTTTATAATTGTGCTTCTGAAAGAAAGGCACCTCGAAAGGGAGAATGGAATAGAGATTATCTACATATCTCTTTATCTGCTTCACTCTCCACTCTTTCCATGCCCATACCTTAGGCGAGATAAAATAGTCTACCTTTACCCCGAGTTTATGGGCATATTTGGCTATCTTAAGATTGAAACTTGGATAGTCTACCAATATCAGCACATCGGGCCTGAACTCGCGCACAAGCCTTTTTGCAGTCTTAAGGTTGCTCAACAGGCGCGGGAACTTACGGATCACTTCCGAAAATCCCATCACATTCATGTGCTCATAGTGTATCTCAGGCGATGTCCTCGCGGCCTTCGCCATAAGATCACCCCCGAAGAAGCGAAACTCCGCCTCCGGATCAAGTTTCCTCAGAGATGTTATAAGGTTGGAGGCATGTAGGTCGCCGGATGCCTCGCCGGCAATTAGCATATACTTCATTTAAACAATTTCCAAGACGTCTTGAGCGTTTATCTGTTATGAACAAGATGCGCTACCTATTATTGACTTTCGCCGCCGCGGTTGGTTTAATCATCTCCTCCTGCATAAATGATGATTTCACCGACTCGCCTTCGGCTACACTTACTTTCTCTACCGACACCGTCAGCTTCGGCACCGTCTTTACAGATTTGGGCACTCCCACCGCCCGTCTGCTCGTTTTCAACCGCAACAGCAAGGGGGTGAATGTGTCGTCTATCCGTTTCCGGAATCCCGACTCCCCGTTCAGTCTTAATGTCGACGGTGTGAGCGGATCCGATTTCCACGATGTGGAGATTCGCGGAAAAGACTCGATCTACATCTTCATCGAGTGTTTCGTTGATGCCGACGCTTCATCGGAGCCCTGGCGTGTGGCCGACCGACTGGAGTTCGTCACCAACGGTGTCACCCAGGAGGTGGAGGTGGAGGCGATGGCTCTCAATGTCACCCGACTTCGTGGTGTCTGCATGAAGCAAGATATGCGTCTCACTCCCGAGAGGCCCTACGTGGTGTTTGACACTCTCACCGTAGCGCAGGGAGCCACACTTACCATCGAACCGGGCACACAACTCCTCTTTCATGACAAGGCGGCCATGCGTATAGAGGGACGCATTGACGCTAAGGGCACACCCGACAAACCCATTCACTTTCGTGGAGACAGAATCGACAATGTGCTTCCCGGAGTGAGCTACGACATAATGGCCGGACAATGGGATGGAATCTCCATAGCCCCGGAATCGTTTGGCAACCATCTTGAGAACGTCAATATGCGCTCCACTGTAAACGGACTGCGAGTGGATTCCTGCGGAGATCTCTCCCGTAATAAACTCACCCTTATTAACAGCTGGCTCCACAATTCCCGCTCCACAGTGCTCGATATCAGATATGCCAAAGCTGAAAGCTACGGTTGCTGCTTCTCTGAGGCGGCCGAGGCTGTCGTGCGTCTCTCCGGAGGAGAATACAACTTCACTCAGTGTACTGTCTCCAACAATTATCTCTTCGCCATACCGACAGAGGCTAACGTTTCACTATTCCATCTCCTTCCGGCGGATATGGGTGGAGGTATGCCTCCTCTTATGAAAGCCTCTTTCGAAAACTGCATAATCTATGGCATGTCGCTTCCGCTGTCGCCCACCGACCTCTCCGGATCTGCCGTCTTCGTGCGTGACTGCCTTGTGAAGACAGCAGGTTCAGACGATGACAATTTCATCAACTGTCTGTGGGACGAGGATCCGAAGTTCCTTACCATCCGTTCCGACTATTATTTCAACTATCATCTGCAGCCTGACTCTCCCGCTTTAGGGAGAGGAAATCCTGCTTATGTGGTTGGCGCTTCCCTATATGACATGGATGGGGTGGATCGCCTGACAGAGGGCCCTGATCCCGGCCACCCCACTCTCGGAGCCTACGCCCGACCCGAAGAGCCGACCGAACCCTAAATCTAACCCGTCCACTACTTCCCTTCCGCCCCACGGCGAGGAAACGCATCAATCATGGAACCGGGAGTGGCATTGATAATCTCTATGCCTCGCGATCCGGCATAGTCCGCTATCTCCCAATAGCTGCGGAATGCTATCGTCATACTCCCCAGCACGTCATGCAGACGCAGGCCCGCATAAGCCGCTCGCACCCGCTGATGCTCCTTGTCGTTATCCTCATAGAAATGGGGCTGTATGCTCACCACAAAATTCTCATCGTCTACGCTCAGGGTGCGCGTCCAGGTATGGTCGGCTCCACATAGCCATATCCTCCTGTAGCCCTCCCTGATGGCAGCCATGATAGCCGGGATCATCACATTGCGGGGACGAGGCATCCCGAGGCCGGCATCTATGAGCCGGTGCACCAAAGCCTTGTTACCCTCCAGCGGAGTTAGATTGAAAGTCTTCAGCCTTATATTGTCGTTGCCCATCACAAGAGCCTTGGCAAAATGAAGCATCTTTGCAGGTACCCACAGCGTCATTTTCCAATTGACGTTGCCCAACTCATCCCAAAGTCTGCGCACATTAGGATCAGTCTGGTTGCCGGAGAAAAAATGGCCGTCGGCAAGCACATAATAACCCGGTCGTAACTGCCGAAAATCGGGAGTGTTCGCCGCGAAATTCACAGCCATAAGGTCATGACTCAGCAGCCATTCGGAATCAGTGTCAATAGTCTGCCGAAGAGACGGGCCGTTGCCCATGATAACAATTCCCCTCCCCTCTTTGGAAGTTTCCCGAGATGAAGCCCCTTTCGACATCACTGCCACTTTCAACAGAGAACCCACCGATGCCGTAAGCTTACCTAATCCCTTCTGTATTTTCTCCAATAACATTTCACAGTAGTTTTTTCCCGTTTCCTCAAAAATCAAATCCTAATCCCATAAGTTAAAACCGTAAGACCAGGCAGGCTACTTCACGATTCCTTTCTCGAGATATTCCTCAAGATTGGTGCGCACCTGCTCGCCGGCCCGTTCCACAGCTACCTTAGCCATATCGGCATCCACCATCAGATTCACGAGTTGCTCAAAAGAAGTCTTGCCTACCGGATCCCAACCGAGCTCACGCTTAGCCTTGGAGGGATCTCCAAGCAGGTTCACCACATCCGTGGGGCGGTAGAAATCGGGCGATACCTCCACAAGCACCTTTCCGGTTTTCTTGTCTACACCCTTCTCATTCTCCCCCTCGCCTACAAATTCAAGTTCGATTCCGGCACGCCGGAAAGCAAGGAGACAGAATTCACGCACGGAGTGCTGTTCACCGGTGGCGATTACATAATCGTCGGGCTTCGGCTGCTGAAGAATAAGCCACATACATTCCACATAATCCTTGGCATACCCCCAGTCGCGAAGTGAAGAGAGATTACCGAGATAAAGTTTCTCCTGCTTACCCTGAGCGATACGGGCGGCAGCCAGCGTTATCTTGCGTGTCACGAATGTTTCGCCGCGTCGCTCACTCTCATGGTTGAAGAGGATGCCTGAGCAGCAGTACATCCCATAGGCCTCCCGATATTCCTTCACGATCCAGAAGCCATAGAGTTTAGCCACTGCATACGGTGAATAGGGATGAAACGGGGTCTCCTCATTCTGAGGCACACTCTCCACCTTGCCATATAGCTCGGATGTGGAAGCCTGATAGATCCTGCATGATTCGGTGAGGCCACATTGACGCACCGCCTCAAGGATGCGCAACACACCTGTGGCGTCCACCTGAGCCGTGTACTCCGGACAGTCGAAGCTCACCTGCACATGGCTCTGCGCGGCAAGATTGTAGATTTCGTCGGGACGCACCTTCCCTATCACCTGCATTATCGACATGGAATCGCCTAAATCGGCATAATGCAGATGAAAATTCTTGTGGCCTTCGAGATGAGCTATCCGCTCGCGGAAGTCTACCGACGAGCGCCTTATAGTGCCATGCACATCATATCCCTTTTCAAGGAGAAGTTCAGCTAAGTATGATCCATCTTGTCCGGTGACACCGGTTATTAATGCGGTCTTCATTGGGAGATTGATAATATTAATGACATCGAACCTGACCCTGAGTAAGGGCAGATTCACACGCAAAATTAAGTAAAAAAACCGACACTACTAAATTACAGACTGTAGAACTTTCCCAATCCATTGTAAAAAAAGCCGTCGCCTCAGATTGAAGCGACGGCTTTTATCGTAGAGATCCACAACTATTGAGTCGGAATCTGATATTACTGATTATTTGAAGCGGCGGTTGCCCTGAAGCACGGGTTTGCCCTCCTCCACATTTGTCTTCTGATTACGCTTGATGATGTTGTAGGCAATCGGAGCTGCACAGTAGAGCGAGCAGAAAGTACCTACAATCACACCGAAGATCATAGCGAATGTGAATGAACGGATAGTGTCGCCACCGAGGAAGAAGATGCAGCAGAGCACGAGAAGTGTGGAGAACGATGTCATGATCGTACGGGTAAGAGTGGTGTTGAGCGACTTGTTGAAGGTCACGTAACGATCCTCTTTCGGATATACCTGCATCATCTCACGCACACGGTCGAACACAACCACGGTATCGTTGATCTGATAACCGATGATGGTGAGCACGGCTGCTATGAACGACTGGTCGATCTCCATAGAGAAGGGGAGGAAGCCCCAGCAGATGGAGTAGAAGCCTACGATAAGGAAGGCGGTGAGAGCCACTGCACAAACAGCACCCACAGAGAAGGCGATATTGTGGAAGCGGAGAAGGATGTAGAGGAACATGCAGACCACTGCAATACCCACAGCCCAATAAGCGTCGCGCTTCATATCATCAGCCACCGACGGACCGACCTTCTGGATTGAGATTATACCGTGGTTCTCATCGGCGACAGCGAAAGTGTTCATATCCATAACCTTGCCATCGGCTCCGGTGAGCTCGGGAGCGAGACCCTTATAAAGAAGTGAGGTCATCTCATTATCGACATTGCCATCCTCATCATCAATCTTATAGTTGGTGGAGATACGCACCTTTGATGCGTCGTCGATTGTGATCACGCCTACGCTGACAGTCTTGTCGTTGGCTGCTGTCTGGAGCTGATCGAGAAGACGAGCCTGGATGGCGGAGGGATCGACGTCCTTGTCGAACTGAACCACATAGTTGCGACCACCGGAGAAGTCGATACCCTGGTTCATGCCACGGATTGCAAGAGAAGCAATCGAGATAACGATAAGGAAGAGCCATACGGCGGAAGCGGCTTTCCACTGGCCAAGGAAATTGATCTTTGTGCTTGAGAGGAAGTTGCGGCTGATGCTTGTGTCGAAAGTCATGTTGGCGCAACGGCCGTTCTTGGTGATGAGCTCAAATGCGATGCGGGTGAGGAACACTGCTGTGAAGAACGAGCAGACAAGACCGATGATAAGAGTGGTGGCGAAACCTTTGATCGGGCCTGAACCGAAAATCAAGAGGATCACGCCGGTGATCACTGAAGTAAGGTTAGAGTCGAAGATCGCTGAGAAAGCGTTGCTGTAACCCTCGGAGATGGCCTGACGGAGTTTCTTGCCAAGCTTGAGCTCCTCTTTTGTACGCTCGAAGATAAGCACGTTGGCATCGACAGCCATACCAAGCGCAAGCACGATACCGGCGATACCGGAAAGTGTGAGCACCGCCTGGAACGAGGCGAGGATACCGAGTGTGAAATAGAGGTTGAGGATAAGACCTACGTTGGCCACGAGACCCGGGATCAGACCGTAGATGCAGATCATGAACACCATCAGGAGGGCGATGGCCACGATAAACGAGAGGAAGCCCTGCTGAACAGCCTCCGCACCAAGGCTCGGGCCGATGACGTTGTTGCTCACCACGTCTACCTTAGCGCTCATCTTACCTGATTTGAGCACATTGGCAAGGTCGTTTGCCTCTTCGGGAGTGAAGTTGCCGGTGATCTCTGAAGAGCCGCCGGTGATCTCATTGTTTACGTTAGGATAAGAATATACGTTGTTGTCGAGCACAATGGCGATGGGGCGGCCGATGTTATTACGGGTAAGAGTGGCCCAGGCCTGTGCGCCGGCATCGTTCATACGCATGTTGACAACGTTGCCACGCATATTGTCATACTCGCTGTTGGCTGAAGTCACGGCGTCACCTTCAAGAGCAGCGTCACCCTTGAGGGCGATAAGCTGCCAGTAAGGAGTGGTGCGGTCTTCGCCGTTAGCCTTCTTCATCACGTTGCCCTGAGCATCGAGCACGGGGTAGTCGACGGCCTTCACCTCCCACACTGCGGAGAAATCGGAAGGAAGTTTCTGTTTGGCGAGC
>CAZEOI010000017.1:0-57228 GCA_964513775.1 uncultured Sangeribacter sp. | reverse complement strand
AGATGAAAAAGCAACCCGAAAGATGGCTGAAGACGGGCAAAGAGGACTCCATATTTAAAAAATACATATAAAAATCAACAAGCCCGTAAAAAGTTTAAACAACTTCAATAATAATTTCGAATCCGGATGAAGAAAAGAATGAAATTATTACTGAATTTTGATGTGGAGCGGGGGTGGGAGAGTGGCTGAGCTGCCTTTCGCCATTACCTTCCCATTTACCGATAAGGTTAACCGTAGCTATTTATGATATGAATGTAATACTGTGTGTCACTGATAGAAATGTGACGCTTGGAGTGCCGGAAGCGCTATGTCATCACTAAATGAATTTACTTTCGGAATAAGGTGATTGTCGGCTCTTCTAAAAAGAGCTAAATTTGTTTTTAGATACCTGAATGTCTAATCAAACTAATTTATGAAATCGAAAAAAATACCATTGACTATTTTGGCAATCGCCGCCTCTTGGATTCCTTTGGGAGCGTGGAACATCTCCCCTGAAGCCAAAGGAACCGTCATAGATTTTGCTGATATAGTAGAAGGTCATCCCGGTCCTTACTCTATTGAGAAGGCGGCCGGCAAATGGAGCCCTTACACAAAAATCGGCAAAACAAAAAAGGAAAATTTTACCGACAAGGATAAGTCTGCATCTACAGGTGCTTATTACAGAATTGTAGATGCGAAAGGTGTGGCTATCGACACGATTTCTTTCGACCGTCAGCTTTTCGGCGATAAGATTCTACTTTTCTCACCATCCGACAATATGGATTCTGTAGCTGCCAATCTGAAGGAGATAGACCGTAGACTCTTCGGACATGAGATGGATCCCGACCGCTATGCCTTGCTGTTCAAGCCCGGGAAGTATCAGGAAGTAGGACTGATAAATATTCCTTTCTACGTGCATATAGCCGGCCTCGGAGCCACACCCTATGATGTGGAGGTTTCCAATATTCACACGCCTCCCCATTTGAGAGATGGCAACGGTACCTGCACATTCTGGCGTTCGGTTGAGAATCTGTCTGTGATTGGGCCGGAAACTTATGATGAGCCGGAGACGTTCAAGTGGGCGGTTTCGCAGGCGGCTCCGATGCGCCGGGTGTATTCCAACCGCGTGCTCCGCACTCAGTGGGGCAACGGTTGGGTGAGTGGCGGCTATGCGGCCGACTGTCGTTTTGACGCTCCCGCCGGTAGCGACCATCAGCAGCAATGGTATTACCGCAATTCAGTTCTGAACAAAGGCCGCGGAGATTTCCGCGAGGAGAAGTATAATTATTGCTTCCAGGGTGTAGACTTCGGTCCGGAGGTAGACATGAGCACTTATCGCAACAACTGGGATGAGGGAGGGAATGTCACCGTTGTGGAGACAACCCCGGTCATCGCCGAGAAGCCGTTCCTGTGCGTAGGAGATGACGGCAGATATAAGGTGTTCCGTCCCGCTTTCCGTAAGGATGCAAAGGGTGTGTCGTATGCTCCCGGAAATCCCGGAGAGGGGGAATATCTGGATGTGGTGGATACATTTGAAGTGATAAAGCCAGGCGCTACCTCGGCGGAGATGAACAAAGCTCTCTCATCGGGAAAGAATCTTTTGATCACCCCCGGCATGTACACTCTTGACGAACCATTACGCATCAAGCGCCCCGGCACCGTAGTGTTGGGAATAGGGTGGGCCACACTGATTCCCGGAGAGAAAAACCGTGAAGGTGCGATAGTGATAGATGATGTGGATAATGTGGCTGTGGCTTCGTTGCTTTTCGACGCTCATTATAGCTCAGACACTCTTCTGAAGGTTGGAGACAGGAAGACCTCTGCTGATCATAGTGCCAATCCGGTGCTTCTGTCAGACCTTTTCTTCCGTATCGGTGGCTTCCGACCCGATCCTGTGCATGTTGACAGGGCCGTGGAGATCAACAGTAATAATGTGGTAGGCGACCATTTCTGGATCTGGCGAGCCGACCACGGTGTGCGCGGAAGTGTGGGCTGGAACGTGAACACCGCTCCCAACGGATTGGTGGTAAATGGAGATGATGTCACTGTGTATGGTCTGTTTAACGAACATTTCCAGGAATATCAGACGCTCTGGAACGGCGAGAATGGCAGAATGTATTTCTATCAGTGTGAGACACCTTACGACTCACCTTCGCAGGCACATTATATGAGCGAGAATGGCACTCGACCCGGTTATGCCGCTTACAAAGTGAGCGACGGAGTGAAGAACCATTATGCCGCAGCCCTTGGCATCTATGATGTGCTGGTCAACGAAATAAAGATTGAGAACTCGATCGAGGTGCCCGATACGGAGGGGGTGAATGTATATCACGCTTGCAACAATTCTCTCTCCAACGGAGGGAAGCGTGGTTTCGGTTATGTGATAAACGGCCTCGGCAAGAGCACTTACGACACCTTCCGCGACAATAGGGTGGTGATTAACAATTACCGCGACGGAAAGTGATATTTCTACTGACAAAATTGATGTAGTGGATGCTATTACATATAGCGAAAGTTACGATAAATGATGCTGCAATAAATAATGAAGTCGACGCGTGCATACGCGACGACTTCATTGTTTATTGGTATAATAACACTTTGGTTAATTGCTGCTTGCAGAGAGTCGGAATCGGTCGCCGATTGGCTCTATGATACCCTCGGTTTTCATCTTTTCGACAATATTCCTAAAGACCGATTTCACATTTACACCACATCTTGTATATCCCATTTTCCTTGCAGCTGTCAGAGAGAGGCTCTCTTCGTCAAGAGCCAGTTGCTCTTCCAATGTCTCTTTCATCGCATTGATTATCTCTACATCGGTCAGCTCGCTTATATCCCTCTCCTTATTGGCGTTCGGACGATAGAATTTATACTCCCTGCTGTCTTCCTCGCTCAGCCACCAATTGCCACCTTTATCAACATAATAATACTTCTCAAACAACCGTACGCTATCCATAACAGTTGTAGTGACACGGGTGTGCAGCCGGAGGTTGTTCAGTCTTCGGCACAACAACATAAAGCCAATCGGTTGTTCTGTAGCTACGATTTCCCTGATCAGCTGGGCATCGGGAGCTTCAAGAGCCTTGAACAGATTTGTATTGTAGAGCTCATATTCGCGTGCGTTTGATTTTCGTTCCTCTATATCGGCAAAGGTGATCTGGAAAGAGGAGGTGGTGGCGTTGGAATTATCAACAGATGTTTCGGAGAGTTTCTCAAGAATCCTGTCGATAACCCGTTCTTGATTATTAAACCAATCAATGCTCCATACACGCATCACCTTCCAGTTGAGACCTCTGAGCACGGATGGCTGCACCACTTCACGGTCGCGGGTGGTGTGAGTGTCACGATAGGTTTCACCGTCAAGGAGTATTCCCAAGCAATATCTGTTGGGATGGGTGGGCTTGCTTATGGCAATGTCCACGCGGAACTGAGAACGACCTACGTTTGTGGTGGCATTGAATCCGCGATTTCTGAGTTCATCTGCAATCTGCTCGGCAATAGGAGAATTGCGATGCACCGCATGGGCTTTTGCCACAGAAGGGAGCATCTGAGTCTCGGCATATATCAAGAAATGCTTCAGACCCTCCACACCTCTTGCTTTGGAGCGTCTCAGATCTATGTCGGAAGATTTCAGAGTGGAGAAAATATACATCTCTTGTCGGGCACGGCTGACAGCTACGTTCAGGCGCCGTTCGCCTCCAGGATTGTTTAACGGACCGAAGTTCATTGACACTCTTCCATCTTTATCAGGACCATAGCCTATGGAGAAGAGTATCACATCGCGCTCATCGCCCTGCACATTTTCAAGGTTTTTTATGAATATCGGTTCATACATCTTGATGGCCGCTTCAAGGAGCGGCTTGTCATTGTCGAGACGTTCTTGTAAAAGATCCTCGATAAGAGACTGCTGAACCACACTGAAAGATATCACGCCAATGCTTTGTCGGCGCAGATTTCTATCCTTGAGTCTACGCACAATCTCATCTACAATAGCTTCGGCCTACGCCTGATTTGTGCGAGTGCCCCCTTTATCGTAAAAACCCTCTACCGGCACATGATGCACTTTTGTCTTTCGGTCGTCGACGGAGGGGAAGGTGATAAGCGAGCCATCGTAATATTCATTGTTGGAGAATGCGATGAGGCTTTCATGACGTGAGCGGTAATGCCAAGTCAGCTGTAGTGACGGCATATCCAGTGTGCGGCAATCCTCAAGGATGCTTTCCATATCGTCGATTATAGCCTCTTCGGCATCAACATTAGTTGATGAGAAGAAACTTGTGGGGGGCATCTGTTTAGGGTCGCCCACCACGATAAGTGATTTTCCTCTGGCAATCGCACCGATAGCCTCACTTGTAGGCATCTGGGAGGCTTCATCAAAAATAACGAGATCGAATTTCTCTGTGGAGAGGTCGATGAACTGAGCCGCACTCATAGGGCTCATGAGCATGCAAGGGCAAAGCCTTGGCAAAAGAGTGGGTAGCTGGTCGAAGATATCGCGAAGCGACATTCCGCGGCCACCGTTGCTGATGTTACGGTTGAGGAACCCGATCTCGCTTCCGGTGGCGGCATTATCCGTCATGCGTGGCACTCTGGAGCCAAGACGGGCATAAAGTTCCTTCTGCGTGAGAGTCTGAAATTCATCGGTCAGTTGGCGGTATGCGGCGATGGTTTCATCAAAGAGCATACCTTCAAAAGTGGTGAGAAATTCAGAACGGGCGATAATCTGTTCTATCTTATATCTATACAATGCCTTGAGGTAGGCATCTTTTATGGAAGATGATTCTGCAAGTCCGTTGTTGAGGGAATCAGCCACACCCCCAAGACCCTTCTCGCGGAGTTCATCGCAGTATTCCGTCCAGTGGAACCAGTCACGCATTTTGGAAGCGTGGTTAGCCCAGCGCGACAATGTGACTACAGCTTCCTCAAGACTTTTGGAGTCGGGCAGTTCGTCAAGGCCTAAATTGATATCGAAATATTGCAGAAGAATCCGGTGGCATGTTTTTATCTGTTCGTGATTCTTATGATAAATGATAAGATTCTGAATAAGATTGTCCACCTCTTCAGCCACCAGGAACTTATTGAATTGACGAAGCCTCTTTATGAAGTCACGTCTGGCTATGAAGCGAGGGAGAAACCATTTTGAGTTGGCCTCTCTCCATTGCATGCGTAATGCCTCCGGATCCTCCTCAAGAATTGCATCAGAGTTGTCTTGCATCAGCTTCTCGAAGATCTTCTTTGTCTCTCTCAGGGCGGCGCCCTCTTCATGAATCTTGCATAAGAGAGCCGCATCCTCCTTCATGCTGACCACGGTCTGCTGGACGTTGGAAAGCATGTAGCGGTTTATGTGAAATCCTTTGAGAGGATTGTCAGCCGGGTTACCGATAATTTTCAACAGTGTAGAGAGACGTCGGCCCAACAGCCCTTCAATCCCTTTTATTCCCTCTTCGGCTAAAAATTTTTCAAGGGTTTTATCATAAATGAATTCCGGCAGAGGCTCTTCGTCAATCGATTCATACCTTACAATCCAATCATAAAGGGAGAGTCCATCCACAGGGTCCGGAGTGTGAAGGGCGTCTATATACCTGATAAGCTCTTTCCTCTTCGAGAATATCTTATCGGCCTGCGACGCATAGTCGGCCGGTGGAACTATATGCACTACCTTCAATGCTTTCTCCAGTTGTCCGAGCACATGGCGCTTCGACGATTTGTTGGAGTGTAGCTCCAGGCAGAACGGATCAAGTCCTATTTTAGCCAGTCGGCTCTGCACCACATTGAGCGCGGCCATTTTTTCGGCTACAAAAAGCACTCTCTTGCCATGATAGAGGGCATTTGCTATAAGGTTTGTGATGGTCTGCGATTTCCCTGTGCCCGGAGGGCCATAAAGGATAAAGGAGTTGCCATTGGCTCCCTCAATCACAGCGGCCATCTGCGAGGAGTCGACCGCCACCGGAAGAGCAATGTCGATTGGAGAGATATTATTGTCGATATATTTAAGGTCGGCAGCCGCAGGTTCCTGCTTCCATGTAAGTTGGTTTGCGAGGAGACTGCTGATTATATCGTTTTGTAAAAGTTGGTCGCGATGATTGTGGATGTCGTTCCACATCATGAATTTACTGAAGGAGAAGAGCCCGAGAATAGCCTCCTCCTCCACATCCCATCGTTTTTGTTCTTTCAGGGCATCGCGGATAATTGCAAAGATGAGCGATACGTCAACTCCGCTCTCGTCGAGAGGCAACGGATTCAATCCGCTGATTGTGATGTTGTAGTTCTGACGGAGAAATTCCATCAGCGTGATGTTGAGAAATATCTCCTCGTCGCGGGTGCGGATATAATAGCTTCCTTTCTTGTAGACCATCTCAACCGGCAAAAGTAGGAGGGGTGCATATCGGGGTTTTGAGCTTTTTTCCGTTTCAAACCAACGCAATATGCCTATGGCTAAAAACAATGTATTTGCGCCTGTCTCCTCGATTGCATTTTTGGCGGCACGGGAAATATTCTTCAGTATATCTTTGGTGTCGCCATCCTCAAGATAAGTGTGGAGGAGTTCATGCTTGATGTCATTGATTACCAGGTCTTGTAGAGGTGCGTACATCTTCGACCGGATCATTTTTTCGCTTGAGTCAAAGAGTATCTCTACAGAGGGTAGGGATGTGATCCGGAATTCCTTCCCTTTTTGCAGAATGTCTTCTATCATGTTCACTTCGAACGATATGAACTGAATGGCTCTTCTGCGCAGTGATAGGTTAAGAAGTGAGTTGCGAAGGGTGAAATCAAGAAGTTTACGTTCCCATATATCGAATTTGGTAAGCTCATGAGATGTCACAGGAATGCGGCTGAGATCATAACGGTCATGCTCCTTCACATCGATCATGCAGGCATCGTGTTCAACACCTTCGGTTTCCAATATTGGCTGTCCGTTATTATCGATTCTGGAGGGGAGTGGGAAAATACGTTCAAGGCGGCATCTTTTCACATCAATAAACATTCCGAATTTGGAATGGTCGATCATGTTCATCTCTGCGATTTTTACAGCCTCCTCAAACGATGTTTTCTCCTTGGTAAGTTGCGTACACTCCACCACAAGCATCTCATCTATACCCCTTGAGCACTTCTTTTCTATAAAGGCGGGATCATCGCAGAGACTGCATGGATAGCAATCGTCTACGAGCCATACACCTAAGAAAGTATGTCCCTGATTAATTATAATCAAGGAATTGAGTCCTACGGCCTCAAGCACGGAAGCCATCAGCAGAGTCAGCTCTATGCAGTTGCCGATTTTTGTGGCGAGCACTTGATCGGGCATTGTTATGCGTTGTCCGATTTCTTCAAATGTGGCCGGGAGACTTCTATATATAATGCCAATTTCATGTAGGGCCGCGAATATCGCCGCCACTTGTTGTCGCACATCATTGTTGTCGCCTGTCTGATACTCGTTGAAAGCTGATGAGCCTGTAAGCTGCTTTAGAATGGCAGCGCTTCTCACCACAATATTATTGATAGCGGGGTGGTTGGGGGTAATGAATGAGGCAATTGTCTGAGGGAGTATGGTTATTCCTGTCCAATAATCAAAAGGCATCAGTTCTAACTCGCAAACCAATTCGCCAATTGTAGTCTTCCCGGGAGTATCCTTGATGCTGTCTTCTCCATCGCCATCTCTTAAACCAATGTTTTCAGAATCGTCCGTATCAGTCGGGCCATCGTTGGTCGACATCTCTTTTATGAGGTCGTTATAATTCTCGTTCTTAACGGTGGCTTTAAGAGTGAATTCGGTTATCACCCTCTCTGTGAGAGTAGCAAGCTTTGCAGCGTCGGGAGTGATTTTGTAGGGAGAAATTTTTATAGTTTCTCCCGGATTGATAAGGGCAATCATTTCGCTCTCATACCGTGATATAAACTCTCCCGAGCATGTCACTTGAATATTCTCAATGGGACGATCGGAAATATTTGTAACCGTCACAGCCTGACAAATCTGTATTCTGTTATGGAACAGAGCATAATTTGCTGTTCTAAGGTATTCGGCGTTGATTTTCACTAAGTTCATGTGGCGTTTGAGTGCTTGAAAAGCTAACTGAACAGTTACCTGCAGATAGAAATCATATTAAAGAATGCAATATTAATAAAAAAAATTGGAATATGTTGTATAAATGGTAAAAAATAAAATGAAATTTTTCCAGGTGAGGGCTCCTGAACTCACAAAAGCTTACCGCAATCTTGAAAGCACCTCAAACTCACGGATTGAACGACTTGAATTTGAGAAAGCCAACCTTCTCGCCCGAATCAAAGCCATGCTTGAAATGCTTGAGCGAAGATTACGTGAGGCGATAACGGCCCTTATCGAATTTTCAATATCCGTATTCAATAAGTTTACACTGTCTCACCGCGAGACAATAGCCGAGTATCTTGCCGATGCACCCAACGTCAAAGATGCAGCTTATACTATCAAAGTCTTTGCCCGACCGCACCTCGATAACCGACAGTTCGAGAAAGGTAGCAAGGAGTTAGACCGCATGACCTCCCATCTCCCTTCAGTCATGAAGGAAGATTGGAAACAGAACCGAGTAATAAAGCTTTAGATTACTTTTTCTTCCTGTTTTTCTGATACTGCTTGTGATAGTGACCACCGATCAAGCCACCAATTATGCCTGCTGCTATAGGCAGGTATGAGTACCAAGGTAGAATCATAATATTGTCTTTAAAATGTTTAATATACAAAGTTAAAAAATTTTTTTTGAGCGGAAAAGTTAAGCGAGGAAAAATAACTTAAAAAATGAAATGTTAGACCGTGTTAGACTGTTCGTTAGACCATCTAACCTCCAATCTCTTTTCAGTTATCAGGGATATGAACCGCACACGAGGACGCGGTGTCGGACTATAAAAATGGGCAAATTTCCCCACTTTGTACCGTTTTGCAATTCCATTAGCCTAATTGCCAAGATTCTAACACCCTAAAGAATTGTATCAGAATTGCATAGTTATAGCGAATATGTCAAAAAAATTAGTAACTTTGTATTTTGAATCTCTAAATGAAAACAAAATGGTTATTTTGAAATCAAAAACAGCCAAAGTTATTTTTGCTGTAATTGCTTGCTTCTTGGTAAATTCGCTCTGGGGGAATGCATGGCATGTGGATGTCTGGCTTAAAATTAAGGGTGGTACTATACTAAGTTCATTTGCAAGAGACATTGTAATGGCGATTGCTGTGTTGTTGGGAACGTATATAGTTATTAAGCCAAAAGAAATTTGTTCTTTCCTTGGTCTTAATTCCAACTTCTTCAAAGGCTTCCTTATAGCATTGCTTTCTGTTTTACCGTTATATATTGTTTTCCCAATAATCGGGTCTATAAATCCTGATCTTACTCTGTCACTAATAATAAGAAAAAGCTTGTTCCCGGGATTCATTGAGGAATTTATGTGCAGAGCGTTTATGTTTGGTTTATTCTTTAGATATGCAAAAGTAGGGTTCATATGGGCTACGCTTCTACCTGCTGTTTTATTCGGACTCGCGCATACATATCAAGGATATGACTTAGTTTCAAGCTTGGCTGCTTTTGGAGTTACATTTATAGGAGCATTATATTTCAGTTGGATGTATGCTGCTTGGAACTTTAACCTATGGGTTGTATTCGGGCTCCATTTTTTGATGAATGCCGCATGGGTCATATTTAATGTGACGGGAACAGAAGTGGCAGCAGGTGGCTTAATATCTAATATAGTTCGTATAGTAAGCATGGCTTTAGCAATTGGTATCACAATTTACTATCATAAGAAAAAAGGAGAGAACGTTTTTGATTATCCTATATAGTATTTCTAAAAGATATCCCATATATTTCGGACTTTACATTCATTGTAGTGTAAAGTCCTTTTTTGTATCTCATCAATACATATAAAGAAAGACCTAAAAAAGACTTTTTGCCCCTTATTTGCACTTCTTCTCTGTAACTTGCAAATTTTCAGGGCTTAGAATTTTTGTATTCCAACTGTTATTTATCTTCTGTTACTGATATATTCACGGTTTACTCGGTATACAAGCACTCCATACATAACTGCGAAAATAATTGCAAATAAGGCAGCCCCTCCTTTGATAAGCAATACATTTCGATAAGAAAGTTGCTTCATCCAAATCACCACAACCAACAAGAGGGCGATTGTGATTGAAATGGATATGACTGCACAGTATTTTAATTTTCTATTAGCTGGTTTATTGTATAAATTTCTTATTTCGTCATGCGGACCAATTTCAATCATTCCCATAAGATCATAATGAACTTTAATTTTGTAATCAGCTTCCTATTGGTTATTTCAATAATCTCCTTTCATCATCACTTTCCAATACACTCATCTGATGAATGGCGATTTGGTTGAGTTTGATAAGTCTTTCGGATTGTGGAAGTCCCTGCTCGATGAATACGGCATTAAGGCTTTCCATATTGGAGAGGCATATGAGTTCGTTGATCGATGCATAATTGCGGATATTCCCCTTCAATTCAGGATTAACCTCACGCCATTGTTTCGCAGTCATTCCGAACATAGCCACGTTCAACACATCGGCTTCATTGGCATAAATAATGCTTGCCTGTGCTTTAGTGACCTCAGCCGGGATAAGATTTTGCTTGATCGCATCTGTATGTATTCGGTAGTTTATTTTCGACAACTCTCGTTTCGCTGACCAACCGATCAACCGTTGTTCCTCTGCTTTCAACCGCTGGAACTCCTCTATCAGATAGAGTTTGAACGGCACACTGATCGCAGATCCAAATTCAAAAGCGATGTCCTTGTAGGCATAAGTCCCTCCGTAACGACCTTTCTTGACGACCAATCCTATTGCTCCGGTTCTCTCAATCCATTCCGAAGCACTCAATACAAAAGATGGCAAACCTGCACTCATTCTAAAGTGGTCAAATTCGACCACTTTGAAATTGGGGTTGTGGATAAGTTCCCATGTGCCAAGAAACTCAATGGTATATCTATTTCTGAGCCAGTTCTTGATTATATCTGCAGCTCTGCTGTCTCCATCTTTGGCAGTAGCCATATCAGTCAGAGAGATATAATCCTGTTCCTTGATATTAAGAACGGTAATTGGAGTATTTTGAACGGTTATTTTTGCCATTTGGAATATGCATCTGTTTTAAAATGTAAATTTACATAAAAAATCTGATATATCAGCGTAGGAAGCTGCTTTTCAGAGGGATTTTTCTATAGTTGATTCAGATGATTTTCGATAGCCACTGCAAGATGTGTTTTTGTCGGACATTCTCATAGCATCATGCCGACTTAAAACACCCTTGCAAGGGGAAACCCCTCGATCCAATTTCAGAGATTGGAAAACCCCAAAATTGCCTCTACAGTCTATTCATCACCTGAATTCGTCCTATTTTGCTACGTTAAATATTGTAAATATAAAATAGAATAAAGCTAATTAATAAGTAGGGTTTAAGAAGAAATACCTAATATAAGCCTATATACTTCTAATTGCCTGAAAACACAGAACTTACGCAAGGGAACACATTTTTGCATTATTCTTTCAAAATCTGTATCTTTCCTGTATTCTTTTCTATAAATCCATACTGTTTATCAGCATAGTAAGAGCTTTCATATGAATTTAGATCTAAGAGTCGGTACTTCAATAAGAAGTTATGACCATTCTCAAGAAAATCTTACTCATGTGGCATCATGATCAAAGATTTTCTTGTGATCTTCTTTATGATAGAATTGAGTTTAAAATATTGTTATTGTATAGAAAATTGATAAATGATTTGCAATTATAATATCTAATTACTACTTTTGTGGTGTATTTATAGAATATTAACATAATTTTTAGGTAAAGAAATAGTTTCTAAGGTAAAAATCAAAATTTAAGGAAAAATGAAAATTTCAGGAAGAACTGTCAGTAAGGGCTGGTTTGCCGTGCTGTTAGGAATAGTGATAATGAGTTGCATAGG
Source organism: uncultured Sangeribacter sp. (assembly GCA_964513775.1). GTDB lineage: Bacteria > Bacteroidota > Bacteroidia > Bacteroidales > Muribaculaceae > Lepagella. The sequence goes on along the minus strand of CAZEOI010000017.1, from coordinate 45,310 downwards.
GTTGTGCTCTCCCTATGATAGAGAAACTTTCGCTCTTGGTGGAGATGGCGCCCTTTGGGCGAATGTGGCCTGGATGATCACCGCTACGATTTTCGTACTGATGATGACTCCGGGCCTCTCCTTTTTTTATGGAGGAATGGTCAGAAAGGAATAGAGGAAAATTAAAACAAAATATATGACAAATCATTACAAAGGTCTTTACGACGCGAGATATGAGCATGATGCCTGCGGAGTGGGTTTGCTTGTAAATGTCGGGGGGCGTAAGAGCCACCGGCTTGTGGAGAAAGCACTTCAGGTGCTCGAACATATGGTGCACCGTGGTGCTGAAGGTGCCGATCCGCTCACCGGTGACGGTGCCGGAATAATGGTCCAGATACCCCATGAATTTATTCTCCTGCAGGGAGTACCCGTGCCGGAGAAGGGACGCTATGGCACCGGAATAGTCTTCATGCCACGCGATGAGGAGTCGCGTGAGGCTATTCTTGACATTATTGAACGTGAGGCGATGGCCGACGGCATGACACTTCTTGCCGTGAGAGACGTGCCCACCAATAATTCAATGCTTGGGGAGGTGGCAAAGAATGCCGAGCCGGTTGTGAGGCAGATATTTGTCTCTGACGAGGAAAGCGATCGCCCTATGGAGCTGCGCCTTTACCTCCTTAGGAAAAGAGTGGAGAAGAAAGTGGCGGAAACCGACCTCCCTGGGAAAGAGGATTTCTATATCTGTTCGCTATCATCGAAGACAATGGTCTACAAAGGGATGCTCACCAGTCTGCAGTTGCGCTATTATTATCCCGATTTGATGAACCCCCGCTTCACTACGGCCATGGCATTGGTTCACTCCCGATTCTCCACCAACACCTTCCCGGCCTGGAGTCTTTCTCAGCCTTTCAGAATGTTGGGGCATAATGGAGAGATCAACACTATTCAGGGCAACCGCCTATGGATGAAAGCCCGAGAGGGTGGTCTGCATCCCGAAGCATTCGGCGGTCAGGATATGACGCCTATTCTGCAACCCGGAATGAGCGACTCTGCCTCGCTCGACAATGTGTTGGAATTCTTCGTAATGGCCGGAATGTCGCTTCCCCACGCGCTCGCCATGCTCGTGCCGGAATCATTCAACGATAAGAACCCTATCAGTCCAGCTCTGAAAGCCTTCTACGAGTATCATTCCATTTTGATGGAGGCATGGGACGGTCCGGCCACACTCCTTTTCAGCGACGGCCGATATGCGGGCGGTATGCTCGACCGTAATGGTTTGCGCCCGGGCCGCTATACTTATAACCGACAACGACACTGTGGTGATAGCATCAGAGACCGGTGTGCTCGCATTCGACCCCTCGGAGATAAAACGTAAGGGGAGACTGAAGCCCGGCAAGATGATGATTGTGGACATGAAGGAACACCGTATCCTCTTCGATGAGGAGATAAAGGAGGCACTTGCCGGGATGAAGCCATACCGCGACTGGCTCGCCGGCAACCGTGTGAAGCTCGACACCATCACATCCGGCCGAAAGGCTGAAGAGAAAGTGGAGGGATTCAACAAACTGCTCCATACGTTTATGTACGACAGCGAGGAGGTGGAGAAGATAATCACACCTATGACCGTAGATGGTAAGGAACCTACTCATTCAATGGGAGATGACACCCCGCTTGCCGCACTTTCAAGAAGACGTCAGCCGCTTTACAATTATTTCCGTCAGCACTTCGCGCAAGTTACGAATCCTCCGATCGACCCGCTCAGAGAGGAGCTGGTGATGAACCTTGACAGTTACATAGGAGCAGTGAGCCGCGAGATGCTCGACTTTTCGCCCGAGCAGTGTAAGATGGTGCTTCTGAAGCGTCCGGTTATTACTAACCGTGAGCTCGATCTTCTCTGCCATCTTCGCTATAAAGGCTTCGATGCCTGTCGTCTCGACATGACATTCCCGATTGAGGATGGTGCCGAGGGTATAAAGAAGGGTATAGCCCGTCTCTGTGAGGAGGGTGAGAAAGCCGTGGATGAGGGGTGCAGCTATATTATACTCACCGACCGGGGTGTTTCAGCAGACCGCGCACCTATACCGTCGCTCCTTGCTACAGCTGCCCTTCATCATCATCTTATCAATGCGCGTAAGCGCACGCGCACGGCGATTGTGGTTGAGACCGGCGATGCCCGGGAGGTGATGCACTTCGCCCTGCTTGTGGGCTATGGAGCCTCTGCTATAAATCCCTACATGGCTTTCGCCGTGATTGAGAAGATGGTGGCCGATAAGAAGGTGCAACTTGATTTCGACACAGCGTCACGCCATTTTATAGAGGCCGTTGATAAGGGACTTCTTAAGATAATGTCGAAGATGGGCATCTCCACACTGACTTCTTATAAGGGTTCGCAGCTCTTTGAGGCTATCGGTCTTTCCGACGAAATCTGCAACAGCTATTTCGGTGGGACACCTTCGAAGATAAGCGGCATCGGACTGAACACGATAGCGGAAGATATTCTTGACGCTCATAAAGAGGCCTGGGGTGGTGATTTTGATGAGGGGGCTCCATTGCCCAATGTGGGAAGATATTCCTTTAAGAAAGATGGTGAGATTCATGCCTGGAACCCTGAGGCTGTCAAGGCCCTGAGAGTTGCCACCCGTCTCGACAGCTATGAGCAGTTCAAGAAATTCTGTGATATGATAGATCACGGCCATGATCCCATTTTCATAAGGGATTATCTTGGGATAGGAGGTCTGGGAGAGGGTATCGCCATAGAGGAGGTTGAACCGGAAGCGGAGATAATGAAACGATTCTTCACAGGAGCCATATCATTCGGAGCTATTTCCTCAGAGGCACATGAGGCGATCGCGGCTGCCATGAACTCTATCGGAGCGAAATCCAATACGGGAGAGGGTGGCGAGGATTCAGCCCGCTTCACGCCACGCGAGGATGGCACGTCGGTAAGAAGTGCCGTAAAGCAGGTGGCATCGGGACGTTTCGGAGTCACGGCCAACTATCTTGTGAATGCCGATGAGATTCAGATAAAGGTGGCACAGGGAGCAAAGCCCGGAGAGGGTGGGCAGTTGCCTGGCTTCAAGGTAGACAAGATCATCGCCAAGACCCGCCATTCTATACCCGGAATCTCCCTTATATCACCGCCACCTCACCATGATATATATTCTATCGAAGATCTCGCACAACTTATCTTTGATCTCAAGAATGTGAATCCCCGTGCAAAGGTTTCCGTGAAGCTCGTGTCGGAGAGTGGCGTGGGCACAATCGCAGCAGGTGTGGCCAAAGCGAAGAGCGACCTGATCACAATTTCCGGTAGCGACGGTGGCACAGGAGCCTCTCCGGCCTCATCAATACGCTATGCCGGAACACCCGTGGAACTCGGACTCTCAGAGACGCAGCAGACGCTTGTGATGAACAATCTCCGCGGGCAGGTGCGTCTTCAGGCTGATGGTCAGCTCAAATCGGCGCGCGACGTGCTTGTGATGGCAATGTTGGGAGCGGAGGATTACGGTTTCTCCACGGCAGCCATGATTGTGCTCGGTTGTATAATGGACCGTCGTTGCCACACCAACAAATGTCCGGTGGGCATAGCCACACAGAATCCCGAGCTTCGTGCCAAATATGATGGACAGTCTGAATATCTCGTGCGCTATTTCCGCTTTCTGGCACGTCGCATCCGTGAGATGATGGCGGAAAGGGGCATCCGTAACCTCAACGAGATAATAGGGCGTCCTGACTTATTGAAGGTGAAGTCGGATCTCCCGGAGGGTCTGGATCTGTCGAGGCTTCTCTATATACCGGAAGAGGCTGAGACTAACAGCGTAATATCTGTATCGGCACAGAAACATGATATGGATAATGTAATAGATCGCAAGATAATAGCTATGGCCTATCCCGCCATATACTCAGCCACACCGGTTGAGATGGAATTTCCTGTGAGCAACACCGACCGTTCTGTAGGTGCGATGCTTTCCGGAGAGGTGGCTTTGAAGTATGGCGACGACGGACTGCCCGGTCATGACATCATCAAGGTGATTTTCAAAGGATCCGCCGGCCAGAGCTTCGGGGCATTCCTGACAAAGGGGATTACATTCCGTCTGGAAGGCGATGCGAATGATTATGTAGGCAAAGGATTGTCGGGCGGCCGTATAGTGATAGTTCCCCCGGAGGGTAGCGAGTTTGCACCTGAGGCCAATATCATAGCCGGCAATACCATACTTTATGGAGCAACCTCGGGCGAGATCTTCATCAACGGAAGAGTGGGAGAGCGCTTCTGTGTGCGCAATTCCGGAGCCGTTGCTGTGGTAGAGGGTGTGGGCGACCATTGTTGCGAGTATATGACAGGTGGTGTGACGGTAGTGCTCGGACGCACGGGTCGCAATTTCGCGGCAGGCATGAGTGGAGGAGTGGCTTATGTGTATGATCCCGACCGAACATTTGACTATTTCTGCAATATGGAGATGGTAGAGTTGTCGCTCGTAGATGATGCCGCTGATGCGCGGGAGCTTCATAGGCTTGTATCGGCACATTATCGGCATACACGTTCTCCGCTTGCTGCCCGTCTTCTCGACGACTGGGACAATGCAGTGAAAGACTTCATTCAGGTGATGCCGACTGAATATAAGAAGTTGCGACATTGTTAACTATCTGTAAATTAATAGCTGATGAGGGGAATAAGAAATTATTTCTTATTTCCCTCATTAGATATTTCAATATGTCATAATCAATAAGTATGCTCAGAAGGTATAGATCATTGATAGACCGATTTTGGTGTGGCCGCTAAATAACTTCAGAGATGAAGTGAGTTGCGGTTGAGGACCATATACGGGTTTCTTTACCGGCAGTTTACGGGCAGGATTGCCGTTAAAAAGACCGACCACTTCATTTACCGGATCTATGATGAACGCCACGATGTTTCCAAGAATCGGTGTTCCCGCAAGCCGATAACCGTTGCTTACTATCTTACGTTTGAGCTTGTAGAATCCCTCGCCGATAAGGGAGCCAACGATAGGAGTGATGAAAAGATCTTGTATTGAGGGACGTTCCATAAACGCTTCGATACCGAATTCCCAACCTATCGTTGAGATACATGCCGAGTAAAGGAGCGATTGCCAGGCATTGAAACCGTTGCTTCGTGCAGCCATGAAGTAGGCGGCTCCGGCGTAAGGGTGAAGCAGATAGTTGAACACAAACTTATCGTGGTCCCATTCCGGACCTTTTTCAATTACATGCTCTCTCCATCTTTTGAATAAGGGCACTTTCTGCAAAGCCGCACGGTTCCAGCTCGTGGCATCCTCCGGCAACATTTCCAACACAAACAATGTGCCGATGAAAGCGCCGCTCAGCACGGTAGTGTTTACCCACAGACGATGCCAGTCAGGTCGTCTGCCTGTCACGGAATAAGGGTGGGCATAGATGCTTTCGAGTGGAGTTTTTCTTACGAAAGGTTTGAACTTCAGGGGTGCAACCGAATCAAGCCTTGCATCTTCAGGTATATAGGCATTGAAATCGGAATATGTAAGTTCGTCTAACGAGCCATCGGCTACGGTGATCTCTTCAATGGAACGAAGGGATGTGCTGTCGGGCTCAGTTGTAGTGAGATTAGCCGACAAGGCAGTTATACTGTCGGTAGTTACGGGCATCTCATAACCGTAATTTTCAGTGACACCCGCCAGGGTATCATTCTCTTCTGTGACGGCAGCCGACAACAATACGGGCATAGACAGAAGCAATATCGTGAAGATATAGCGTATAGTGTTTTTCATAATTACGACCTCCTATTAACTAAAATTATTGCACAATGAAGTTTTATAAACTTCGATAAGGAACCGTGATCATTCCCGGAGGGGAATCGTATTTGCCAATATAACGCCGAGATAAAATTTGAGGTTCGTGGGCAGAAGATTAAAAGCCCGGAGTTTTAAGACCTTTTAAGATTAATTATTTTGTTTGCGGATTGTTGAAGTTAAATGATAAATGATTAACTTTGCGAAGGACTGATACTAATAAGGACGGTCTTTAAAAAATTGAAATCCACTATAAATCAATATCACCGAAAATGGCTATGAAATCAAGGCTTAGAAACCTATTGATAGTGAGTGTAATGGCATTCTCTACTGTTCCTTGTGCCCAGGCACAGCTTGTGACAGGCAATCGCGGTAGTGATGACGTAAAGATAGGCGTGGCAGGCTACACCTACCGAAAGTATGATCTCGAAAACACATGCAAGATGCTTCAGGATATGGGAGTGAAATATCTCTCTATCAAAGACTGGTGGTTGCCGCTTGATGCCACAAAAGAGCAGATGGAAGAGCTTAAGAACGTGTGTGCATCCTATGGAGTGGAGGGCTACACTCTCGGTCCAATCTATATGCATTCAGAGGCGGAGGTGGACCGGGCATTCGCATATGCCGAGCGCTACGGTGTACCCTTTTTCATCGGAGTGCCTGATTATGAATTGATAGACTATACGATAAAAAAGGTAAAAGATAGCGGCATCAAAGTGGCTATCCACACTCATGGTCCCGACGGGCAGGCTTTTCCGGATATCTATAAGATTGTGGAATTGGTGAAAGATCCATCGCTTGGAGTGGGGGCGTGTCTTGATCTCGGACACTGTGTGCGTATGGGGCAGGATGTAGCTAAGATACTTGTGGATTATAAAGATTGGATCTACGATCTCCATATAAAGGATGAAACGGCGCCGACCAAAGCCGGCCAGACCTGGGAAATGGGCCGCGGGGTAATAGACTTCATCCCTATTGCAAAAGCCTTGCGGGAGAGCGACTACAAAGGAGTAGTCAGCATAGAGTTTGAGAAGAATGGAGATAATCCAAACCCTGGCGTGTGTGAAAGCGTGGGATATCTTCGCGGAGTGCTCGACGCCACCAAGTAAGATAAAGGCTTAGATTAGATTCAGGCTTTTTGCAATGCGGCAGGCCTCGTGGGTGTTTTTTACCTGGAGCTTGGCAATGATCTCCTGACGGTGGCGACTGACCGTGTGGATGCTGATATTAAGTTGGTGGGCGATTTCGGCACTGATCATGCCGGAATCGATCATCGACAAAACCTGTCTCTCTCTTGCGCTGAGCAGGGCCGCATTGTCGGTATCGGTAAGGTTCTCCGTCACCCCGGTGATCGAGTTTACTGCAAAGCTTTTTCCCGGAAGGTCAAAAGGGAGGGGGCCATATGTGCATATGGCATATCTGATATTTTCAATCTTATTGTCCCATATGTAATACATACGGTGCAAGACATTGTGAATGTTGCCATCGACATAAAGGAAACGCAATTTAGACACCAGATAATAATCCTGTCTCTTGTTTTTCGGTAATTTCCGTAGATAATGGAAGAAGTGGAGTTCAGCGAGATATTTCTCCTCCTGCTCCTCACGAGACATCAAAGAGAGAATCTTACTTTCCCAGATGGAACACTCCTGACGATAATTGCCTAAGTCAAGATTACGGGAGAATGAACCGGCAATGATATGGCTGTTTCCCATGACCATATCGCTCACCACTACCAGGAGATTTTCGACCTCAGCCAAGTGACGGGCACCGTCAATGACATCAGCAAAAGAATCACGTTCGCTTGCTGAAATATCGCCTCTTAACAATTCGTCGAGCAAAGCTCTGTTATCGTTCAAATGGTTATTTCTGACCATTGCACACCTTTTTGGGGTTTGTTAACTTTGCAAAGTTAATAAAAATAATGAAAAATGAAGATTAAGCATATACTTCTTTGGGCAGCCATAGCGTCTGCTCAGGTAATGAACGGCCAGACTCTTGAAAAGATGAATTGGTTTAACGAACCGGAAAACTGGACAATCAACAACGGGACGTTAACGATGGATGTCACCCCCAACAGCGACTATTGGCGCATATCACATTATGGCTTCACCGTCGACGACGCGCCATTCTATTATGCGGAATATGGCGGTGAGTTTGAGGCGAAGGTCAAGATCTCCGGCGACTATAAGGTGAGATTCGACCAGGCGGGTATGATGATCCGTCTTGACCACGAGAATTATATAAAGACCGGAATCGAGTTTGTAGACGGCAAGTATAATCTCAGCACCGTAGTAACTCATCACACCTCCGACTGGAGTGTGATAGCGCTTGACCGTCCGGTGGAGTATATATGGATCAAGGCAGTGCGTCGTCTGGATGCTGTGGAGATATTCTATTCATTCGACGACAAGGAGTATCATATGATGCGCAACGCATGGGTGGAGGCTAATCATCCGGTGAAGATCGGTATGTTTGCCGCATGCCCCGACGGCAATGGTTTCAAGGCTACATTCTCCAACTTCAAAGTGACCCATCTGCCCGACAAAGTAAGAAGCGAATGGTTGAAGAAGAATGCCGAGTGATTAGAACTGTTTAATTTCCATTATTGTTTTTAAGTATAGAAACTTAAAAACAATAATTATGGAAATTAAGATATGGGCCGATTTCGCCTGCCCTTATTCATACTTGGGTGAAAAGCAGTTGATGGATATTATAGAGAAGGAGGGACTTACGGATAAGGTCAGCATCCGCTTCCTTTCCTATCAGCTTGATCCCTCGGCTCCGGTGATTCCTGTGGAGACTATGACCCAACATTTTATGGATGGCCATAAATTTACATTGGAAGAGACGGAACACCTGATGGAAAGAATCACCAAGATGGCATCGCGGGTAGGTCTCGATTACAAGCTTGCCACAACCCAGGTGTGCAGCACATTCGATGCACATAGATTGATGGAATATGCCCGGACGGTTGCTTCGCAGGAAACTGTGATTAAATTGAATTTCGCACTCTTCCATGCAAATTTCATTGAAAATCTTCGACTTTCAGATCATGATGTATTATTGTCGATAGCTGAGAATTGCGGTCTGGATAAGACGGCGGTTCAGGCGGTGCTTGAGAGTGATGAGTATGGTGATCTGGTTAAGGCCGAGGAGAAGGAGGTGGATGAGCGTAAGGATTTCGATCTCATACCCTACATGGTGTTTGATGACTCTACGGTGCTTCAAGGGGTGATAAGTCCCGGCGCAATGAAGAAAGCTCTCGCCTGAAAAGCAAGGAATTTTCTTTTGTTGGCTCGAAAGCCCTCTATGCAGTTTTAATTAAAGCACCCGAAGAACATGGTAGTCTTAATTGCAGAGCCATGTTCTTCGGGTGCTTTTATATAAAACTATTTGGTGGCCTTCAATTTGCTCGGCGGTTCAGTTTGGGCTTTCCGGAGCGAAAGTTTCTTCAAGCTTAGGAAGTACCGGTCCGAATACGCAACGCTCATACTTAGTGGCGAAGATTTCAAAACATTTATTGCAGTGGATGCAACGTGATTTGAGCTCCTCTCCATTCTTCATCTTTCTTATAAAATCCGGTTGGGTGAGGAGTGTTCTGGCAAGAGATGCAAATTCGGTGACCTCAAGAGCCTTCTCGATTGTATCTTTGCTGAATATTCCACCGACGAGCGACATTTTTATTTCCGGATGTGTTTCTTTCAGTTTCCTTGCCTCCTCCAGATAATACAGTTCGGCCTTTCTGTCCTTGTGATTGAAATCGCTGCCGCTTAATTCCACGAGGTCGACACCGGTGTCGGTCAGTCTGGAAGCATAATAGGCAAGCAACTCACTGTCATCTTTTCCCTCAAGAGTGTTGTGGGCGTTCATCTTAACCATAAGCAGGAAATCCTCGGGAGTGGTCTTTCTGATACCCGCCACTATTTCAACAGGAAGTCGCAGGCAATTTTCCGGAGAGCCTCCGTATTTGTCAGTGCGTTTGTTGATATCCACATTCATTATAGCTTGCAGCAGATACCAGTGGGCAAGATGCACCTGGACTCCATCAAATCCGGCCTCTTTTGCCCGCTTCGCGGCAGCGATAAACCAATCGCGAATCTGTTCGATCTCTTCTGTGGTAAGTTTATTGAAATCAAACGGATTGAGTCCTTTTGGTCCTGCGAGAGATATCTGAGCTATTGCAATAGCACCGTATTCATGAATTTTTTTTGCAATACGGCTGAGTCCATCGATAAAACGGTCATCGCCAATTGAGAGCTGAGCCTCATCGGCTCTCAAACCAAGGTCGGGAGCCACGCTCATGTGGCCGGTAATGATCGTGCCGACCTCATTGGAAGCAAGTGAGTCGTACATGGCAATCTCGGCATCGCTGACTGTGCCGTCGGTATTTCCGAGATGGTCATTGGTTGCGCTTCGGATTATTCTGTTCTTGGTAATCTGTTTGCCCAAATTCATGGGGCGGAATATTTCTTTTGTTTCCATATGTAAGTATCAAGGAGATAAAGTTTAAGATGTGTGGATAGAAAAAAGGTTACGTCGGCAAAACGGCGTAACCTATATTGTTATTCCGATAGCAGGAGTCTTGATTCTTGAGCCACTGTGATAGGGGAGGAGTGACCCGAAAAGAGCATTGTCTCCGGGGGCAGTGTCAGAATCTTATTTATGATTGACTGTTCGAGTATGTATCTGTTGCCACCGGGGAAATTCGTCAGGCCCGGGCCATGTTGGTAAAGGAGATCACCAACGAAAGCGGCATGCTCCTCTTTCGAATAGTATGTGACAGAGCCTGGGGTATGACCCGGAGTCGGGATAACTTTCAGGCTGAATTCTGAATTGGCTTTCAGTCGGATTATTTCTCCGGAATGAAGTTCCTCATAGTGGGCCACTGTGATGGGCTCCCCTGAATTTGCACTAAGATTAAGATAGGGGTCAGTCAGGTATTGCGCATCGGGAGTATAGATATAGATTGGGGCTGCCAGACGTTCGCGTAGCAGTTCCGCCGCACCCATATGATCGAAATGACCATGAGTGAGGAGAATCTTCTCGATATGCCAACCGTTTCTGACAATAACGTCATAGATTACACCGGCTTGCGCTCCCGGATCAATCAGGAATCCCGATTTAGTATGCTCATCAATAAAGAAATAGGTATTCTCAGTAAAGACACCTTGCACTTGTAGTTCGCGAATCATGGCTTATTCCTCCCATTGTATTAAAGAATCTGACATCCGTCGGGGCCACACTGGTGGGCGCGTTCCTTAGGCTCGCTATCTTTCATTTTCTTCATGGTGCGCTCGATAGCCGATTTGAATCCATCAAGTGTTAACGCTCCGGGGACAGCGAAGTCGCCGTTGAAAACGATGTAAGGCACACCATGAACGCCACGCATCATAGCCTCGCGCTCATCGAAGCGAACTTCATCATCATACATATTGGATTCGAGCACCTCCTTGACCTCATCTTCTTTCATTCCCGCTTCCAGCGCCTTGTCGAGAAGCACCTTATGGTCGGCGAGCACAAGATTCTCCACGAAATAGGCCTTGAAGAGAAGTTCGTTAAGTCGGGCCACTGTCTCGCGGTCATACTTTGCTTCCGCGAGTTTCATGAGTCTGTGAGCGTCACGTGTGTTGGAATATTGAGTTGTGGCATAGTTGAAATCAATGCCGAGTTCACGACCCAGTGATGAGATCTGTTCAATCTGTTCTTTAGCACCATCGAGAGATAGACGGTATTTCTTTGCGAAACGCTCCGGAGTGGATGATACTACCTCCTTGGACGCACTCGGATCAAGCTCAAAAGCACGGTAGTCAATCACTACATCATCCTTCACACCGAGTTCTTCGATAGCTTTTTCAAGACGAGTCTCACCTATGTAGCAATAAGGACATGCAAAATCCGACCATACGGTTAATGTAATCATAGTATTTTCCTTTCTATCTTTAAGATTTATTTATATTAAGTGGCGACGAGCAGTAAAATATCATGTCATTGCGACATTTATTATTCGTAGCGACTTATGTATTTTCATCATACATCAATATAACATCTGTAACTAAGAAATGGTTGAGTGTTCAACTATTTCAAAATGTCTTTTATCAAGATAATTTTCAGATTGTCTCATTTTTGTCGCGAAGTTTGTGTAGTTTCGGGATTTTATTTACCTTTGCATATGGATTGGGAGCCAATCCGTAAGTATATGTCACCAATCAAGATAATATTGATTTTCTTGACTTGTAACTTACATAATAAAAGTGCTTTAGTTTAACTCTTAAGATCATGAAAAAAATAACTCCAGCATTTTTCACTGCGGCAATGATAATCGGATCCATTCAAGCCTCGGCAGACGCTTCAATGGATAAATTTTCCAATTCTTCTGCTGAAAGAGAGCCAGCCGATTCAATAACAGTAGTGGGACACATACGGAATATTACAGGCGATATGCCCCGCACCTTGATAATAAATGAGTGTGATTATTGGTATGGAAGCGATAGGGCAATATGTGAAATTGATAGCGATGGCGCTTTCTATAAGAGAATTCCTCTATCATATCCTCACACATTCAGTGTAAATTACAATAAGAATTTCATTTGTGCTTTTGCAGCCCCCGGTGATTCCCTGTATATGGATGTCGATGCATCGGTATATCCTGTTACTGTGACATTCTCTGGCGATAAAGGCGCAATAAACCAACAATATAATCCCGCAATTCAACAGATGAGCGGATTTTATGGGAGCGTGGAATTGCCATCAGACACGGTAGCGCTTGAAGATTATCTACCGGTCTTCAAGGAATATGTGAAGGCCGGTCGTGACAGTGTTGACAGCTATGCACGTGCAAATAATCTGACTTCGGATGTTGTTTCAATGCTCTATACTGAAAATACTTTTGCTTTGGCAAATTTGGCGTTAGGGTATCAAGGAAGGAATGAGGAGGAGAAGCGTGCCTTTTTCCTTGACCCGATTTTCGATATTTTCAATGAGGAGAACACTAAGGTAATGACCTTTCCATCTCATATTGGTGCTATAATGAGATATTTCCCGGATGTGCTTGAGAGCGCTCCAAAGGGAACCGTAAGAGACATTATGTATATAGCTGATGAAAATGTTCCTGTTCCGGAAAGATCAATGTTCTCTAACCCTAAATATTATGATCGGATTTATGGGCAACATGCGGAGGAGAACATTTCAATCGATGATATTAAACCGGGCTCTATGACAGTGTATGTTGACGGCGAAATCAAAAATCTTTCGGATGAGAATCCTATTGCCTGGCTCATGAAAGAGTATAAAGGCACACCCATATATCTTGATGTGAGCGCTACATGGTGTGGTCCATGCCGTGTAGGACTGAAAGGGAGCGAGTCGTTGAGGGAATATTTCAAGGATTCGGATCTGAAGTTTGCTGTAATATGGCTACGCTCGACAAGGGAGAACTGGGTTAAGGTTGCACCTACAATCACAAACGCGATACAGATATTCATAGATGATGAGGATATGGAAAACCGTATTATGGGCCATCTAAAAATGCCGGGCTTCCCTACATATCTGATGATCGATAAAGAGGGAAAGATCAGAAAAGAGGGTGTGCCTCGTTATCTGTCGCCTGAACTGCCGGAATTTCTCAATCAATATAAATAGAGTCAGGGCGGTGTGAAATGAGAATCCGAGAGAAATTCGCGCAATTGCCAATTTCAGAGATAGCCGACGAAGTGTGTGATTCGTTGGAAACTCATCCTCGCCTTATTGTTACGGCACCTCCCGGTGCGGGTAAATCCACTCTGCTTCCACTCGCTCTTCTGGAGCGGATTGCAGAGGGGAAGATCCTGATGTTGGAGCCCAGGAGGATAGCGGCACGTCAGGTGGCTGAGCGCATGGCCTCAATGCTCGACCAAAAGGTTGGCCAAACTGTGGGTTATAGAGTACGCTTCGACACCAAAGTGTCGGCGGTCACAAGGATAGAGGTGATCACGGAGGGTATTATGGAGCGTTTGTTGGTTGACGATCCGACACTTGATGGAGTCGAGGCCGTGATATTCGATGAGTTTCATGAGCGCAGCCTAAGTTCCGACCTTTCGCTCGCTCTCACACGGGAGATTCAGAGCGTGTTGCGTCCCGATCTGCGGATTCTCGTGATGTCAGCCACGATCGATGCCGACGCTTTGACAAGAAGGATCGACGCCCGGCATCTGCACAGCCCGGGACGTTGCCATGAGTTGAAGATAATATATGGCGAGGATTTCGATATCAGGGACTGCGCGAATGTAGTGGCAGGGACTGTGAGGAGAGCATATCGTGAGCATGACAGTAATATACTCGTGTTTCTTCCCGGAGAAGCGGAGATTCTGAAATGTCGCGATCTGCTGACTGAGACACTCCCTGGAGCTGATATGCTGACTCTTTACGGAATGATGACGCCTGAGCAGCAGCGGCAGGTGTTGATGCCTGAAAAGGGTGGAGGGCGCAGGGTGGTGCTTGCTTCCCCTATAGCCGAGACTTCACTTACATTGGAGGGTATTTCAGTTGTGGTTGATTCCGGTCTTTACCGTACTCCGGTGTTTGAACCGGCTACAGCACTCAGCAGGCTTGTTACGGCACGAATATCAATGGATATGGCTATCCAGCGGTCCGGACGAGCCGGACGATTGATGGCAGGCACCTGCTACAGGCTATGGTCGAAGGCCACCGAATCACGAATGAAGGAGTGCAGGCAGCCGGAGATCGAGACTTCTGATCTTTCTTCAATGTTGCTGACTGTGGCTGCCTGGGGTGAGGGGGATGCCATGCGCTTGCTATGGGTGACACCACCTCCGGCGGGCAATCTTGCAAATGCCCGTAATCTTCTGGCAGCATTGGGAGCTATAGACGATAGGGGAAAACTAACTGAAAATGGAAGGCGAATCGCACAACTGCCTTGCCATCCGCGAATTGCAACCATGCTGACAGAGGCCGGGGAGATGAAAGCGTTGGCTTGTGATATTGCCGCCTTGCTTGAGGAGAGGGATCCTGTCCACGATGAATCGGATGCAGATCTGACCACGAGGGTGGCATTGCTTCGGCAATATAGAAAAGGTAAACTTCCGGCTTCATGGAGAAGGATTGATAATATCGCTTCACAATATCGCCGACTTGTGAAAGCTGAGCAAGATTCAAGAGATATGGCTCCGGAGTATATCGGAATGCTCGTGGCCTCGGCTTATCCTGAGAGGATAGCGATGCGCGACGCCAACGGTAGCTATCGAACTGCCGCCGGCGGCAATATGGTGAGGCTGCATCCTGATGACGACCTTGCCCGACATCAATTTCTTGCCATTGCTTCGATGGGTTCGCGCATATTTCTCGCAGCTCCCGTAGAGGAGAATTTCCTGAAATCGAAAGGGACGTGGATGGAGAGTGTGATGTGGAACAGTCGGGAGGGTAAGGCTATTGTAAGAGAGGAGCTAAGGTTGGGTCTGCTCACATTGGCTACCCGGCAGGTGAAGTCTGACGCCCGCGGATTGATTGCGTCAGTTATTGCCGCGGCCGCCCCCAAGGAGGGGTTGACAATGTTTGACTTTAATGATGACGTGGAGGGTCTTCAGCTCAGAATCGCTGTGGCGGCATCGTGGCATCCGGAATTGAACTTCCCCGATGTGTCGACCCCGACGTTGCTTGACAATGCCGTTGACTGGCTTCCGCTTTATATCGGTGAGGCTTCGAGTGTGCAGGAGCTTCGCAAGATCGACATGCGCAACGTAATTCTCGGTAGGCTGAGTTATGAACAGCAACAGGCATTGGAGAGAATTGCCCCGACACATATAAAACTTCCGACAGGCCGCAACGCCCGTATTCACTATCGTCGCGGAGCGGAAGCTCCTGTGGTGAGCGCGCGTCTTCAGGATTGCTTCGGCCTGACATCTACTCCCCGGGTGGATGAGGGCAGGCGTTTGGTATTGATGGAATTGCTTTCGCCCGGATTCAAGCCTGTGCAGCTCACTCAGGATATGGAGGGATTCTGGCGTGAAACATATTTCGAGGTGCGCAAGGAATTGCGCCGCCGCTATCCCAAACATCGCTGGCCGGAAGATCCCTTATCTTTGGTTTAGCGCTCCCGATCAATCTCTTCTTGCTGAAATCACCTCTCTGATCCGACCGGCTCCCGACAATGCGACAATAAAAAAGACTTCTTTATGGGTAGGATTGGGAGTATGTGATTTTTTTTTACTAATTTTGGCAACAGATATCCGGGCCGTTCAGGAGCAATTTATCTGAATGTGCCCATCACCGGCAACCGAATAATTTGACCAACATCTTATATTATGAACGTAACTGACAGATTCCTTAGCTATGTGGCTTTCGACACGCAAAGCGACGAGCTTACCAATATGACACCATCAACCCCGGGGCAGATGGTGTTTGCCCGTTTCCTCAGAGATGAACTTGAGAAAATGGGTCTTGAGGAGATAACCCTCGATGAGAATGGATATGTGATGGCTACCTTGCCGTCTAATATAGATAAGGAAGTGCCGGTGGTAGGCTTTATCGCTCACCTCGACACATCGCCTGACATGAGCGGCAAACATGTGAAACCGCGTATTGTAAGGAATTACGAAGGTGGGGTTATCACTCTCAACGAAGAGAAAGGTATTGTGCTCTCTCCCGAGGAGTTTCCTGAGCTTGACAACTATCTCGGTCAGGATCTTATCGTGACTGATGGCACCACACTTCTTGGCGCCGATGATAAGGCGGGCATAGCCGAGATCATCACGGCTGTGGCTTATCTTCAGCACCATCCCGAGATCAAACATGGCAAGATACGCATAGCCTTTAATCCTGATGAGGAGATCGGTCAGGGTGCCCATAAGTTTGATGTCAAGCTTTTCGGAGCCGATTTCGCCTACACGATGGATGGCGGCGCTGTCGGTGAGCTCGAATATGAGAACTTCAACGCTGCGAGCGCAAAAGTGACTATCAAGGGACGCAACGTACATCCCGGTTCCGCAAAACATAAGATGATCAACTCCATGCGGGTGGCCACTCAGTTTATCGTGATGCTCCCCCGTTGGGAGACTCCCGAGCACACGGAGGGCTACGAAGGTTTCTATCATCTCGTGGGGATCCAGGGCAGTGTGGAGGAGACAGTGTTGAGCTACATTCTCCGCGACCATGACCGCGCACGTTTCGAGAGCCGCAAACGCGAGATGGAACACCTCGTGAGAAAAACTAATGCGGAATATCCCGGAAGCACCACAGTGGAGATCAAAGACCAGTATTACAATATGCGCGAGAAGATTGAGCCGGTGATGCACATAATAGAGACTGCCGAGCAGGCAATGCGCGAGGCAGGCGTCGAGCCTAAGGTGCAGCCGATCAGAGGTGGCACGGATGGAGCGCAACTCTCTTTCAAGGGTCTTCCTTGTCCCAATATTTTCGCGGGTGGTGAGAATTTCCATGGCCGCTACGAGTTTGTGGCAATTCAGAGCATGGAGAAAGCCACCGATGTAATCGTGAATATCTGCCGGCTTGTGGCAAAATAAGATTAATGAATACGCTATATGTGATAACAGGGCCGACAGCCTCCGGGAAGTCGGCCCTCGCTGTAGACCTTGCGAAACGACTCGGCACGGAGATTATCTCCGCCGACAGCCGACAGGTGTACCGTGGTATTCCGATAGTCACTGCTGTCCCCACTGAGGAGGAGCGTGGCGGCGTGAGACATCATCTTATGGAGATGCTGCCGCTTGAGGCATATTACAGTGCGAGCACATTCGAGCAGGATGCGCTGAGGCTCGCAGAGCATCTTTTCAGTGAGCACGGTTCTGCTGTGGTGTGCGGCGGATCGATGCTTTATATCGATGCTCTATGCAACGGCATAGATGAACTGCCGACTGTGCCGGAAAATATCCGGATGCCGCTTATGAGCGAGTGGGGCCAGAGGGGTGATGCATGGCTGTTGGAAGAGCTCAGACGCTTAGACCCGGAATGTCATGGGAGGATCGACAGGCAGAATATGAAGAGAGTGTTTCATGCTGTGGAGGTGTCGCTTACAGCGGGAGTGCCTTACAGCACTCTGCTCACCGGAAACAGGGTGGACAGGAACTTCAGAATTGTGAAGGTGGCATTGAATGGCGAGCGTCAGTTGCTTTTCGAGAGAATCAACCGTAGGGTGGAGGCGATGATGGAGGCCGGACTCGAAGATGAGGCTCGCAGTGTGTATGACCGGCGCACTCTCAATTCTCTTAACACCGTGGGGTTGAAAGAGATGTTCTCTTGGTTTGACGGCACTATGACCAAGGAGGAGGCTGTGGCGCGCATACAGAAAAATACTCGCGTCTATGCCAAGAAACAGCTTACATGGCACAGACGCGACGATTCGTTGATATGGTTGGATTTTGAAAACGGCAGGGAGAAGAACGTAGAGCGTATTCTCAATGCTTAGAGGGTGTAGCCTATTGTGAAAGTCCACGCTTTATGGCGTCCCCCTTTCCATGGAGAGTCCCAGGCTTTTCTGCCGCCGGCAAGATAATGTATATTGAATGAATAATGCCGCTTATACAGAATCCCGGCTCCAATTTTAAGGCCGATATCATATTTGTTGGCTACCTCGTTATAGATGTCAATCTGATCCGTGGGGGAGGTCTGCGGACGTATCACCTGTATTTTATGGCTGGCAGAGTCTTTGAAAAAATACTGGAAGTAAGGTCCGGCCTCAGCTATCAATCTCACTGATTCAGCGAGGTTGAATTTGAATGAGACAAGCAGGGGGATGTTGATGTTGTAGAATCTGTCGTGGCCGAGTTGTGTAAACACATCCGTTTCGCCCAAGGCGGTGAAATAATTCTGGGAGTAGGCATAGTCGCCGCTGCGGCTCTCAAAGAAGATGCCCGGTTGCAATGATATGTAGTCGCGGATGTTGAGATCCACCACACAGCCCAGATCGATGCCGGTGCCCCAGCTATTGACATTCCATATGTCGAACGCATCCTTTTTGAATGTGCGGTTGGAAGTGTTGATGCCGACACGGACTCCTACGTCAAACAAGCTTTCCGGAGCCTCTTTGGAAAAGAAATCCTGAGCTGCCGCGTGATTGACAAATACAGCGATAAGCGTGGAAAAAATAATTCTAAATGCTTTCATTATTGTGGGGTTTCCAAATAAAAAATCATAATCCCGTAGGTAGGGTTGCAAAACTGATTTACAGCTCTTGCGGCCCGGGAAAAAATATGATTGGCAAAATTAAGTAAAATTATCGGCAATTTAAATTAAATATATAAATTTGCAGAAAAATCGGCACATTCATGGCCCTTTCCTCTCAAGAGGGCAGGGGGCTGCAATAAATTGCAGCGACGAGTGCCGGTCAACCGCCAATACTGACCTAACCTTAATAATAAAATGACATCAGTTAAACACCTCAATCTTATGACAGGGCTCAAAGACTATATCCTGATAGTTTTGGGCCTCTGCTTCTATGCCTTGGGTTTCACAGCCTTCATCCTGCCTCATGAGATAGTGATCGGCGGCCTGAGCGGTGTGGGCACTTTGATCTATTTCGCCACACGCGGTCTTATCCCTGTGGCCGTGTCGCAGTATGCCTGCAATCTATTATTGCTGAGCATAGCTTTCCGGATAGTGGGCAAGACGTTTGTGCTCCGAACGATCTTTGGCGCCAGTGTGCTCTCGCTCGCCATCGGTCTTCTTGAAGGGTTCTTCATGGGACTTGGACATCCTATCATCGCCGACATATCGATGAGCGCGATATTGGGAGGCATTCTCTGCGGCACCGGCGTAGGCATCGTGTTTGTGCATAACGGCTCGTCGGGAGGCACGGATATCGTTGCGGCCATGGTGTCGAAGGTGAGCAACGTGAGCATAGGGCGCACTATGATCTATATGGATATGCTCATAGTGATGTGTTCCATCTTTCTGCCCTATGAAGGCACGTTCAGCGATCGTCTTGAGGCAAGGGTGCCTCTGATTGTGTATGGACTCGTGGTGACATACGTAATCGCCTATATGACCGATATGATCATCAACACCAACCGTCAGGCCACGCAGTTTATAATCTTCTCCTCCAAATGGGCGGAGATTGCAGATCGTGTCAATAAGGAGGCACAGCGCGGAGTGACAGTGCTCGATGGTCAGGGATGGTATTCGAAACATCCGGTCAAGATCCTTATGGTGTGGTGCAGGAAGATAGAGAGCGTCACGATTTTCCGAATAGTGAAGAGCATTGACGAAGAGGCTTTCATCACCCAGACCAATGTGAACGGAGTCTACGGCAAGGGCTTCGACACTATGAAGATAAGACTGAAGAAGCCAAAACATCATGTGGAGAGCGAACTGCAGTCACCTTCTGATGGAGTGGCGGTCAGCTCCCCCCAGATTTCAAATCAATGAAGCTTAAGCAGACTCAGGGGTAAAGCTTTCTGAAAGAATTTAGCGGCAGATATAAAAAGGCGCCCGGACCTTGGTGATCACCACCCAGGCCCGGGCTTCGAGTTATGTAAGCCGGAAATTTTTCGGTTGAATAAAAATCCGAGTGTCGGATTCTGCTTTTTCAGATTAAAACTCTGTCAGAGTTTATCGTTCATACGTTTATAAATAAATGTGGAGCCACGGCTCATCTTGCCTTCTTCAGGAATATTGACCACCGGCAATGCAATCACCGAATGTTCGGGCATCCATGCAACCACCTCATCCATCCATTTCTCTATCCCCTGGCGGGTGGGGTGAGGATTGCTTTTGCTCTGGCGGGGGAGATCAAGGTCAAGACTGCTGAAGAACTTTCCTTCTCCGAGATTTTCAGCCAGCCAATCGTTGAATATCTCACCTTCACTATGGCCCGGCCAACTTGGAGGGCCTATCCATAAGAAAGGAGTCTCTCCAATGGCGGATACTATTTTGTCAAGATCATCTTTAAATCGGTCGGGATTGCTCTCAAACATCTCGTTCATGCCCAAGCTTACGATTACGGCGTCGGGAGCCTGCTCCGCAATTATTTCTGTAAGGTCAGGCGTATCAGCCCATTTTGAGATTGTGGAACCGTCCCAGATGATGGTGGCTACTTCAAAATCATTTTCATCGCCATATGCGTTGAGGCGCTCGGCCATCCAGCCTGTCATGGAATCTCCAATCACGAGCACTTTTTTCACAGGCTCGGGGAGACGTTCGGCATCATCGGCTCTGGCTGAGAAAGTCGCAAATAGCATTACCATCACGGCTAAGATGACTCCAAACCGTGGGCGTAGAATATGTGGATTGTTATTTATATATCTCATAAGTGGTTTAATTACATCATATTACAGACTTGCCGCTTGGTTATGGATTATCAATATCTGAGGGCGGCGTCTGAATTGCATTTTTATTATAAACAATCGAAATGCAAAAGGGTTTGCTTTTTGATATTAATTTTTTTTCAAAAGCGATGGTGAAGAGATAGAAAATAGCTAATTTTGCAAAGAAGTTGCAAGGTGACTCTCGAAGTTGTCAGGTCTTTTTTCTACCTGCTGAATCATTTATGGAATAGTAACTGCATAACTATCTATAAGGGTGGTCAGACAGGCTAAGATAAGGATGGGATAACTTCTTGCTCGGTTGACGCGACTATTAACGATTATTGCAGATATGGAAAAAAATAAAGATAAAAAAGTGGTGGTGAGCGGTATCCGCTCCACCGGAAATCTTCACTTGGGCAACTATTACGGGGCCCTGAACAAATTCATACGCATGCAGGATGACTATGACTGTCGTTTCTTCATAGCCGACCTCCATGCGCTCACTACAAATCCCGATCCGAAGCAGCTTCACGAGAGCGTGAAGAACATCCTGGCTGAGTATCTCGCCGCCGGTCTCGATCCTGAGAAGAATATCCTCTACGTACAGAGCGATATTCCGGAGATATCGGAGATGTATCTTCTGCTCAACATGCACGTTGGCATCGGCGAGTTGATGCGCACCGCCTCCTTCAAGGATAAGGCCCGCAAGGCTCTCGGCATCACATCGGATAGCGATGAGATCGAGAAGGAGATCATCGGCAATCAGACAAATCAGCGTGTCAACGCCGGCCTTCTCACATATCCCACTCTCATGGCTGTGGATATCCTTATTCATCATGCCGACTATGTGCCCGTGGGCAAAGATCAGGAGCAGCATCTGGAGCTCACTCGTCGTTTCGCGCGTCGCTTCAATTCATTCTATAAGACGGAGTATTTCGGCGAGCCGGTGAATTTCAACTTCGGAGGTGAGGCTATAAAGGTGCCCGGTCTCGACGGATCCGGAAAGATGGGTAAGAGCGAGGGCAATTGCATCTATCTTATCGATGACGAGAAGACCCTGCGCAAGAAAGTGATGAGAGCTGTGACAGATGAGGGTCCGAAAGAGCCGAATTCTCCCGTAAGTCAGCCGGTGGAGAATCTTTTCATGCTTCTTGACCTTGTGTCGGGCAAGGAGGTGGCCGACCATTACCGTCAGGCATATGCCGATTGCTCCATCCGTTATGGCGACATGAAGAAGCAGCTTGCCGAAGATATGCTGAAGGTGACTCTCCCGATAAGAGAGCGCATACTCGATATCAGAAGCAACGACGAGTATCTCTCGAAGGTGGTGAAGAACGGAGCTGAGCGTGCCCGTGCTTATGCAGCCGACACTCTTAAAGATGTGAGAGAGATAATGGGTATCCGCAGAATCTGATGGTGCTCAATTGGATTTGGATTGCGTTTTTCGCAATCGCCTTTCTTATGGCCGCCGGACGCACTCTCGCATCCGGCGACCTTTCCATATGGACCGACATCATGAACAGTTCCTTCTCGCAGGCATCATTCGCCTTCGAGATCTCATTGGGACTTACGGGCGTGCTGACGCTTTGGATGGGAATAATGAAGATAGGTGAGAAAGGGGGCGTGATAGAGTTTTTCGGACGTCTTATCAGTCCCTTTTTCTCGCGATTGTTTCCCGGCATACCCAAGGGCCATCCGGCTATGGGAGCCATCTTCATGAACATATCGGCCAATATGCTCGGTCTTGACAATGCCGCCACTCCGATGGGACTCCGGGCTATGCAGGAGATGCAGAGCCTTAACGAGAAGAAGGATACGGCCACCGACGCCATGATCATGTTTCTTGTGCTCAACTCCTCCGGCCTCTGTCTGATTCCCGTGAGCATCATGATGTATAGGGCGCAGGGTGGGGCCGCCAACCCTACGGATATATTTCTACCCATACTCATAGCCACTGCGGTAGCCACGCTTGTAGGCCTCATCGCATTATGCATAAAACAGCGAATCCGTATGGACAGGGTGATCTGGGCGTGGCTAACGGGTATAGCCGGCGTTGTGGCTCTTGTGGTGTGGTATTTCTCCACATTGTCTGCCGATAAGATGGAGGCTTATTCCACCTTCGCTGCAAACTTCATCTTGTTTAGCGTGATCATATCATTTATAATCGCCGGCATCAGAAAACGGATCAATGTCTACGACACTTTTATAGAGGGTGCGAAAGATGGTTTCAAGACAGCCGTTATGATTATTCCTTACCTTGTGGCAATTCTTGTGGCAATCGGAATGTTCAGAGCTTCCGGAGCTCTTGATCTTTTCACCCGGTGGGTAGGGGCCGGTGTCGCGGCCCTCGGGTTTGACACCCAATGGGTGGGGGCCCTCCCCACAATGTTGATGAAGCCATTGAGTGGAAGCGGTTCATGTGCCATGATGCTCGATGTGATGAAAGAGAATGGGGCTGATGCCTTCGTAAGCCGTGTGGCGGCCGCCGTAAGAGGATCGACAGATACCACTTTCTATATTCTCGCTGTCTATTTCGGCAGTGTCGGAGTCATGAAGACCCGCTATGCGGCGGGTTATGCTCTTCTTGCCGATATCACCGGAGCAGTGGCGGCAGTTCTCACGGCCTATTTCTTCTGGGGTTAAAGGCGTGTAAGGTTTCCACTCTAAATAGGAAATTGTAAAATTTTACAAAAATAAATTAAAAAAATTTTGTAGATATAAAAATAAAGATGTAATTTAGCGGTGTCAAAATCCTTTTAGCAGTTAGGGGATTTTGATATTCTAAATATGATAAATAGTTTTATGCACGGAATAGTCCGGCAGACGAAGATATAAGAATACTTTTTGAACATTCGTTGACTATTTAACAACTATTTAGACCTACATCGTGAATTTTTCTGCGTCGGCATCCGAGAAGGACGCCGACGCCATTTTTTTATTAGGCTAATATTTATTATCTTTGCGTAGAAGTAATATAATAACCCTAACATCAAAAAACTCAAATGACACAGGCTTCGAACCCGGCCGTCGGCCGACGGCATGAGAGGGTGGAGGTGGCCGATGTGCTCCGTGGCTTCGCGGTGATGGCCATAATACTCCTCCATTCCATCGAACACTTCAACTTTTATTCATTTCCCGACACTGCCGGACAGCCGCAATGGCTAACTTTTCTTGACAAAGCTATATGGAACGGTCTATTCTTCGCTTTCGGCAGTAAAGCCTATGGTATTTTCGCCATGCTCTTCGGCTTCAGTTTCTTTATCCAAGACGACAACCAACGGATGCGAGGGAATGATTTCCGCATTCGCTTCTGTTGGCGACTCATTCTTCTCTTCATGTTCGGTCAGCTTGACGCCATGTTCTTCACTGGAGAAGTGTTGGTGCTTTATGCTCTCGTAGGATTCGTGCTGGTTTTGGTGTGCAGGCTTTCCACGCGTGCCCTGATTGTGATAGGAGCGATATGCATACTCCAGCCGGTATGCATCTATCAGATGATCCGAGCCTCGCTCGATCCCGCTTATGAGATTGTGAAGATAAATTCCGGACCGTTTTGGGCAGCCACTTTTCAGGCTCAGACAGAGGGCACGTTCTGGGAGATGGTGAAAGTGAATCTCTGGGAGGGTCAGCTTGCGAGTCTTGCCTGGGCATGGGAGCATGGCCGAGTGTTTCAGACAGCCGGTCTGTTCATATATGGCATGTTGATCGGTCGTTCAGGATGGTTCAAGAGAGAATATCTGCCTAAATGGGGCTGTGTGCTTGCCGGGGCGATCTGCGTTTATTTTCCTTTGAGCGGGATTGCCAATATGATGGGAGATTATGTTGAAAATCCAAATTTCATCACTCCGTTCAAGATCATGACTACATCACTCACCAATCTTTGCCTCATGATGATGCTCATCACCGGAGTGCTCTTCGCCTATTACCGCACTGAAGGATTGAGCATGACATTGAAACGTCTGATTCCCTACGGGCGCATGAGCATGACCAATTACGTGACGCAAGGAATAATTGGCTCGGCCATCTATTATCACTGGGGATTGCATCTTCAGATGGGAATCACGGGGAGTGTGTTGATCGGGGTTGCCATCTTCCTGGTGCAGCTCGCTTTCTGCAGATGGTGGATGAAAGCCCGCTCTCATGGTCCGCTCGAACATCTCTGGAAGAAAGCCACCTGGGCAATATGATAGCAACGTAAGATTGGAGGATTCTTGGATTCTCCAATCTTTTTTTGCGAAAAATTTGGAGGATATAAGATTTTTATATTACCTTTGCAGTGTACTATTAAACTAATACACTAAATCAAGATGAACGAACTTGATGATCGGATCATCTTTAACAACATAAAACAGTATGCTTGAGGTAAATAAAATCACATACAGTTACGGTAAAAAGAGCCGTCCTGTATTGAGCGACTACTCACTCACCGTCTCACCGGGCACAATATGCGGTCTTCTTGGCCCTAACGGAGCCGGTAAATCAACTCTCCTTTATCTGATAGCCGGATTGTTGAGGCCGCAGGTGGGTGAAATCTCCTACAATGGAATGATGCCGCAGGAGAGAAGTGTGGAGTTTCTGAGAGATGTCTTCATAGTGCCGGAGGAATTCACGTTGCCGAATGTGTCGTTGAGAAAGTTTCTTGACACTACGGCTCCTTTCTATCCTAATTTCTCGATGGACGACCTCACACGTCACCTCGCTACATTTGAGATGACAACCGATATGGAGCTTGGCAAGCTTTCTATGGGTCAGAAGAAGAGGGTGTTTATCAGTTTCGCTTTGGCCTGCAATACTTCTCTGCTTATTCTTGACGAACCTACCAATGGACTCGATATCCCCGGCAAGCGTCTTTTCCGCAAGGCTGTGCTCAACGGAATGAACGACGACCGCACAGTGATCATCTCCACTCATCAGGTATATGACGTTGAAAAGATTCTTGACCATGTGATCATCACAGATAGCGACGGGGTGATGCTGGATGCCTCCATGATGGAGATAACCGACAGATGGCGTTTCCTTTTCACTACAGATCGTGACCGCGCCGCGCGAGCATTGATAGCCCTGGATGCGCCCGGCGGTTATAACATAGTGGAGCCGGCCGACGGAGAGGTGGAAACTGATGTCAATCTGGAGAGTCTGTTCGAGTTGGTTAGACAAGGTAAGATGAAGTAAACAAACGAAATTATAAGGATTAAGATAATGAACTGTAATATTTTTTCTCTGTTATTAAAGAAAGAGTGGGCCGACAATCGTAAGCCGGTGCTTTTAGGAGTGCTTGTGGTGTGGGGCACCTTCATCCTCATGGGAGGATTTCTGGGGTCAATACCTACAGGGGCCGGCACAGCCATATTCCTTTTTACATTCTTTGCAGGTCTGGCGGTGAGTGTGGGGAGTTCATTGGCTTTCAGCAATATGAAGACTAAGGAGGGGCGTATCAATGCCCTTATGCTTCCGGCATCTTCATCGCAGAAATATATGGTGCGCTGGTTAGCTGCCGTGCCCGGACTTCTCATTGTGGTGATAATCGGATTCTTTTTGGGCGATTTGTCAAGAGTTTTGGTTGAGAAAATCAATCATTTCCTCGGGATATCAATGTGGCAGTGGATTCAAGCTACTGTAGGCGACCATAACGATGAATTCCGGTTTTTATTCACGGCAGTGAGCGGCACGTTGCTATGTTCGCAGGCTTGCTATTTCTTAGGAGCGATCGTATGGCCGAAACATTCCTTTATAAAGACGTTGGCGACATTGCAGGTGTTGCAGGTGGTGATTGGAATTGTGCTTGTAGGCTGTAGATTCGACATACCCCATAGCATGATCGATTCGATGGAGGGATTGATATATATTTCATGGGCGTGTATCATGCTGTTTTGCATAGGGATCTATTGGCTGGCTTATCTGAGATTCCGTCGCAGTGAGGTGATATATAAACTAATTTAACCGATGTACCATATATGATATTCAGTGAAAACAAACCTATATATCTTCAGATCACAGATAGAATAATGGACTCCATAACTGCCGGAGAATATCGGGCGGAGGAGCGCCTGCCTTCAGTGAGGGAATATGCGGCTAAAGTGGAGGTGAATGCCAACACTGTGATGCGTTCTTATGAATGGCTCCAACAGCAGGGTCTCATATTCAATAAGCGCGGCATAGGATATTTCGTTATGGCTGATGCTGTGGTTAAGATTCTGAAGATGCGTCGGGAAATCTTCTTTAAAGATGAGGCTGATTATTTCTTCAGACGTGTGGCTTCATTCGGAATCACACCGGAGGAGTTGTCGGATCTTTATCGGGATCATCTTTCGAAATAAAGAGTTTCCTGCATAAGTAGAAATTTCTCATACTTACAAAATAATTTTCTCATGCTGAAAGGCACGGCGTGGCAGGGATGCTACGCCGTGTTTACTTTTTAGTATTTCACATTTTATCTGAGAACTATGTCGTTGAGTCCCGCTTTTTTCGCTTGTGAGTGCTGATGTTCCCTCGGGATATAGTATTTACGGCCATCTTTGATGAGATAGGATCCTGTCTGGTGGAATGTGAAGGGTACGTTTGCCCCGCGGCATTGCCTGTGCATGTCGAGAACCCAATTATAATCGAGTGGTCGTGCATACTTACCCGATTCACCCCCTACCGACACCTCTTCTATCAGTCGGGGATCAAGATACTTGTGCAGATCAATTTGTTCGATCATGGGCGCCACCACTACGAGCCGATGTTTTATCGGAAGGGATAGGAATATTGGCATACGGAAATCGGCTCGGTCTTGATTCTCGACAGTGCAACCGATCGCCACATGATCATAGCCCTCACCCCAGTCATATGGGAGACATTGTTTAAGACGCTCTATTCGTTTGGTGAAGAAAAAGAATGTGCAGTCATTACGTTGTCGGATTATATCCCAGATTGCACCGCGCCACCGATCGGCCTCCTCGATGAGAAAGTCGGAGGTGAAGCAAAGAGCAAACTCTGTTCCGGCCGGAAACTTCCAGTTCTTTTTTCTGTCACGCTTGATTGGCAAATGAAAAGATGAGGTCAGTCTGACTTCATTTGATGGAATTTCCGATCCGAAAGCAGCGTCCTCTCTGTAGACATAGCAGTGTTTGCATCCGGCACTTATTTTGTGACATCCGTGCCACGGGTTCCACATCGGCATAATGAGAATATGAGTAAAAGTTGGAGATGTCGTTAATGAGAGGCAAATTTACAAAAAAACTTTAATTGGATGCGGATAATTAATGTCATAATGCACGCTAAATTCTACGGATGAAACACGGATCGGAATTCTACGGATTAGATCCGCATCGGATTGCAAAAGTGCCGTCGGGACATATCGCGTTGAGGCGACGTAACCAGCCGTTGAGGTATTTCCAAGCCCCTTTGCATTGTCGGTAGTGTAGCTCACGGGATATACGTATCTTTTTAAAGAGCTCTTCCTGATTGCTATTGTTGATAGCGGAGAGTGTCAGGGGGCCGACTATGCCATCAGCTTTTACTCCAATTATCTTCTGTGCGTAACGTATCGCTTTCGGTCCAGAAGCCCATATCCAATCCACCAGTATATTGGCGATTCCTTGTGATTCTATTTCATCAGCTTTCCACAAATTCCAGAAGTTGCTTTTGAGGATAGCTCTCCATTCGTTGAAACTGAGGTTTCTCAGGTCTTGCTTTGTTGTTGACCTGAAACCTTTGGTTTTGCGGTAGGCCCGGTAGGTGGATAGTGTCACGTCGATCATTGTAGCTCCTCCGGGGTCATCCGGATCGTCGCTCCAACCTTTGCTTCGTGCGAGTTCAAACTGAACGGCGTGGGGAAGGGATAGTTTGTCGGGAGCCACTCCGGCTGCGAAATGGAGGATAAAAGGGATGATTGTTTCAAACTTTGCCATAAGATATTTTTATGATTCTGTGGCAAAAGTAGGGCTCCAAATCGCAGAAGTTACGTTATTCTGACAAATAACCCGTAATTATTGAAGAGCGGAAAGATCAATCTTATAGATACCATTCTTGATTTCCTGTGGGCGAATAAACATTAACATGTATATGGGAGCATAAATTACTTTTCCTTGAACGTTAATATTGCCATGGCAAAGTACATATGCTTTGGGAATATCATATTCCTTACATGTCAAGACATTGTTTAAGGCATTATGTCTTTCGTAGTCTTTACCTGATTTCACCTCAATGGGTAAAGGGAAAGAAGCATCGCTTATAACGAAATCAAATTCACCCATACGTTTGCTATTGAAATAATATGGTTCGTAGCCATGACAGAGCAATTCCTGAGCAACAGCATTTTCGTAAATAGCCCCGTAATTAATATCAATATCCCCTGACAAAATTTTTAGCTGTATCCCATCGGCATACTGAGCTGTAAGTAATCCAACATCGTTCGAAAACAGTTTGAAGAGATTACGAGTAATTGCCAGTTTCAAGGGCATCTTGGGTTCATCAAGATTATAAACCGGTATAGCTACTCCAGCATTTTTCAACCATAGAAATTCATTCTGATATCTGTCGAATTTTGCATGTGTATTAAGACTTTTAAGGATGAAACGTTTATTTTTTGCATCTAATTCAGATGGAATAAGATCAAATATCTCCTTTATTTTCAGTTTGTCTTTCTCAACATATTTTGAGATGTCTTTGCGGTATAGTGTTATAATGTCAAGCTGAGTCTGACTCACCAATCTGATATCGTTAGTTTCAATGTATTTTTTTACAACGGCAGGCATACCGCCAACCACTGTATATAATCGAAATAATGAAAGTAGTTTATCGTGGATAGTGCAATCTACTTGTTTCAGATTTTCCCAACATTCCTTAAGATGTACCAACACTCTTTGAGAAATATTTAAATTGATAATGAATTCTTCAAAATCAAGAGGGTAGACCTCTTTGATGCTAAGGTAGCCTACTGGTAGTGAGCGGATGTCGTTTAACTCGACTCCCAACAGAGAGCCACTTAACGCATAACGATAGCTACCTTCATCAACAAGAAATTTTATAGCGGTGACTACCTCTTCACATTCTTGAACCTCATCGAAAAAAATGAGTGTATCGTCTTTGATAAGAGGTTTAGTGGTAAATGCTGATAATCGCAATAGAATTTCATCTGCGGAGTTGAAATTGTAGAAAATCTTTTTTGCATCAGGACTCTCTATAAAGTTTATTTCAATGAATGACTTGAACTTCTTTCCGATTTCTCGGATAGCAAATGTTTTACCTGTTTGTCGAGCCCCTGTAAGAAGGAGCGCATTGTGCTCAGTAGAGAAGAAACTGTCTAAATATGCTGTTAAATAACGAAATAAGGCCATAGTAAATATCTTATTTTTTACAAAGGTAATATATTTCTGCCGTTTTTCCAAGGTGAATTTAGCGATTTCTGCCGTTTTTCCAAGGTGAATTTAGCGATTTCTGCCGTTTTTCCAAGGTGAATTTAGCGATTTCTGCCGTTTTTTCAAGGTGAATTGTACCAGCCTCAAAAAGTAGACACTTAAAAAATTATTTAAGAATTAATATTAATGAAAATAGACACTACGTGGTTTTTTAGCAATTATTTATTTACAAAAATAGACATTTTCAGATTTTTTTCAAAGTTTCTTTTTCTGAAAGTAGACATATAGTTCTATCCATCTTATAATCAATAGATAATATCCCCTTGTTCGGGTTGTCACCATGCGTAGGGTTGGAGCTGCCGACAAAAGTGTTGGGATTATCTTCGTCTGGCGTCCGCTCCTGGGGGCGGTTTAGGCCGCCCCCGCCGCTCGGGCATCCCCCTCCAGAAGGAGAGAGGAATGTTTTAACTGTATCCTTTCCCTTGCACTTGCTGACGAACTTGGGCAATGGGGAGGGTTCCCGTTTGGAGAAGGTATCTTTTCTGGGGATTTCCCCCTTGTTGAAGCGATGGCGATAATTGGCAGGAGTGTCGTAACCGATTGCATAACAAGGACGTTGCTCATTATAGTACTCTACATAACGGGCAATCAACTCCTTCACCTCCCCGACACTGCGGTATCTCTCCAACTTGAAGTCTAAGATGATCTCTTCCTTTATCCATCCATTTAGAGCCTCATTGACAGGATTGTCCGTTGGCTTTCCGGCGCGGGACATGGAACGTACAATGACGGTATCCTTAATAATGTCATTGTAGGCCATAGAGGCATAGACGCTTCCCTGGTCGGTATGGAGAACGCAGGGTTCGGTCTGACTTTTGAGAAGTTCCTTGACATCCTCCAGGCCGTCAATGTACTGGTTCCTGTCGCCACGACGCTCACCGCAGCGGTGCGCCACGATTTCCTTTGTGAAGACATCGAAGTAGAACGTCACCTCCACATATATCCACAGGATCTTGAAGGCTGTCATGTCGGAAACAATGACCTGTCTTGGGCGATCCACTGTGTCCCATGTGGAGAAGATGAGATTGGGATACCGATCCCTGATCTTGCGGGGTTTAGAATGAACCCTATGGCGTGTCTGGGCTGTAATGCCGAGGAAACGGAAACACTTGTAAACCATGTTGTCACAGGCTGTTCCATGCGCGTTTATTCGCAGATATGCCGCTACCCAGCGGTATCCGTGTGTAGAGTGCTCACCATGGATCCGGGCCACATCAGACAGCAGTTTCTCCCGGTCAATGGCACGGGTGGACTTACCACGTTTCCTCCATTTATAGAAGCCAGCACGACTGACGCCCATGATGGCACACACGTCCTTTATCGGATAGTCTCTTGATAGAAGTTCCACTATTTCAAATTCTTCGGCTTTAAACGACAGTACTCCATTCTCCCATCCGCTGTCCTGCGGGCCATATAGTTTTTTTTTAGACGCTCGTTCTCGACACGAAGCCGGATGATCTCACGTTTGTATGCCTCCTCGGTACGGTCGATACCCTCCGGTAACACTTCCCTTATCTCAGAATCTGTACGTGCCAGACCTTCCAGACCTCCTTCTTCATACTGTCTAAGCCATTTGCGGAAGGCAGTATCCGAAACGTTGTTGACGGTGCAGAACTCACTGAGTTTAACACCCGGATTGTTCCTGTACTTCCTGACAAGGAACTCTTTCTCAAGTGGATTTAAATGTTTTGCCATATAGTAGACTCCTTTCCGGCAGTATGATAATCTGATTTATATCTGTAAAGATAGTAAATCCCGATTATTTTTCTACCATTTCGTGTCTACTTTTCGTGGGGCATCAAATTGTACCAGCCTCAAAAAGTAGACACTTAAAAAATTATTTAAGAATTAATATTTTTGAAAAATAGACACTACGTTGTTTTTTAGTAATTATTTGTTTACAAAAGTAGACATTTTCAGATTTTTTTTAAAGTTTCTTTTTCTGAAAGTAGATGTAGACCACCAACCTCTTAGTGCAAAGTATAGGATACGTTTTATCCGGATTCACATTGATTTTGGGTTCGGTTTACTGAGAAAAACGTTGTGATTTGTACTGACCTTAAAAGTATGAACCGGTAATTTGCAGATATCAAAGTCAAATATTATATTTGCAAAATATTGAAATAAAGATTTATGGATACAATTTATAACAATAACTCTAAATACTATGACTAAACTTAATTGGGATCTCGTTACCAGGGATCATGTAATTAACGCAATCCAAAAGTTTTTGCAACATCATCCTAAATGTCCACCAGGGAAAACGACATTTCTAATGTATAATAATCAGGAATTGCCTGCAAAGCACATAAGAGGTATGGCATATAAGGAGGCTTGTGGTTATGAGCCGTCTAAATCTGATTATACGGGAGGTCAGGAAACAAAAAGGTTTTTTGAACAAAGGGGGTTCTCCGTAAAGTATGTTACATCTGAGAATAGAAAAGCCACTACTTCTGCAGAAGACACTTCTTTGGAAGTAAGAAATTCCTCGTCAGTAAATGATACTAATAAAGAGGAAATGATTTCTGTGAATTGTGAAACGGTAAATTCTAATAAGTTTATGGGAATTATCGCGAAAGAGAATCTTAAGGTAGTGCTATACCTGCAATCAGATTCAGTCAAGAATCATGAAGAATTCCAAAAGGCTGTAGAGATCCTTAAAAAGTCGGATGTTGATCTTGTTGTATTTCCGGAATTTAGCTGGACACCTTTTTTTAATTATTGGTGGGAAAATAACTTTTTCCCGACAGACCTATTCAAGCAACTTAGAAAAGACAGTTTGGCTCTGAGTGAAAATATAGGTAAACCAATAATCTTAAATCAGAGTGATTTTGTCAATAATGGATCGGAAGAGGTTCGGATAACATTCAGTGTATATGCTAACGCTAATGCTTCCCCGGAAGAGACTGACTTCGAATTTCATATCAAGAATACTCAGACAGATTATAGTATTTTAGATTATGATTCAGATGAATCATTTAGGGAGGATATTGTGGATAATTTTCCTATCATTCTTTTAAAGGGTTATCGAATAGGTATGACAATTTGTTATGATTGTACAGATAGTCTTTTCAGTCGTATCTATGGATTTAAGAAAGTGGATGTCATTATAAATTCTACTGGTGGGAACGTTGTTAGAGAAAAGTGGTATCGATATATCAAAGCTCGCGCTATTGAAAATAATTGCTACTCTCTTGTGACTATGGGATGTGATGATCCGACTAAGAATTTTGTGTTAGGCTTTTATCCTAATGGTAACGAGATGTCCGCAGAATGCTTAAATGGAATGAATTGTCCTGCTAACAATAGTCCTGGAGGTTTATATGTCTTTGATATAAGGAAGCATCCTCAACTATCTATTTTTGATGAGGACTTACATCTTCACCAAAAAACCACGGTATGCAAATATCAAAATATATATGTATCAGAGAAGTCACCTCAGACATTATTTGAAGATACAAAAAAATTGACTGAGGATATATATGTTAAAAAGCTGAAGGATAACACTAATTTGATTATTTTTAAAATCGAAGGAGATGAAATATTTAAACCGGAAAAAGTATTGACACTCTTCTATTCCGATAAGATTGCTCATCTCCAAAAACGGAAGTTTATTATCTACAATCATTATAGCGAATTACCGGAAGACAAAAGAGATGGAATTCTCTCTACAATATTAAAAGTGCGGAGTATGGAAAGCTTTTGTCCTGTTATATTACATGGGCCAAATGAGACAAAAGTAATCCAGGTAGGTAATACAAAAAATGTTCAAATAATCAAATTGGAGAACGGTCAATATGGAATAGATCTTAACCGGGCGACAGGTCCTAAGATTCTTAGAGAAAGTATGACTCGCAATCAGAAAAAAATCTGTAGGCATTATAAGTGGATGATTGATAATTTACTAGTGAGCAGGTTATAACTACAGATTGAGGTGTATATGTCGTGATAATTATTTTTTAACATGGATCCCAAAGATATATGAGGAATTTAAAACTTTTGCTCAATCAGCTTTATGCATACAATAAGGTTGTTGAGGAACGGAATAAGAATAAGGAGATATTCAACGTCTTTGACAGTATGTTTAAATGGAATGATGAGGTAAATCTTCATTCAAGATTTATTTCTATACTTTTGGATCCATTTGCATCTCATAATCTTAAGGATATATTCTTGAAACACTTCTTGCAGGTAGTAGGGATTACCTTTAATTATGATCTCTCCACGCTTGCTACCTATCCTAATTGGAGATCACCTCAAGAGTATCGAGATATGGATATTCTGTTGATTGATCATCATCATGATTCGGCAATTATTATTGAAAATAAGATAGAGGCAGAGGATTCAAATCATAAAGAGGAAGGACAGTTAGAAAAATATTACCGTATTGTGTCGGAAGAGGAGGGTATAAGCAAAGAGCATATTCATGTGATATATCTTTCTTTGGATAGAGAGGGACCTTCGAATGCAAGTATGGCTACTTTGTGTAAGTTTCCGGAACTTCCCGACAAAATAATAAATATACATTATGGTAATGAGTTAAGAGAGTGGCTTGAATTATGTCTTAAGGACAGTTACGATAAACCGATGCTTAGAGAAACCCTAAAGCAATATAAAAATCTAATTGAAATGATGACATATACAGTGAATATTGATGAGGATGTAAAAGGGATGATGGAAATTATAGGTTGTTCAGATGAGAATATTAGAGCAGCCAAATTGTTGTCCTCAAATATTAACTATATGTATTATATAGGTATAAAAGAATTCTGGAATGAGTTAACGAATATACTCATCAGTAATTCTTATATTATTCAACGTAAAATAGATGATAGGGAGTGCTATAATTTGGTATTCGGTAGTACACAAAAAAGGAAAATTAATTTTAATCTTGAGATAGTCACACCATCCAAGCACCATTTCACAATTAACGGGGGATATGATAGAATTTTATGTATTGGTATGACTGAAAGCGACAGTGCATACTGCGGGAGAAGAATTCCGTTAGGGTTTTATGCAAACGAAAAGACAAACTTAAATTTGCAGAATGAGGCTGGTTGGATATTCTATAGAATTTTTATGTTTCCCATGGAATTAGCTGGTGAGTATCCAGATCTTGTTCTTGATAAAAATAATATGTATGAAGATCTTAATTTTAATCTTATATCATACTCAAAAAGAACGAGTATAATAAACCATGTGTTCTCTCAGATACAAAAAATCACGCAGACTTTTGATGAGTATTTCAAAAAGCATATAGATTAGGTTGATGTGTGGCTACTGTAAATAAAAAATGGGAATAGAGCTATTCCCATTTTTATTTACATTGTAATCGTAAGATATCTGTGATAGATGAGGAGCGTAACAGGATTTATGGATTTTAGAGGAGGTAGGTGGGGGCGACGTCAGACGGCTGATGGAGGATGTAGCGTTCGCCGAGACGTCGGTTTACGTCAGGATCCTTGATGTCGGCACAAAGGTCATCTGCCGCAGATACGAGCACCGGTTCAAGTTCAAGAGTGTCAAGCAACCGTCGGGGGATTGCAGAGTAGCCAAGTATGGCTCCAATGATATTACCTGCAATGGCTCCGGTGGAGTCACTGTCGCCATCGTGATTGACGGCGCTGACGATACAATCCTCGAAACTATCTATATGTCGCATCACACAGAAGATGGCAATAGCTATCGCTTCTTCCGCTATCCAGCCCTCACCGAGCTCACGGATTGCCTCTTCATCAGGAATATCATCATTCTTTCCCAATTCCATTGCCCTCCTGATTAACTTGCAGAATCTATTCAATTCTGTGTCATCACCGGGAAAGTACTTGCTCATTTCTATAAGACCACCATCGACGATCCATTCGAATTCCATACGGTGAGTTTCCTCCCTCTGGATGCAGTTTTCTACAGTCGTAGCCAAAAGGGCAGAGGCAAAGGTGCTGGCCACATGATGGTGGGTGACCTCCGCAGCCCATCCGGCAAGGTGGGCGGTGTCATCATATGAATAGAGGTTGGGATGCACTGCATTAAATATCCCGATGGGAGCCATGCGCATCACTCCACCGCAACCCTTGGAATTGTTGCGGCAGGTTATGCCGAGGGTAATGTTGCTCAGAGCATTGAGGCAGGTGTTGCCCGGAGCCCTACGTGACCATAGTGCTTTCAGATTGCTCAGCCAGCTGTCAGGTTGGGAAGCCATTGCCTCTGTCTGGGTCTTATACCAGTTGAGGTATGCTTTGGCTATGTGAGGCAGTATCTCCTCCGGCTTGCCGGCCTGAGTGGCGATAATGCCGTTCATAAGCCCCTCCAGAGTGAAGAGGGTCATCTGGGTGTCATCAGAAAATTGGGCTACACCCTCCGAATTGGGGGTGTAGCCAGTGATTCCTTCTCTCCCATATTCACGGCGGATAGCGTTCAGGCTCATGAATTCCACTTCATAACCGAGCGCATCGCCGACGGCTCCCCCCACGAGAGAGCCACGGCATTTATCCTGCAATTTTTTGTAATCCATTTCTGCGAAAACGGGATATTATTCCTTATCGGAGAGCGGCGATAGCGGCTTTGATCGCAGCTATCTTTTCAAGAGCGTCGCTCTCTTTCTTGCGTTCGAGAGCCACTACCGCTTCAGGCGCGTTAGCCACAAACTTCTCGTTGCTGAGCTTCTTACGCACGCCGTTGAGGAACTTTTCACGTGCCTCAAGGTCACTCTCAAGTTTCTTGATCTCCTCCTCCACATTAATATTGGCGGTGACGGGGATGGCATACTCAGTTGAGCCGACAATGAATGATACAGCGGCCGCAGGTTTCTCGTTTACCTCAAGAATAGAGGAGAGATTACCCATCTTCACAAGAATGCTGTCGAGGTAGGAATCATGCTGACCCTGTATGAGGAGCTCAAGGGGATCGCGCTGAGGAATCTGCTTCTGTTTGCGCACGGTGCGGATTCCTGCAATCACCTCTTTGAGATGATCGAATTTCGCAATTATGTCAGCATCATACCCGTTGGCTGTGGGAAGCTGTGCTGTCATTATGCTCTCTCCCTCCTTACGGTCATAGAGATGCTGCCAAAGCTCCTCTGTGATAAAGGGCATGAAAGGATGGAGCAGACGAAGAAGGGTGTCGAAGAATTTCACGGTAGCGTCGTAGGTGACCTGGTCCATCGGTGAACCGTATGCAGGTTTCACCACCTCAAGATACCATGAAGAGAATTCATCCCAGAAGAGTTTGTAGACGGCCATGAGAGCCTCCGAGATACGGAATTTGCCCATAAGGTCGTCAACTTCGATGAGGGTGCGGTCCATCTCAGCCTGGAACCACTCGATACCCCTCTTGGCGGCTTCCGGCTGAGGAATTTCAGCATCTACAGCCCAACCCTTAACAAGGCGGAATGCATTCCAGATCTTGTTGCAGAAGTTACGTCCCTGCTCACAGAGGGAATCATCATACATAATGTCGTGTCCGGCAGGAGCAGCAAGCATGATACCCATGCGCACACCGTCGGCACCGAATTTATCGATGAGTTCGAGAGGATCGGGAGAGTTGCCGAGAGATTTCGACATCTTTCTGCCAATCTTATCACGAACGATACCTGTGAAATATACGTTGCTGAACGGTTTGTCGTCGCAGAAAGCATAACCGGCGATAATCATACGGGCCACCCAGAAGAAGATGATATCCGGGCCGGTCACAAGATCGGTAGTAGGGTAGTAGTATTTAAACTCTTCGTTGTCCGGATCGAGAATGCCATTGAAGAGGGAGATTGGCCAGAGCCATGAAGAGAACCATGTGTCGAGACAGTCAGGGTCGCGCTTCAGATCGGCGAGTGTAAGCTCCGGATTGCCGGTTTTCTCAATAGCCTTGACGAGTGCTTCCTCTTCAGTCTCGGCTACCACATAACCACCGTTGGGGAGATAGTAGGCCGGAATCTGATGGCCCCACCAAAGCTGACGAGAGATACACCAGTCTTTGATGTTGGTCATCCAATAGCGGTAAGTATTCTTATATTTAGCCGGTACGAATTTGATGTAATCGGTCTCCACCGCCTCGAGAGCCGGTTTTGCAAGATCCTCCATCTTAACGAACCACTGCATCGAGAGTTTCGGCTCGATTACGGCATCGGTACGCTCGGAGTGGCCCACTTTGTTTACATAGTCTTCCACCTTCTCAACGAGGCCGGCCTTTTCAAGGTCAACCATAATCTGCTTGCGCACATCGAAACGATCCATGCCCACGTACATGCCGCCGGCTTCGGAGATTGTGCCGTTGTCGTTGAAGATATCGATGGTTTCAAGACCATATTTGTCGCCAAGCATATAGTCGTTGACATCGTGAGCGGGGGTTACCTTCAGACAGCCTGTGCCGAAATCCATCTCCACATAATCATCCATGATGATAGGTACGGAACGGCCAACCATGGGGACGATGACACGTTTCCCCTTGAGCCATTGATAACGCTCATCGTTGGGGTTTACGCACACGGCAGAGTCGCCGAGGATAGTCTCTGGACGGGTGGTGGCCACAACGATATATTTGCCATCCTCACCCTCAACCATATATTTGAGGTAGAATAGCTTGCTCTGCTCCTCCTTATAGATCACCTCCTCGTCGGAGAGTGCGGTGAGCGCCTTGGGATCCCAGTTGACCATACGGACGCCGCGATAGATAAGCCCACGGTTGTAGAGGTCGCAGAATACGCGCATCACGCTCTTGGAACGGATCTCATCCATCGTGAAAGCTGTGCGCTCCCAGTCGCATGACGCGCCGAGTTTGCGGAGCTGCTGAAGGATAATGCCACCATATTTGTGTGTCCAGTCCCATGCATGGTTAAGGAATTCCTCGCGGGAGAGGTCGGTTTTCTTGATACCCTCCTGAGCGAGTTTAGCCACGACCTTAGCCTCGGTTGAGATTGCGGCATGGTCGGTGCCCGGCACCCACAGTGCGTTTTTCCCTTGCATACGGGCACGACGCACGAGGATATCCTGGATAGTATTGTTAAGCATGTGGCCCATATGGAGCACGCCTGTGACGTTAGGCGGTGGAATCACGATGCAGAAAGGTTCGCGGTTATCGGGTTCGGAATGAAACAGACCGTGTTCCATCCAATATGCATACCATTTGTCTTCAACCTCAGCGGGGTTGTATTTAGTTGCTAATTCGCTCATGATCTGATTATGAGAATTAATCGTAAATTTTTGCAAATTTACTAATTTTTATCTTATTTCACAATTTCCAATCAGATATGTTGAGACAGAGCAAAAGAAGAGCCGTCTCGAAGGAGACAGCTCTGTGGTGGCAGATGGCTTTGACGCAATCGATAGCTCTATGGAAAAGAGAGTGAAACCATTATTTTAGAGCAGGATTTCAGTCTCTTGGCTCCCTTTGGCATCTATAAACATTACATAGTAAATTGGCATGTAAATCACGTTACCTTCTTGACGTACTTCCCGCGAGTTGCTTAATACAACACCTTCAGCCAACCTGTAATCTTTATTTTCGAGAAGCCGATTGAGGGCACTGTGAACAGTATAGTCTTTCCCGGACTTCACTTCGATAGGCTTGGCCGACAGATTGTAGTAATCGTCAATGAGAAAATCCACTTCACCGTTTTTCTTATTGTCGTAATAGAACAAACGGTGGCCGTGAGCTGCAAGTTCCATTGCAACTACCGATTCATATACACTTCCCAAATTGACACTACATTCCGTATCCAGCACAGGTTTTATATTGTTGCGGTAAAGAATGCCTGTCAACATGCCAACATCATTCAGATATAGTTTCAATAAATTCTTTACTCCCGATTCAATGAGCGGAAACGAGGGATTGGAAATAGCCTTGACCTCCAAAGCGACACCGGATGCCGAAAGAAAATCAAATTCCTCTAAATAATCGCTGTGACGCCCTTTGGCTTTATTTTCAATATCACGGTAGACCACTCTTTTTTTGTGGCTCTCCATTGCTGAAGGGATCATTTCATAGATTCTTGCGATGTGCAGACGATGCTCAAGATCATATTTGGTGGCATCTGCTTCATAGAGCCGGTGGATGTCATTCTGTATTGCTCTTACTGTCACAAGATTGCGGGTATTTACAAACTCTTGCACCGCTTGAGGCATCCCCCCGATAAGGAGATAGCGCTTGAAAAGTGACATTATATGATTGTGTAATGCTTCATCAAGGCTTTTACGTGATTCAAAGAGTTTTCTCATCCCTTCTATAGCTTCTCTCCCTACATTATTGGCGATAAGAAATTCTTCGAAATCAAGAGGATACATGTGCATCAATGCAAGGGAACCTACCGGTATGGATGTAGTGTGCTTAAGAGTTAGTCCCAAAAGACTTCCACTCACGGCATACGTGTATCTTCCCTCCTGTCTTAAAAATTTCAGTAGAGTCAGCAGACGAGGATACTGCTGTATTTCATCAAGAAATACCAGCGTCTCTTCTTTGGCACCTAAACGTTCGCCTGCGATGGAACTTAATCGAAGATGAAACTCCTCTATGGAGGATACTGATTCAAACAGACGGTCGGTGTCGTAATCTTCAATAAGGTTGATTTCGACTACGTTCTTGAATATTTTCGAGGCAACGTGATTGATAATAAACGATTTCCCTGTCTGGCGTGCACCTGTAAGCATCAAAATCTTATCTGATTTTGATGTAAAGTGTTTGTATATAGCATCTTCAATCTTTCTGAACAGCATGGCTTACACTTTTCCTATGAATTATACTCTACAAAAATACACTTTTCCTATAACAATGACAAGTAAAATCTACACTTTTCGAAGAATCGGTATGAAGCTGCCAGGAACAGATCTGAGACTGGCGTGATTTATTTATTGGTAATATATAAAAAAGAAGTATTTTATATATTTGTGATATATAAAAAGTGTTGATTTTATCTATTAATAATAAATAATGTCTCCGATTCTCTTTGTTTAATAGTATATTTACATTATTTTTGCGGTTGAAATTTAATGAAAATAAAGAGATGAACATTGAATCGTTGAAAGGGATCATTATAGAGAATCAAGAGCTCTTGGGACAAATATCGTTTATTAAAAGAGATTTTGAATTTGAGCCACAGGCAAGATATGTGTTTGTCGGAATTAGACAGGCGGGAAAGAGTTATCTGCTTTATCAACGCGCCATGGCATTGGTAGAAGAGGGTCATAGGATAGAGGAAATGCTCTTCATTAACTTTGATGATGAGCGTCTTTTAGGATATAAGGTGGAGGATTTGGATTTGATTTTGCAAGCATATTCATCTCTTTTCCCTTATCGTCCGATACTATTCTTAGATGAGATTCAGAATATTGATGGTTGGGAGTATTTCGCAAGAAGACTCGCTAATCTTAAATATCAAGTATATATCACCGGCAGCAATGCAAAGATGCTGAGTCGCGATATTGCTACTACATTAGGACATCGATACATGGAACAACGGGTTTTTCCTTTCTCATTCAGGGAATTTCTGTCAGCTAATGGCGTTGAAATACCTTCTCATGGAGTTTACGGACAATTAAAGGGGACAATAGACAGGTTGCTGCTGTCTTATTTTCAATGGGGAGGCTTTCCGGAATTACTTTTGTTTGTAGAAAAAAGGAAATGGCTAAATCAGTTGTTTGAGAAGATAATCCTTGCGGATATCATTCAGCGAAATGGAATCCGTAATGAATATGCCTTGCGACTGACACTCCGTAGATTGGCTGAAAACATCAAGACTCCTACTTCGTATAATCGGCTTGCCAATATTGTGCGTGCGGTGGGTGTTACCATCACACCTACATCTGTTATGGACTATATCGGTATGTGTAAGGCGAGTTGTCTTTTGTTTGAGGTGGAAAATTTTGCATCAAAATTTGTGGAAAGAGCGAGTGTGAAAAAGCATTATTTCATTGACAATGGCCTTCTGAACATCTTTCTTACCAATAGTGAGACGTCCCTTTTAGAGAATCTGTGTGCCATAACGCTCTATAGAAATAGAATTAAAAATGAAGATGAGACATTTTATTTTTATAATAAGGAGTGGGAAATCGATTTTTATATCCCTGAATTAAAAAAAGCGATACAGGTATCATATTCTGTTGCGGACTTCGCTACCAGAGAAAGGGAGATCCGGGCCTTAATAGAATTTCATAAAAAGTATGGTCTTAAGGAAGCCACTATTGTTACCTATTCGGAGGAGGAGACAATAGTGACGGATAATCTTACAATTAATGTTGTGCCCCTCTCAAAGTGGCTTCTATCATATGAAGCAGACTGAAGATGGTGATTCATTTTCAGTCTGCTAATCCCGGCAAGAG
The DNA here is from genome assembly GCA_964513775.1 of uncultured Sangeribacter sp. Taxonomy (GTDB): domain Bacteria; phylum Bacteroidota; class Bacteroidia; order Bacteroidales; family Muribaculaceae; genus Lepagella. The sequence goes on along the minus strand of CAZEOI010000017.1, from coordinate 2,591 downwards.
TCTCGTTTGTTCAATGTAATGTTATCTTGATATAGCACTGAGATGTCGATACTTACCAGGCCAAGCACTGAAGCCTGATCTGGCTATTGCGTAAAGTCAAATTTCTGGTTTTCGCAAAGATAATACCATATTCTGTCATTTCGTGGCAGAATGTGGTATTAAAGTATGGATGACGGAGATATTACCATGTTGTCAGGTGCGGGTTTGTCCGGAGCCGGTGATAAGATATTTGTAGGTGGTGAGTTCCGGGAGTGCCATCGGGCCACGGGCGTGGAGTTTCTGGGTGGAGATACCTATCTCGGCACCAAAACCGAATTGACCACCATCGGTGAACGCTGTGGAGACATTGGCGTAGACACATGAGGCATCAACATTTTGCTGGAACCGCGCTATGGCATCGGCATCCTCGCTCATGATACATTCGCTGTGGTGTGAGCCGTTGGCCGCGATGTGGCTCAGGGCTTCTTCAAGTGAGGATACTGTCTTCACGGCCATCTTGTAGTCGCGGAATTCTGTGCCGTAGCTCTCATCGGAGGCCGGGAGGAGAAGCTTTGCGGGATAATGCTCTTCGAGTGCTCTGAAAGCTGGCGCATCGGCATATATGATCACATTTTTATCGGCCAACGGACGACATATCTCAGCGAGATCTGAGAGGCGATCGGAGTGAATTATCAGGCAGTCAAGGGCGTTGCATACGCTCACACGCCGGGTCTTGGCGTTGCATACCACATCGCGGCTCTTTTCAAGATTAGCTGTGGCATCTACATATGTGTGGCAAACTCCGGCTCCGGTCTCAATCACCGGCACTTTTGAGTTGTTGCGCACGTAGTCAATCAGTCCGCGGCCCCCACGTGGTATTATCACATCTATCTCTCCTATGGCATCCATCATAACTGAGGCGCTCTCCCGCGAGGCGGGTAGAAGGGTGCAGAGGGCTTCGGGCAACCCTTCGTCGCGTAGCACAGAGTGGATAACTCTTACAATGGCTCGCGAGGAATGATCGGCATCGTGACCACCTTTCAGCACACAGGCACTTCCGCTGCGGAAACAGAGCCCGAATACATCGGCTGTGACATTGGGCCGCGCCTCATAGATGACGCCAATAACACCAAATGGCACCGACACTTTCTTGATAACCATTCCGTTGGGGCGAGTGGTCTCGGACATGGTATGGCCGTAGGGCACCGGGAGTTGTGCCACAGACTTCATATCATCGGCAATACCTTTGATTCTTTCAGGCGTGAGCTTCAGCCGGTCGTAGTCAGGATTCGCTTCATCCATACGGTTGAGGTCAAGCCTGTTTTCAGACAGTATATAATCCATCTCATCCACGAGACGAGATGCGACTTTCGATAATACCGAGGCGTTGGCATCCTGGCTGAGAGGCAGGAGTGCGGGGGAGGCAACCTTTGCGGCCGCTATCATATCTGCAATCATAATCATTCTATATAAAGGTAATCGTAATGCACGGCGGGACGAAGTCCTTTCACGCCGATGGATGATTGGAGGTCGGAGGAGGAATAGTCGCTGCATCCCATTCCGATAAGTTGTCCGGCCTCATCCTTAATCTGAATAAGGTCGCCCTTCTCAAAGTTGCCATTTACTGCGGTTATGCCCACCGGGAGCAGACTCACCGCACGGGTAGCGTCAAGAAGGCTTTCGGCGGCTCCGGAGTTGACAACCACCTCTCCTTTGGCAAAATCGTGGGAATGGGCTATCCATTTCTTCACTCCGTTGATGCGTTCTCCGGGCAGAATACGGGTGCAAAGAGTGTCGGGGTTATCAAGAAGCTCGGGGAGTATGTTTTCCCGTTTGCCGTTTGCAATTATCACCTCGATACCCTCAGCCGCCGCTTTAAGGGCTATGCGACTTTTGGTGAGCATACCGCCACGCCCGAAGGTGGATTTGCCCGCCACGACAACATCTGAAAGGTCTGCGACAGAGCGGTCCACAATTCGTATTACCTTTGATTCCGGGTCAGAGGGATTCCCATCGTATATACCGTCGATATTGCTGAGTATTATAAGTTTGTCGGCATCCATCATGGCGGCCACGAGTCCCGAGAGCTCATCGTTGTCGGTAAACATCAGTTCGGTAACGGATATGGTGTCGTTCTCATTGATTATTGGTATCACCTTTTGCTTAAGCATCACTTCCATGCAGTGCTTCTGTGTGAGGTAATGTGTACGTGAGCCAAAACCCTCTTTTGTGGTTAGGATTTGTCCGCAGGTCATGCCATGGTCGCGGAAGAGTTCGTAATAACGGTTGATGAGTTTGGCCTGTCCGACAGCAGAGTAGAGCTGGCGTGATGAGACAGTGTCAAGATGGCGGGAGGGTGTAACCTCGTTGCGTCCGGCCGCCACCGCTCCCGACGACACCATTATCACCTGATATCCCTTTTGTGTGAGGAGGGCTATCTGGTCGACGAGCGCCGACATGCGCGTTACGTGAAGAGTACCATCTTTTCGGGTTATGACGTTGCTGCCTATTTTTATAACAATCCTGTTCATAAGATAAGAGTAATTATGTTTCCCAAATATTGAAGTTGTTTAAACTTTTTACGGGCTTGTTGATTTTTATATGTATTATTT
>CAZEOI010000016.1:0-58054 GCA_964513775.1 uncultured Sangeribacter sp. | reverse complement strand
GGCCTTCACCTCCCACACTGCGGAGAAATCGGAAGGAAGTTTCTGTTTGGCGAGCGGAGAATTGATGATGCTGTCAACGAGAGCGCGGTTCTGCGGTGTTACGATACCGATCACGGGAGATCCGCTGCGCTGAGGGCCACCGAGAAGCTCTATGAGGTTCGTATGGTTCACGGTGTCCTGCTGGGCCCATGCCATAGCGAAGCTGTTGAGGTCGTTGGCGATCTCGTTATAGTTATAGACTTCGAAGAACTCGAGGTTGGCTGATGACTTGAGCAGGTCGGTGACACGCTCAGGCTCCTTCACGCCGGGGAGCTCAAGAAGAATCTGTCCGTTCTTGTCCTGAAGTTTCTGGATGTTGGGGGCAACCACACCAAACTGGTCGATACGGGTACGGAAGATGTTGAAAGCGGCATCCACCTGGCTGTCTACCTGCTTCTCGAGAGCGGCAGCCACCTCGGCATTAGATGAGTTGCTCTTGATCTTGCCAAGATACTCACCCTCACGCACGAAAAGACCGGCCATAGCGCCCGGCTGGATGTAGGAGGCGAATTTATTGATAAACTCCTTCTCGCTCCCCTTCACGCCATCAGCCTGTGTCTTGGCTATCGCGGCGTTGATCTCGCGGAGCTGAGCCTCACCGGAGGCATACTGACGGAGGATGTCGGGCACCGATATCTCGAGCACCACGTTCATACCTCCCTTGAGGTCAAGACCCATACCGATCTCAAGCTTGCGCACCTGATTGTAGGTGTAGCCGAGATAGACTTTCTCCTTGTCGATAGAGTCGTTAAACTGCTTCAGATTCTGTTTGTAGGCATCATTGGTTACGTCCGTGGTCCCTGCCATTCTTGCGGCATACTCCTCTGCTTTCTTCTCGTAGTGAGAGGTGACGAAAGAGAATGAGATATAAAAACCGCAAATGAGGATCAAAAGGACGGCAATGGTGCTGATAAACCCTTTGTTCTGCATTGTCTGTTGTTTTTATTTGATTTGTTGTATTTTGTTGTCAGGTCAGTCCCCGCGTGTGCGGCGATGTATAATACATTTTTTCAGCTTGCAAATATAGCTTAAATTTTTCACCTAAACCGCATATCCTCTCCTAAAAATGTATAAATTCAGCATTTTTAAGCAAATGAACGGTCAGTTTGGGGTGTATGTCAAAAATTATTGTTACTTTTGAACCCTGAAAGAATTCGATGAACTCCGAAGAGAATTAAAGCAGACATGACCAAGAAGTCTATAGGATTAAAAGGACTGCGGATTCTCCCCGCTACGCTACTCTCAATAGGGTTCCTTGCTTCGTGCGCCTCCATCGGCAATCCCTCCGGAGGCCCCCGCGACGAGGATCCCCCTCGCTTTGTGCGTGCAAATCCCGCCCCCGGATCCGTAAATGTAGACCGCGACCGCATCACTCTTGATTTCGACGAGATCATCAACGTGAAAGATGCCTTCCAGAAAGTGGTGGTGTCGCCTCCGGGCGGCCAGACACCTCGCGTTTCCTCTCAAGGGCACCGTGTGACCGTGCAATTTAAAGACACACTGATCCCCAACACCACCTATACCATCGACTTCGCCAACTCCATCGAAGACAACAACGAGGGAAACAAGCTGCAAGGATTCACATATACCTTCTCCACCGGCCCATCGATCGACACTCTGCAGATATCTGGCATGGTGCTCTCAGCCGACGCTCTCGAACCTCAACAGAGTATGCTGGTGGGGGTATATTCCAACCTCTCCGACACTGCTTTCGCAACCCTGCCATTCGAACGCGTGGCCAAGACCGACGATCGGGGACGATTCTCGATACGCGGACTGGCACCCGGTGAATACCGTATATTCGCCCTCAACGACCTCGACAACGATTATCACCGTGCAAATCCCGAGGAGGCTATGGCTTTCTATGATGTCACGCTATCCCCTTCATCGGAACGCGTGACAGCTTCCGACACGATATTCAATCTCATCACCGGTGAAGTCGACACGGTGGTGAGCCGCGAACGCACACGCTTTCTCCCGAATGACATTCTGCTCCGATCTTTCGAAAGCGGCTACAAGAGTCAGTATCTGCAGAAATATGAACGGGTGGATTCCACTCGCCTATCCTTCATATTCAACTCTCCTTCCGATTCACTCCCCCAGATTGACCTTGTGGATATCGAGGGATTTAAAGACTGGGCTGTGCTCGAACGTTCGGCCCACAACGACACCCTTACATACTGGCTGCGACCTAAAAGCCTGATAGCAACCGACTCACTGTTCATCTCGGCACGCTATCTGCGCACCGACTCCTCCATGAGTCTTTCAGCCGTGACCGACACTCTGCGTTTCTTCACATCGCGCCCTAAAGCCGCCAAGAAGAAAGAGAAAAAGAAAAAAACAGAGGAAGAGGAGGCTGCTGATTCAATACCGCCCAAAGTTCCGGCGCTCAAGCTCTCTATGGTCACATCCTCCTCTCAGGAGGTGTATCTTCCGCTTGTAATGGAATTCGAGACTCCACTTGAGCGTCTCGACTCGGGAGCATTCCACCTTGAGACCCTCGTGGATTCAACCTGGGTTGCAGTCAACAAAGAATGGAAGCTGCAACCCTACGACTCCGCGAGCATACGCCGCATGAAGATCGAGTATCCCTGGGATTACGAGACCGAATACCGGCTCACGGCCGACTCAATCGCCGCGACAGGAATATATGGCCTTGTCACCGATCCATTTGAACATAAATTCAAGACCAAAAGTGAGGAGGATTATTGCTCGCTCATTCTGAACATCACAAACTTCACCGACTCTGTGCCGGCCTTTGCCGAACTGGTGAACACATCCGATGCCCCGGTGGCCCGGGTGAAGGTGGAGAACGGAGTGGCGAGATTCCAACATCTCGCTCCCGGAAAATACTACGCACGCATTTATGAAGACTACGATGGCAACGGGCTTTACACCACCGGAGATCTCTCACTCAACCGGCAGCCCGACAATGTATATTATTATCCCAAAATAATAAACCTTAAAAAGAACTGGGAGAAGACGGAGACCTGGAACGTGTTTGACACGGCCGTCGACCTCATGAAACCGGAGGCTCTGAAGAAAAACAAGCCGGAGGCCGACAAGAGAAGCCGTGGCAAGAAGGGGAACTCCGGCAATGAAGAGGAAGAGGAGGAGGAATATTTCGACCCGACCCGCAACCCCTTCGACCCCAATGACAAGGGAAGAAACCGGCGACGCTGACCGAATTCCATCCCCCTCATTCAGCCCTATCTCTCCACCCTGCAGATGATGTCCACCTAAAAAGACAATCTACAAGATATTTAAACGCAGAATCATAATCAAAACACAAAAGATGCGGTCAGCCGGAAGGCCGTGGTTGGCCACCGCTTTTTCGGGGGCCGTATCTGTGACTCATCAATGATCGTAAAATGGAAAAAGGAATCAAATCAAGACGTAAGATCTTAGAAGTAGCCTTCAAGTTATTTGCGGCTTATTCGTATCCGGATGTGTCGTATTCTCTTCTTGAGGAGGCTTCGGGCATAAGCAGAGGCTCGATGGTGTACTACTTCAACAACAAAGAGGGAATCTTTCGCGCAGTGCTTGAGACATTTCTCTTAAACATGGGAAGCGTGCGTAATGTGCCCCAGAAAGACCGTGGTTCTCTAAAAGGCTTTTACACATCATTCCTGAATCAGCTTGCAAAAGATACTGAAGCTCTCAGGCAGTTCCGTATCCCTAATCTCCGCGACGCCCGTTTCACTATCGAACGAAGCGCCTTGCAATTTGTGCCGGAATTCCGCGACAATGAGCGAAAAATCATTCTCGAGGATTTCGCCACATGGAAAGAAGTGATTGAAAATGCCAAAACCACCGGCGAGCTGCGTTCCGATGTCGACGCGGCAGCTATGGCACGCCTCTTCGAGAACGTTAGATGGGGCTGGATGTACATAGGTATCTATGACAAACCTAATAGCAAAGCTGAAAATATTGAAGATTTCAGGAAGCTTTTCGATGATCTGTATGGTCTTATAAAAGCCTGACCATCATCATAAAAATGTGGTGATGGCAGCTACCTGCGCATACAGATCGAAACAAGGGTATGCTGAATCCGCAATCGTGAGATTACCGGATCGCATACCCTTGTTGCATATACACCTGATTATTCTATGTAAGCATGTGTCATAATTATGACCCATGTAGTTATCGGCGCAGGTTTTCTATCTTTTTCTGCCGGGCATAAACTCCGGAGGAAGTATCTTCGACGGGTCAACACTGTCTACGGCAGTCACGATAGTCTTGCTTGCCCCTCGCCACGGAAGTATGGCATGATACTGCTTATACTCAACCCTGACGGGCCGGGCATCAAACATGGCTTTTTTCAACTTCACGGCAGTCTGCTCATCGGCGGCCGTGAATATAAAGTCGCGTCGATACACCCTTGTGGTGTCTATCAGTTCCTTATAAGGGAGCAATACCCCCTCATATGTCTTGAAGACAGTGCCTCTTCTCTCGATGCTCTCCACATATCCCACCTGAGAAGCATCCTCCACATAAGGGGAAAGGAAACGCAGCCACATTCCAAGCATGAAAAGAATCAGGAGCAATACGCCTCCCGTCCATAGCCATAGGCGCCACTTGCGACGCGGCTTGAGATGTTCCCACTCCGATTCCTCTTCCCAATAGTTGGGATCATCCGGTTGATAAGTAGGCTTTTTAGGCTCTTTCACAGGCTCGGGAATATCCGGACCATCGAAAAAGTCGTTTGCATCATTATCCTGATCGTCATCTTCTGGTTTGAATATCATAACTAAATACGTTGATTAAAACGGAGCAATTCCGAACCCTAAACTCCTCTCTTCCGCTGAGAGAGCGATATATATCCCATAGTATAGATGCCTAACAGTATGAGCATCACCGTCTGGCCGCTCCACTGAAGCATGGAGAATGCAGTGCCCTGCGCATCAGTGACACCGTAAATCGCCAGACCGAACATTATAGCAAGGTTCCACGGGCCGAGACCACCGTTGGAGGGGATGGCCATACTGATGGAGCTGAGCACAAACGCCACAAGACAAGGGATGAGACCTCCGAAATTGCCGGGAGCCGTGCAAAGTTCACGTGTAAAGTCAAACGCATAAAACGCCACATAGAGCTGGAAATAATAGCAGCCCCAGATGCAAAGCGTATAGCCCACAAACTGCCAGCGCCCCTTCATGGTGACGACAACACTGAATCCCTGCCACATATTGAGCAGCATCTCTTTCAGTTTAATCACGAATCGGGTGTTGCGCAGGAGCCAGAAAAGACCCCAGCAGAGAAGCAACGCACCGACCGCTCCGGCCCAGAACCACCACTGATAGAGCATATCTACCAGATCGCGTCCGATGGGATATTTGGTAAGGAATGCCTCAAGAGCCGGACTCGCCACTACAAGACAGAGCAAAAGCAGAAGAAGCACCATCAGGGTGTCGGCGAGACGGTCGCCTATCATCGAGCCCAGAACGGTGGTAAATCCTGCCTTCTGGGAGGAGGCAATATAAGTACACCTCCACACCTCCCCAAGCCTCGGAAACACAAGATTGAGCGCATAACAACCGAAAATGGAGCAACAGAGCGCCATGAAAGGGGGATGAATACCGAGCGCATTGAGCTGAAGACGCCAGCGGGCAGCCCGGAAAATATGTGAAAACACACTGATGCCCATAGCCACAAGAATCCACCAGTAGTCAACCCCATGCTTTATGAGGTTCCACATGTCGGAGAAGTTCACCTTCTTGAACATATAGACCACCAAAAGCACCGTCAGCGCCACCGGCAATCCATAGCGTATGGCATATCCTAAATATTTCTTCATAAGGCAGGTAATGTGGGGGTTAGTGTGGATGGAAGTATAAACTCAATCTCTTTGAAAGCATATGAACGCTCCTCTCCATCGGCAAGAGAGAGGGTGATGATGCCGTCAGGAGCTATATCTTTGATGCGCGCCTCTATACGTTCGCCACGGAGCCGGTCGGTGAAGGAGTAAAGCTCCCCGTCGCCACGCCAGAGTTTTCCGAGAAACTCATTGTGCTGCGCCGCACATCCTGCGGCCACCTCCTCTTCCGAATCCCGGCATATGCGGTGCAGCCGAGCCTCCAGCATAGCCGCGAGGAGGAGGGCTGACTCATCGACATCATATTCCCGGCCCGTGATCTGCGAAAGCGACACCGGATTAGGCGCATCGCTCAGGAATTGCCGTTGGTTCAGATTCACTCCCATTCCGGCAATGGTATAGAGTATGCGGCCGGGAGTGACGGCATGCTCTATGAGTATGCCGCAAATCTTACGGTCGCCTACATATATATCGTTGGGCCACTTCACCTTACTCTCCACGCCATATTCCTGCAGGAGATCAACCACAGCCAACGCCACAGCCTCCGACACGGCAAACTGCATGTGTGGCCGTATCCCCTCCGGCGAGAAAAAGGCCGATGCACAGAGGTTGCAGCCGGGCTGCGATTCCCAGGAGTTGCCTCGCTGTCCGCGTCCCGCCGTCTGCCGCCGGGCAAACACCAATGTCGGCAGATCGAGAGTCTCTCTGTTGGCTGCCACCCATGAATTGGTGGAGTCAGTCTCATCCAATGCTATAACTTTCATAGTCAGCTTATCTCCTCCTGATAATGTATGCGCCGTCTTCCGTCGGGGAGCACGTCGATGCCCACCTTAACGGCCTCCTCCGGGAGGAGACTGCCAATCTTCTCAGGCCACTCCATAAGGCATATCCCTCCAGAATAGAAATAGTCTTCCGCTCCGATCTCAAGAGCATCGGCCGGGGAGTCGAGGCGATAGAAATCGAAATGATATATGGGGTTTCCATCCCTGTCGGTATATTCATTGACAATGCTGAAAGTAGGACTGCCGGAATCTTCCGTAGCCCCGAGCTGACGGCTCACCTCCGCGATGAAAGTGGTTTTTCCGGCGCCCATCTCGCCATAGAAGGCGAAGAGCTTTCTCGAACCCATATCGGCGATAAACCGAGAGGCAGCCTCAGCCACCATATCTATGTTGTCGACAATAATTTCCATAATAGGTAAAAATAAGTAATAGAATCGTATCAACTTCCTTCAGGATCGGCGAGAATATGGCTCCCGCAACTCTCTGCAGGTTGAAAAAACATCTCAGAAAGCTGTCTGAATCCCGGTAATGGAAAAGTATAAACAACTCTTCAATGCAAAATTAATAAAAAATGATTAAATTTGCACATTGAGGCAGTTCCAAATGTCATACAAGTTACTTCACATCGTTATATCTTAGGGGTGGCCTGCCACCTGAATAAGGAAACAACGACAAAACATAATAAAGAAATGGGAAAAGTAGTGATCATCGGCGCCGGTGGCGTCGGAACAGTAGTGGCCGCGAAATGCGCCCAGAATCCTGATGTGTTCAACGAGATTGTGATAGCGTCGCGCACTAAGGAGAAATGCGACCGTCTGGCCGAGCGCATCGGCGCGCCCAACATCACCACAGACAAGGTGGATGCAAATTCCGTGGAGGAACTCTGCGAGCTCTTCCGCCGCCATAAGCCCGACATCTGCATAAATGTGGCTCTCCCCTATCAGGACCTCACCATCATGGAGGCTTGTCTGCAGTGTGGCGTCAACTATCTCGACACCGCCAACTACGAGCCGGAGGATGAGGCTCATTTCGAATACAGCTGGCAGTGGGCTTATCGCGAGCGCTTCGAGAAAGCGGGACTCACCGCAATACTCGGATGCGGTTTCGACCCGGGTGTGTCGGCAGTGTTCGTGGCTTACGCCAACAAGCACCACTTCTCTGAGATGCGTTATCTCGACATCGTTGACTGTAACGCCGGCAACCACGGCAAAGCCTTCGCCACAAACTTCAACCCTGAGATCAATATCCGTGAGATCACCCAGAAGGGTAAATACTGGGAAGATGGCAAATGGGTGGAAACCGAAAATCTCGAGATTCATCGTCCCCTCACATATCCGAACATCGGCGTTCGCGAGTCTTACCTTCTCTATCACGAGGAGCTTGAGAGCCTCGTAATCAACTTCCCCACCATCCGCCGCGCTCGTTTCTGGATGACCTTCGGTCAGGAGTATCTCACTCATCTCCGCGTGATCCAGGATATAGGCATGGCCCGCATCGACCCTGTTATGTATGAGGGCCGTGAGATTATTCCTATCCAGTTCCTCAAGGCTGTGCTCCCCGACCCCGGTTCGCTCGGAGAGAACTACACCGGCGAAACCTCGATCGGCTGCCGCATTTCAGGCCTTGACAAAGAGGGCAAGGAATCTACATATTACATCTACAACAACTGCTCGCATGAGGAAGCCTACAAGGAGACAGGCGCTCAGGCCGTGAGCTACACCACAGGCGTGCCCGCAATGGTGGGTGCCTATATGTTCCTCACCGGCAAATGGGTTATGCCCGGCGTACACAACGTAGAGGAGTTCGATCCCGATCCGTTCCTTGAGAAACTCGCTGCATCCGGCCTCCCCTGGCACGTGATCACCGACGGCGACATCGAGCTTTAAGGATTTGAAGGTTTAGGGTTGAGGGGCATCAATCTCAACCCTAAACCCTTAACCCTAACCCTTAACCCAAGAATCCTGACTACGTTTAATCGTATTACTATTATGAGAAACAGACAACTACTTTATTTCGCCTTCACCGCTCTCGCGTTGGCCGGAGCCGGAGGATTCGCTATAGCACAGCAAGCGGAATTGAAAAACGTAAAAGGGGCCTACGAGATCGAGACCCCGAAGGGAATCGTGAGCATACAGCCACTTACCGCCGACATCTTCCGCGTAACCACTCTTCCGAAAGATTCCAGGCTTACTTACCGTCCCTCCCAATCGGCTGTATTAGCTCCCGAACATGTGGATGTGCGCACATCCGCCACTCCCGACGCTTTCTACATCACTACACCTACCACCACCGCACGCATTGACCGCAACACCGGCACCGTGACTTTCCATGACCCCCATGGCGACATAATTCTATCTGAAGTGGAGGGTATCGACAATTCAGGCTCCGTGAAGAGAATCACCCTCGAAGGCAATCCGGAAGAGGTGTTTTATGGAGCCGGAGAACGTGGCCATTCGCTCAACCTCAACGGCGACACCCTCACGATGTATAATCGCCAGAACTACGGATACACTGCCGGAGATTCGCGAATCTCCCAGATGGGCATCTCCGTGCCTTATATTGTGTCGGATCTTGGCTATGGCGTGCTCTTCGACGACTATAACGAGGCCGATCTGATCATAGGCGACACCATCACCTATACCTCCGACACCCCTTGGCCCCTCTCATATTATTTCATCAATGGCAACGGTTCGCTTGCCGAGACCACCAAAGGCTACACGAAGCTTACCGGCCGACAGAATCTGCCCCCCTTCTGGAGCTTGGGATACATTACATCAAAATACGGCTACCACAACCAGGGTGAGGCCGAGGGTGCGATCGACTCCCTCAAGACACGCGGCTATCCCGTAGACGGAATGGTGCTCGACCTCTATTGGTATGGTGTGGAGACCGATATGGGACGCCTTGCGTGGGATCCAAAACAGTGGGCCGACCATAAGAAAATGCTTGCCGATCTCAAGGAGAAGGGGGTAAACATGGTGCTTATCTCCCAGCCATATGTCAATAAGATCGGAGCTCTCGACAACTACAACTATCTTTCGGAGCGCGGAATGCTCGCCAAAGATTCACTTGGGAAGACTCATGACGTAACCACCTGGGTGGGCGACGCCGGCATGATAGATGTCAGCAACCCCGACACCCGCGAATGGCTCTGGAACCGCCTCAAGCCTCTCACCGAAGAGGGCGTGGCCGGATGGTGGGGCGATCTGGGAGAGCCGGAGGTACACCCGCGCACAATCATACATGCCAACGGCGAGACAGCTCCCCAATACCATAATGTATACGGCAACGAATGGAGCCGTCTCATCTACGAGGGACTCCGTAAGGATTTCCCCGACATGCGTCCGCTTCTCATGATGCGCGGTGGCACCGCAGGCCTTCAGCGTTACAGCGTATTCCCCTGGACCACCGATGTGTCGCGCTCTTGGGGAGGTTTCAAGCCACAGGTCAACCTGATGCTCAGCAGCGGGCTCTCCGGCCTTGCCTACATGGGCTCCGACCTCGGTGGCTTCGCAGTAGATCCGGAGCATCCGATTGACGAGGAGCTATACGTGCGTTGGGTGCAGACCGGAGCCTTCACCCCGATGATGCGTACCCATGCCCAGCTTAAGCCGGAGCCTTACCATTATCCCGACAGCGAGGAGATCCTGAAGAAGTTCATAAAGATGCGCTACGAATGGCTCCCCTATAACTATACGCTCGCTTATGAGAACGCATCCGAGGGACTTCCGCTCGCTCGTCCGCTCAACTTCCGTGGCGACAATCCCGACCCGAAGTATGCCGATGTCACGGACGAATATCTCTGGGGTGATGAGGTGCTTATTGCCCCTGTCTTCGAAAGCGGAGCTCGCACACGCAAAGTGGTGTTCCCCTCCGGAGAATGGGTAAACTGGAACAATCCCACCCTGCGCTATAAGGGCGACTCAGAAGCCAACGTGCAGGCTCCTCTCGACCAACTCCCTATGTTTGTGCGCTCAGGATCGTTCATACCTCTATATACCCAACCTATAGAGAATGTCACCCAATATAATCCGCAGCTTCTCACCGTACGCTACTATCCCTCGACAAAGGAGACCTCCTACACACTCTTTGACGACGACCGCAAATCGCCCACATCGCTTGCCGATGGCAAATATCAGCTCACCACCTTCACAGGCGAGAAGAGCGCACGAGGAATCGAAATATCATTGCGCACCAACGGCGGAGTCTATCCCGACATGCCGGAGGTGAGGATGATGACATTTGAGATCATGGATGTGGCGAAGCCGAAGAGCGTAAAGCTCTCCGATGGCACCGATCTTCCCGAAGCAGGCAGCCTGAAGATGATACGCCAGTATGGCTACGTCTACGATGCCGCGACCCGCACGCTGAGCATACGTTTCCCCTGGAACTATGCTCCGCTCTCACTCAGCATAAAATAATTTATAGAATGAAATATATGAAATTTCTGATTTCGTCGCTGCTCACGGTCATGGCGCTATGTTTGGCCGGATGCAGCGACGATATCCCGGCCCCGAAACATAACGATGCTCTTTTCGGCATTTACAGCCGGGGAGCCGAGGAATTTATGGAGATCGACGATCTCAACTGGATCTATCAATATAATCTTGAGGATTATGGCGACGAGACTTTCTGGATCAAGCGCAAACTCTCATATCTCTACGAACCGGTGTCGGAGCTTATACTCCGTGAAGATATCGAGGGTATCCTTCAGGTGGACAAGGTGATCAGCAACACCTCATCGGAGCTGACGCTCTGCTGGGTAGAGACCCCACTCACGGAAGCCACCGACGACGACTCCAAATTCGAAATCATCCAAGTGTTTTTCAATCAGGATTATAAACCCGATCCGGCCAACTATCGCACTTATCAGCGCATCAACGCCGACCAGCTCAAAGCCGGCTTAGGCAACTACGAAGTGATCGAAGCCTACTGATCTACCAGGCTTAGGGATGAGGTTAAAGTTGCGGTTTAAAGTGCAAGGTCAAGGGGGAGCTATGATGAGCTGAATCCATGAGCAGACGTCAGAGATGCGTGATTGTAAATTTTAACAATACGTTTTAACAATCACTACGTGAACCAACGGGATATATTTTCAGTTATTCTGATATATCAAGGCAAAATGCTTCGATATATTGAATTAAAAGAACCAATTTACACTGAAAATACCCCGACACCTATGAAGTCACTTTCATCTCTTCACTCACTCTCCTCCCTCTCGATCAAAGCATTGGCATTGACTTTGATATGTATGCTTGCGCCGGCTCTCACCATCTCGGCCGCCGCTCCCGAGAATTCCGGAGATGAAACACTCGCGGCTGCGTCGGAGCTTGACGTGCTCGTGCCGGGCATAGCCTCCATGTCGATCTCCCCTGTGATTGTCACCGCTGCCGATCTTGTGACAAAGGTGTATGGCGCTATCGACCTCCCCGAATCAGGCTGTCCCACCCTCACCTCACGTGAGACCACAAAGAAAGCTGTGAAGGCTCTTAAGGTTCGTCCCGAAATTGATGAGACAGGTGTATGGTTTGAGAGTGAGGATGGTTATCGTGTGAATTATTCAGGCATGACACCGGAGGTTGCAGCAGTAGCTCAATTTGATAAAGACACTCTCAGCAGCTTCGGCTACTTCTTCATCTTCCCCTACGCCGCCGGCCACCGTGAAGATGCCAACCGCGACCAGTGTGCTTTCTGCAGCTCACTTCTTCAGGAGATGTATGATATGGGTTCTATCGCAGGTATGCCGGTCGACACCGAAGCCACTTCCGAGTCTCTTTTCTCTGCACTTGGCAACTATGAGGGAAACGATATAAATATGAAGCTCAGCGAGCAGACTCATCCTGATGCTTCCGGACGTTTCCTCCTCGTGCTTCAGATCATCCCAAACGCCGACAACACTTTCGACAGCGTTATGGCTCTCTCGGAATAAGCAGTATTCTCACAGCTCAGACGGAAAAATCGGGTTGCTCAGACGGAAAAATCGTGACTTCAAGGAAATAACCTCCCCAAGAGATACGTTTCTATCATATGGCAAAGTATTGTATGGGAAGAAAAATCAGATATACCTTATATTCCGTATATATGGCGGTGCTGCTCATCGGCGGCTCCGCCTTTAATTGTTATGCCTCAGAGCCTCATGAAGCGCCTCTGCTCCGGAATCTCGCGGAGTCTCATGAGAAAGCTGAGATCACCGGCTTTGCAAAGGAGGTGTGCCATCTCACTCCGGCCGACACCATAGCCGTGGTGCCCTCCGGCATCACCTCACTTCCAGACTACGCCTTTGCCGACTGCAAGAATCTTCAACGTATAATACTCCCCTCATCGCTACGGGAAATCGGAGAATATGCGTTCTTGGGATGCACATCGCTCAAGCATATCACCCTCCCCTCATCGCTCACTAAAATAGGTGAAGGTGCGTTTCGCGAGTGCAGCTCTCTACAGAGCCTTCATCTGCCGGAGAAAGTTACGGTTGTGCCCCGATATATGTGCGCATGGTGTGACAGTCTTGAACAAGTGGACCTCCCTGCCGGACTAAAGGATATCGGGAGCCATGCTTTTGCCTATTGCAGACGTCTCGACGGCATTAAGATTCCCTCATATGTGGCCCACATAGGAAGCAATGCCTTCAGTTTCTGTTCCTCACTGTCAGAAATCTCTCTCCCGAAAAGCATCACCGAACTTGAGAGTTACGCCTTCTCCGACTGCTCATCCTTACGTCGCGCCGTGCTTCCTGCCAACGATAAGATGCTGGGTGAGTATCTCTTCACCGGATGTAGCTCACTGAAGGAGGTGGTCTGCATGAGTCCTAAGCGCCCCACATTCGATTGCGACAGCCCTTTCTTCGATCCCTCTGAAGATCTGCAAATCCACTATATCACCCCTTCATCCTGGAAGTGGTGACAGGCAGACATTCCCGTATCTATTCTAAATTCTCAGTCAAAATCCTATTTTCTCAAGGCAAAATTTGTCATTCTTACTTAATTTTTATTACTTTGCCAACGGAATGTAACTTTCAGGCTATCACTCTTCCGATGATAGCTTCTCCCTAATTATAAAATGCCTAATGTCATGACCCCTGAACACAATCCGTCGGAACAACCGACGGTGTCTCCGTTACGCTACACCTCGGCGGCTTTCATCGTGGTGATAGCCGTTATTCTCACAGTTCTTTTATCCGCATGCACCTCCACCTCGGTGGATGCACCGGACCTCACCCCGGTAGAAAATGAAGACTTGATACTGACCATCTCTTCAGGCGACCATTACACCTTCCCCGCAACCCGTGCCGACGATCCCAACCACACCGGCCACCAGCTCCGCTTCACAGCGTGGCTCTATGAAGAGTACAACAATGGTGTCGTTATCTCCAAAGATCCTGCAAATCTGGTCAGGAGAGTGGAGCAATTAGCCACCGGAGACAACAATACCGTGGTATTCAAGAATGTACCGGCCGACAAATATTATTTTGTAATAGTCTTTGCCGACTATATCGATGCCGACTCAAGACAGGATGAATCAGGGCATTACCCCGACAGATATTACGACACACTCTCTGATGCCGAAATAATAAAGCTTGCGGCAACCCATGATGAGATTTTCAACAATCATAATCTTGATTGTTTTTTATTCGTATCCACCAAGACCTTCAAGAAAGAGGCAAACAAGGCTGTCGACATCACTTGCAATCTCACCCGCATGGTAAGCCGGATACAAGTGCAGGCCAATAGCTCCGGCAGCTCAGCCGCACTCAAAGATATAAGTGTAAATAAATATTCCGTCATCTCTGATCTTGAGATAATTGGTAAATCAGGCCGCAATCTCTATAATCAGTCCCCATCGCTGACAATCACTCCCGCCGACCCGGCTTCAGGCCTATTACTATTCTACTATACACTTAACGCCTACTCAAGCATTCCCTTACAAAACACGGAGTTCACCCTTAATCCTGAAGAGGGCTACCAGTTTGCCAACGATGGGAATTATAAAATTCCGGGCGACAACCATCAGATTGTGCCGGAAGCGAATTATATCTACACGGTAAAAGGGGATTTCCTCAACATCACCGATCAGCCGGCTAAAACATTCGATCTCTCTGTCAGTGTCGATAAAGAATGGGAAACACCCTCGAAAGATATTGTCATTCCTTAATAACAATTATAAACATCTGATCCATGCCATACAATATAATCCATCCGCTCTATCTTTCGCCCCTGCTCCTCATGTTAGTCTCCTGCAGTTCCACAGAGGTGGTGCCTGTAGATATAGAGGACAACAGCCACGAGATAAGCATCTCTGTATCCGCTCCCGATTCCTATGGATTCGAAGCTCTCTCCCGTGCCGTAGAATCACATCAAATCAGGCTCATAGCCCATCTCTACTCTCTTGACGAAGATAGGTCAGTTGCCACCTCCCCTATCCCATTATCCTCTCAGGAGGTATTGCACCGGGATTCCGAGACCAAACTCACATTTAATATAGAGAACACGGGAGAGTATTGCGTTACGGTCTTTGCCGATTACATCCCTGCAGACGCCACGCCAACCGACAATCATTATCCGGATAATTACTACGACACTTCCAGCCCGGAGAAGATTAGGGTGAAGCTGAATGATGCCACCATCGCGGATTTCTTTAATAACGACCTGCGCGACTGCTTCGTAGGGAAGACCGTATTCACAAAAGGACTTAACTCCTGTGAGAAAGAGCTTAGACTTACTCGGCCTATGAGCAGAATAAGCATCTCCGCTCCAGGCGATCCTGTGGAAGATCTGATACAAAGTGTGCAGGTGGCCGAATGTAGTCATCTCGACTCCTATGAATTCGCTATCGATGATTCCACTATTGTCGGCACGCCTGCCTCCACCGCCACCAATCCGCTCGCCGGAGCAGTCACACTGTTTCCTGTGGTGAAAAGACTTTTCTATTATTACACCTTCGGCAGTGAGGCCGGCGCCACCGATCAGCCGGCGTTAGGAGCAATCTCCTTCACACTCTCGCCGATCAATAACATCGAATTGGAGAACATGGATCCGCGCACTGTAGCTTCAGGGCTGGTAAAACCGATTGCCAATTATCAAATGTCGATAAATGGAGGGGCCGGGTGGATCACAGCCAAACCGGGAGGCGACGATATCACCGTCAATATCCAGCCAATACCGGCTTGGAACGACACCCCGGGCACAATCCTTTGAGCCACTACAATAAACAGGGATGTGACACCCATCCACCATAAGGATAATCCACATAAAAAAGGAGCCGCCTCCCATTGAAGCGGCTCCTTTTTATGTGGATTATATTTATAATCTGATTAGAGCTTCGGGCCAGCTGCCACGAGAGCCTTACCTGCGGGGTTGAACTCAAACTTCTTGAAGTTCTTGATGAACATGCCGGCGAGCTTCTCAGCCTTAGCCTGCCATTCAGCGGGATCAGCATAAGTGTCGCGCGGATCAAGGATCTTCGGATCAACGCCGGGGAGCTCGGTAGGAACTACGAAGTCGAAGATAGGAATTACCTTGGTAGGAGCCTTGAGGATAGCGCCGTCGAGGATAGCGTCGATGATGCCACGGGTGTCGCGGATAGAGATACGCTTGCCGGTACCGTTCCAACCAGTGTTCACGAGATAAGCCTTAGCGTCGTTAGCCTGCATCTTCTTAACGAGCTCCTCAGCATATTTTGTGGGGTGGAGCTCAAGGAATGCCTGGCCGAAGCAAGCAGAGAAAGTAGGAGTAGGCTCTGTGATGCCACGCTCAGTTCCGGCGAGCTTGCTGGTGAAGCCGCTGAGGAAGTAATACTGAGTCTGCTCGGGGCTGAGGATAGACACGGGAGGAAGCACACCGAATGCGTCAGCTGAAAGGAAGATAACATTCTTGGCAGCCGGACCTGCAGAAACAGGAGCTACGATGCTCTCGATGTGGTTGATAGGATAAGAAACGCGAGTGTTCTCAGTCACGCTCTTGTCAGCGAAATCGATTTTGCCGTTCTCGTCAACAGTAACGTTCTCAAGAAGAGCGTCGCGGCAGATAGCCTTGTAGATATCGGGCTCGCTGTCCTTGTCGAGGTTGATAACCTTAGCGTAGCAACCACCCTCGAAGTTGAACACGCCGTTGTCGTCCCAACCGTGCTCGTCGTCACCGATAAGGAGACGCTTCGGATCGGTAGAAAGAGTAGTCTTACCTGTACCGGAGAGACCGAAGAAGATAGCAGTGTTCTTACCCTCTTTGTCGGTGTTGGCAGAGCAGTGCATAGAAGCGATGCCGCTCTGGGGAAGGAAGTAGTTCATCATAGAGAACATACCCTTCTTCATCTCACCGCCATACCAGGTGTTGATGATAACCTGCTCCTTGGAAGTAGTGTTGAACACTACAGCAGTCTCAGAGTTGAGGCCGAGCTCCTTGAAGTTGGTTACTTTAGCCTTGGAAGCGTTGTAAACAACGAAATCAGGCTTGAAGTCTTTGAGTTCCTCCTCAGAAGGAGCGATAAACATGTTGGTCACGAAGTGAGCCTGCCATGCTACCTCAACGATGAAACGGACAGCCATACGGGTGTCTTTGTTGGCGCCGCAGAAACGGTCGACAACATAAAGCTTCTTGCCGCTGAGCTCGTTGATGGCGATCTCTTTGATCTCCTTCCAAGCAGCCTCGGTCACAGGCTTGTTATCGTTGGGATACTCCTCAGTTGTCCACCATACTTTATCCTTAGAGTTGTCGTCGAGTACGATGAATTTATCCTTAGGAGAACGGCCTGTGTAAACACCGGTCATAACGTTGACAGCACCAAGTTCAGTTACTGTACCCTTCTCGAAGCCTTCGAGAGAAGGATCGGTCTCTGCTTTGAAAAGCTCTTCGTAGCTGGGGTTGTAGATCACCTCTTTGACATCTTTGATGCCATACTGAGCCAAATCTATGTTTGCCATAAAATCTGTTTATTTTTAATTAAGAGTTAGAAATTGTCTTATCATATTTTGGGCCGGGAGCCCCCGCGCCTTTCATCGATGGCGCGTTACTTTTAATTAGCAACAACTCCCGGATACTTTTCAGTTGCAAATTTAATGATTTTTTTTGGGATTTAGCTCTAATTAGAGAAATTTTTCAGCATTTTAACGAACATTCCCATTTTCATGCCATTATATGTGCTGAATTTCATACCACTTACATATCTTCTATAGATAGTCCCCTGTAGGAGATGTCATATCCGCCGAATCTACGGGTTGCCTTCATAAATGCCTCAGCCTTACTTCGCAGTATGGGGATATCTATGTTCTTAGCCTGACGTTTCACTTCAATGAAAGAGAGCCGTTTCTCCAATTCATCTTCCGCTATTATGTCTATCTCATTCTCCCCTTTTCTATCCCACCAGCTCCCTATCCTTGTCCACTCCTCGTTCTCTGCAAGCTTTGCACAGAAATATCTCTCCAACGACAATCCGGAGAAGGTGGTGTAGTCACGTCTCACCACTTCTTGCAACCGTCTGAAAGCATCTAACTGCACCATATAAGCATATTTATAGAAGAACCGGAACCAAAAGCGGAGAAAATTATCAGCAATCTGATAGCGCATATTTTTATTAATAGAAGATTCTCCCAGCGGTTGTCTTTTGATAATGAGGTTATATGTATCTTCCAATCTGGTCATATACCCCCCTATCTCCTTTCCAACCTGAGTCTCTATTTCAGCTCTGGAGGTATAGCCGGAAGATATTGCAGTGAGAATCGAAAAATAAATGGAATAATCTTTCCCGAATTCCTCTACAAGCATTGATTTACCCTCCTCCACGAAAGAGGAGCCGGCACTGACAATCTCCCCTATCATCTTATCTACAGTCAAAGCCTCGGCACTGACTAAGATATCGATATATTTAGGCACTCCTCCTGTAAAAGTATACAGAGCCAACAAATCATCCTTTGTATATTCAGGATAATAGCAATCCATTATCTCCTTGAGAATTGTAGGTGGGAATGGTTTCAAATGCAGAAATCGACTCTGACGATTGTAGAGAGGTTCTTTATTGTCGCGAAACAGTTTATTCATCAGAGAATTAATCGACCCGGCAACTATCAGAGTCAGTTGCACATCATTATGATAAAGATCCCACAGTCTCTGCATATCACTGTACACCGAGGGATTCACCCTCATAAAATCCTGGAACTCATCTATAAAAAGAATCAAAGATTTTGTTTTGGCCAATTTCAGAACAAACTCAAAGATATCAGCGAATTTCTCCACCTTACCTAATATCGGCATACCGGTCTTACGTTCAAGCTCTTTAGTGAATCCCTCACAAAGTTCTGTCTCCGACTTTCTACCCACAAAGAAATATATCAGATTCTCCTCCCCGAATGTATGAATCACCAACTGTGTTTTTCCAATACGGCGTCTACCAGTGACAACAACAAATTGGGCAGACCGTTCCGATCTACGTCTTGATTCCTTAAGAATCCTCATCTCCTCAACTCTACCAAAGAATTTCATAACGGATAGCTAATTAATATTCCATTCACCAATCCTCTCCCCGGCAGAAGAAATTACCCTCTGACGCAACGGAACACAATGAGGCGCGCCCATAATTGTGCATGAAGATTGGAATCCACAAGTTTGGAAATGGCCAGTTCGGAACTCGTCAGTTCGGAACTGGCCATTTCCCAACTGCAAATTTATATCATTCCATCAATAAATCCAAATAAACCGCATTGAATTAGAGACAAATAATCCCAACATTACATCATAGACCAACGATACCGACCTTAAGTTAGAAACTAATTATACAGATATTAAGTTAGGGACTAATTATACGGATATTAAGTTAAAACGTAATATTACCGACAAATTTATTCAAGTTACAGAATAATTCAAGTTGCAGAATAACATGCGAGCTAACGAGAGAATCACCAACTTTACAGTCCTATAACCACATATAGATACAACCTCACTCATAAATACAACCTCAGCTAAATAGCTGCAATCTCAGCGATTCAGAAGCTTGGGGACTGTCAGCGAAGCAGTCATCATTTTTGGAACCTAAAAAATTTCCTGCGGAGCAAGGAAATTCCGAGCTCCAAAAATGAGACTGCGAGCTTCACTGTGGGCCTTTCGGACGAGGCAACAAACCATAAACAACTAAAACCAAATATGATGACAAAGATCGACAACAAACGAGGAGAGCGCCTACTCTCCCTTGCAATGGCATGCCACAACGCCGGCCGCGACTTCCGCACAGAGCGACGTCGCAACAAAGACTACGCCTACGGCCGACAATGGAACGATGTAATCGAAGCCGACGGAGTGAGAATGACCGAAGAGGAATACATCTACTCCCAAGGCAACATACCGCTTAAGAACAACCTTATACGCCGTCTGGTAAGAAACGTGTTGGGCATATTCCGCACCCGCCTGCAAGAGCAGATGAAAACATGGAGAGAGGCCGACCGGAAACGTGCCGACCTCAACAGCATGGTCCCACTCTATGCCCGAGGCATGGAGGAATTCCTCATATCCGGAATGGTGGTTCATCGCAAATGGCTCGGTAGCCGGAACCGTATGCAAGGAGTATGGACCGAAGCCGTGTCGCCCGAAGCATTCTTCTACGACCCCTCGGCACGCGACGTGCGCGGTTCCGACATGGCTATTGTAGGGCAGCTCCATGATCTCCCCGCCGACAAATTCTGCACGGCTTTCGCATCCTCACCCGAAGAATACCGGATTCTTGAGAAGAGATTGGCCGGACGGTCACATATAAGCGTGGCGGAGATATGGCGTTCCGAGGCAACTTTAATCAAGAGTTCCGGTCGTTGGCAAGCCGATAATATATGGAAATATGCCTATGTGTCGGAAGAGGGTGAGGTGCTCCGTGAGGGCTACTCACCCTATCGTCATGGAAGCCATCCATTCATATTCAGGGCTTACCCATTCATCGACGGAGAGATACATTCATTCGTAGGCGATCTCCTTGATCAACAACGTTACACCAATCGCCTTATTACCTTATACGACTGGGTGATACGTGCCTCCGCAAAGGGTGTGCTCCTTTTCCCTCAGGAGGGAATACCCGACAAGGCCAATATTAGGGATATCGCCGACCAATGGAGCCGGTTCAATGGTGTGATTGTCTACAAGACTAAGACCGGCGCCCCATTCCCTCAACAGGTAAGCGGCAACACCATGAATATCGGCATCGGCGAACTCCTCGACATCCAGATGAAGATGATGGAGGATGTGAGCGGAGTGAGCGGTGCCCTACAGGGCCGAGTTGAGAGTCAAGGGATGAGCGGCACCCTCTACAATCAGCAGACCGAAAACTCCCTTACATCCCTGCGCGACATTCTGGAGACTTTCGACTCCTTCATCTCCGACTCCCTCCAGCTTGAGCGCACACTGGAATCACCTCACCTTTAAAGATAACCTAAAAAATCCCCGTGGTGACCCAATTAAATGAGCACTACGGGGAACAACCAACTTATCATGCAGCATCATATTATGCAGGATCGCAACGGAGGGAAGAGAAATAGAACTTCGGGAAATACTTCACCTGTTTCCCTGTCAAAATATCAAACATAGCATTGACACAATGACCGGCCACTACCCACGAAGCCACCGACAACTGAGGCGGAGGCAATTCTCCGGGCTCGTTACTATACGTGTCAATCACATCATCAAGCCAACGGTTAGGCATATTCCAGAACGTGCAATAACGCGCCACAAATTCCGCCATCTTCAACTCGAAGCCTTGCCAGGAATCCGACACTTCCGAAAGCTGATAACCTCCCGGCTTGATTATTGTCAGAAACGCTCCCCAGCCAAAATTATATGGATGAAGCACCGGCACCCTCTTTTTCGAGCATATCTCGTCAAACACAAACGGTATGTCGCTTTTGAAATCAAGCGCATTTATTGCAATCTTAACACCCTCAGTCAACTCATTTACATTACTTTTGTCAATAAAGGTATTCACGAATTGTATGTTAGCTTTAGGATTGATACGCAGAAGTCTTTTTGCAAGACACTCCGCCTTCGATTTCCCGATGTCACTTTTTACATAATTCTGTCGATTGAGATTAGAGAGCTCCACTTTGTCGCCATCCACTATAAGGATATCCTCAAATCCGAATCTCAGGGCACATTCCGCAATAATGCTACCTATGCCCGCCCCCCCGAGCAATATACGACTGTGGCGCACCCTCTCCTGCTCCTCTTCACTCACATAAATTCTGTTCCTGCTATATCTTTCCATAATTCAATTTGTTATCCAATCTAATTTTGATGACTTCCACGTAATTTTCATGACAGTCTATCCGAATGCAAAGGTAAGACCAAAGAAAAAAATAGCCACAACACAAAAGTGTATTTTTTATCCTATAACTTAAGATACTGTTATCTCAGCTTTATTCCTGTTTCCTCCTCAAGATTGGGATTGTTGAACTTGATTTGCCGCTTCGCATTCTTCCGGAAATTATAATATATGGAAATATAGGGGGTGAATCCTCTACCCTCGCCATTATTGATGCTTTCAGTGACACTGTGGAATGCATCCTGATTAATCTCGGCTACAGATTTTCGGCTACCACAGAAATTCTGTATACCCGTGGCTATGTAGA
Organism: uncultured Sangeribacter sp.; assembly: GCA_964513775.1. GTDB lineage: Bacteria > Bacteroidota > Bacteroidia > Bacteroidales > Muribaculaceae > Lepagella. Next base: position 35,832 of record CAZEOI010000016.1, on the reverse strand, counting down.
AGTCGGGCGAGAAGTTGTAGCTCACATGGAATCGGCACGACAACGGACTGCGGTAGCGGGTGGAGGAATTTTCAGTGAATGACCGGGTCTTGTAGTTCATCTCCACGATGAAGTAAACCTTCTTGGCTCTGAAAAAGAGGTTTGTCTGAGTCTCGAAATACCCTCTCGCACGTTGCCCGCGGAAATACTGGTCGGTCCAGCCGTTATAGAGGGTCATGGACACCCATGGGGCGTTGTAGCTTACATTCAAGTCATAGGTGATCTCTGAATAATGACCCGAGTTGCGGTAAGTGGCGTGGTAGATATCGCCATCGGAGAATCCCCAGGGGGTAATCAGGTCGCGGTCATAGAGTCCACCCACCGCCGGCGAGATATACCACCCTGATTTATTGAATGTATGCTGTATGAAGCCACTGTGTCGGGTCTTGGGTTTCAGCAGCGGATTGCCCGAGCTCACCACAAGAGGGTCGGTGGATGTGTCGTAAGGATTGAGCATCGCAATCGAAGGGGTCTCGTTCGACAGTGTGTAGGATATTCGTGTTGAGTTGCGCGGATTATAAACCCATGTGGCAGTGGCGCTCACCCTTGGCCGTAGGTAATCGTTACGATCGTCTCCGGCCTTGAGCCATATCGCCTCAATACCGGCCGACAGGTTGTAGCGCAACTTGCTCCATCTTCCGCTGTAAGAGCCGTAGAGATATTCATTCACCTTATTGTGCCGGAAAAGAGGATTCTCAGGAATCCGCTGATCAATCTTATCGAAATTCATGGTCACATGGTTGCCAAGCGCTAACGAGCTGCCGTTGCTGAGCCACCGGGAATAATCTGCCTTTACAGCTGCCGACTTTCTATTGTTATGATAAACCGACCGGAATTCACCCGACTCGCTACCGAATGTCTCGATGGTGCGGGTGTTAAGTTTATTGATATTGGTATTGAAAGTGGCTGTAAGCTCAAGACCATCGTTATGGGGAAAATCATGCCTATAATACAGGGCCGCGCTCCCCACATTGCTCCTGTTTTTATTGGTTCCCTCGGAAAGATACCTTACGGTCTCAGCCGCAGTGTATTCCCCCTCAACCGATGTCCGTGTGTGGCTGTCATCATCGGTGTCACCTATGCTCAGTGCAAGGTAATCATTCTCCGACGGGCGGTATTTCATGAAGAGTCGTCCGATCCAGTTGTCAGATGAGCCGTTAGTCAAGGATGTGAACTGCTGTGTATAACCCGAGTTTGCACGACTCACAATATCCTTGCTTTTGAAATCACGGGCATAGAAATAGACACCGGCTCCGTAGATGCTGACTTTCTCATTGCCGACCTCAAAATTTAGACCCGGACCGGATGCAGTTGCAGTGGGAATATTCTGCCACATGCTTGCACCGAACCATACATAGGGTGCACGGTGCTTTTTGAGCTTTATATTCACCAGTCCGGAGTAGCCTTCCTGAAGATAACGGGCAGGCACCGTGGTGATGACTTCCACCGATTCAATGTCGGCAGGGAGTATCGGGCTGATGCCAGAGTTGACAGGCATACCGTCAATGAGCACAAGAGGCTGCTTCCCATCAAGCATCTTGACTGAGTATGTAGAAAAATCCGATATGATGAGGGGAATCTCAGCGAGCGCCATGAAAGGATTGCTCTCCTTCTTTGCCCTGTCAGAGAGGTAGAATATCTCGCCGTTGGCAGTGCGGGTCACAATACGGCTTTTGTCAGCGGTGACAGTTACCTCGTCAAGTTCATTCGACAATATGGCCTCCCTGAGCATTATCGACAGCGGGGCCATCACCGTGTCGGAGAGGAATGTAAGCTCTGAATCCGCATATCCGAGTGCCGTGGTGACAGCAGTCAAAGCTCCCGCTTCCGGGACATCAAGGTTAAATCTCCCCTTATTATCAGACTGGCCTGTGGCAACTATGGAGTCGGCCTTGAAAATGGATATGTACGCTCCCTTAACCGGATTCCGGTCTTCATCAGACAATAAACTTCCCGATATGCGTTTGGCGGATAGGGAGAGAATCTGACCAAGACAAAACAGGGAAACTAATAACTTATGATGTCTCATATTTTTATAATGAAAGTTTGAAATGTTACTATATACCTCTAATACTCTTAATCGGCCAAAACATAACATCACAATCAAAAAAAATTGCTGATAATCAAGGAGTAAATCGCAGTTACCCATATAAAAAAGAACAACCCGATGCAGCAGACTTGACATCAAGTCTGCCGCATCGGGCATATTGTGCTATGCTGGGTTGCTGTTCAGATTAACGGCATAGCCTCATCCGAGGATGCCTCTTATTCGAAAGCAGATAACACCGACTGTATGAAGAACCCGAAATCTCCATTGTCTTTCCAGGAGAGGCCCACATTTATAATCTGTCCGTTGTTCGGGATATTCAGAACAATACCACCCCCCTCTTCAGGATTTTTTTCAGCCACCACAGAAGCCAGCTTACGGTCTTTCTCAACAAGTTTCTTGACCTCAGCCAACAACTTAGGATCTTTCTTCACGATAATCCCACGGTAATAATTGTTAGGCTCCTTCTTAATACATAGGTCTACTCCGGGGCGTCGGAGATCATCGCGTTCAAAAATAGCTTCACATGCCAGATGTGGAGGAGCGGCTAAAGCTGTCAAGGCAGATATTGTCAGTAAGACAAGAATAAGATAGCGTTTCATATTTTACTTTATATTTTATTGTTTCATTAAATCATTCATCATACTCATATTCTCAGCCATGCCCCGTTCTGCATCAGCCAGCATACTATACATCATCTCCATATGTTCCGCTTGCATCTCACTGGCATAGACTTCGGCCATATTGCCTGAAAGTTTCTGTCCGTCAACTATCACCTCTATTTGCACGTTCTGTGTCTCTGTAGGGCGCAACAAGGTCCAGCCCGCTCCGACAAGCAACGCCACTCCGGCAGCCACACTGCATATGCGTAAAATCTTACGACGCCTGATTCTTCTGAATGAATCCACAGTCCGCTGTGGCTCTACAGCGAGTTTCTCCATTTCGGCGGATGCCATGGAGAATTCGATACCCATCGACATGCGTGCCTCGGAAAGCACAGAAGAATCATAATCAGATTCTGCCAATAGGAGTGCCAATTCCTTCTCCTCCAAGCGGGAGAGACTGCAGTCAAGATAGGCTTGGGCCAAAGCCTCCAGTTCAGGAAGACTAAGATTGTATTCTTTATTCATAACTTCAGACGTTTATATTCCTCGCGCAGGTGACGGCGTGCGCGACTCATGTTCATTCTTACAGCCTCCGTGCTCATATTGAGTCGGTCGGCAATCTCACTATATTCAAGCTCTTCAAATGTAGCGAGTTCGAATACTCTGCGTTGACTATCCGGCAGGCTTTCAAGCAGCAATCGTTGTATGCCGGGCGTGTCATCCGGTTCCACCGCAGGGGTGGAGACACCTGACAATACGTCGACATTAACGTTTGGGCGCCGTTGTCTAAGCTTGTTGAGACATACATTCCGCAGAATGGCGAACAGACGAAAACGAGTCTCATCCGTGGTGAGCGGTTCCCGAGCGCCAAGCAGATTACAATAAGCATCCTGCACGGCGTCGTCGGCCTCCGCCTCATCGCTGAGCATACGCAAAGCCACATGGTGCATCCGTTCTCTCAGTCCTGTCATTGTTGATATAACTTTTTCTGTTGCCATATAACCCTAATACACCCCACTTTTAAAAACGTAACACTACCGTAAAAAAATATTTGTAAATATTCGAAAAAACATAGAATTCGTAATTCGCCAAGTAGCCACTTATGATTTTGGCCCTCTCTATGATGACATGGTGTAATCCATTAACGATTGATGTCAACGTCACTCGTGTGTCTTGATTGACGATGCAAAGTTAACGTGCCGATTTTACCCATCTCTTACACAAAAGTGTAATTATGTTGCTGGCCAACTGTACAACCGTCTGCGATAGCAAGTACGCTCTAAAAAGATAGCCGCCCGGATCTATGGCGGCTATTTTTGTAAGAGTCTCTATCGGTCGGGAAGTAGGTCCCGGTATTTTTCAATTGGAGTGTTTGGTGGTCACGCGGCACATCGGTCAATGATGTCGCTTAAGCGTTAGATACACTCGAAGAGCTCCCAATATTCTGGGGTATGATATAGACTATGATTTTTTTCCTCTCATCGGCCCTTCCGAATAATATTATTCAAAACAGAGTTCACATACAAGAGTAATATACAATTCCCCGCGGCGACCAATCAACTGATCACCCCGGGGAAATTGTATATAAGCCTTGTCTATGAACACTATGTTAAAAATTTGCCCTTTAGCGTAGTAAAAGATTGCATATATAATCTGATTCTATTATTTTTGCATCGGTAATCTAAGTTTTTCCCTGTTTGGATTTTTATATTACGCCAATCTCGATTTTCTTATGAAAAAGACAGCCTCCCCACGGCTTCTCAGATTGAAATGTGGTATCTGTCTAATTCATATCCTCAATCTCTACTCCGTCAATCCTTAATATTATGGATTCAAATATCAAGACCGGTGACTTCTTTTCATTATAAAATTCAGTGGAAAGTATATAATATTAATGAGAGGCGGAGAAGACAAAGGATTTAGGCTATCGGTTCTATATTGACTCCATCCTCGGTATAGACACTGAATTCTCTTGCGTTGAACAAGTATGTCAACAGGGTGAGAAAACTCATTACGACTATTGTAAAATTGATAACAATCTATATTTCAAATTCGGAAAGTAGTAAACCTTTTATGAAAAAAAGTATTTTAGTGATGCTGCTTCTTCCCGCGCTGAGTATATCGGGAAAAGTTAAGCTTCCGTCGTTATTAAGCGACAACGCGGTGCTTCAGCAGCAGGCACAGGTCAAGCTGTGGGGAGAGTGCGAACCCGGTAAGGAAATACGTATCACTCCATCTTGGAGTAATGAGACTATAAGTGTGAAAGCTGCGAAAGACGGCAACTGGAGCGCGACTGTCAATACTCCCCAAGGAGGCTCCACCCCTTATGAGATAACATTTGATGACGGTGATCAGACAATAATCCGGAATGTGCTTATAGGAGAGGTGTGGCTTGCATCCGGACAGAGCAACATGGAGCAGACACTATATGGCTACGAGCAATGTCCGATAGAGAATGCGGCCGAAGAGATTGTGGGTGCTAGCAGCGAGACAGGGATAAGAATGTTTAATGTGGAACGTACGCGTAGCTACGAACCACAGGAATGGTGCGGCGGCAGCTGGATGCTACCCGATATCGACACGGCGCCGGTCTTCAGTGCAACATCGTGGTTTTTTGCAAAATCACTTACCAGGGCTCTGAAAGTGCCGGTGGGCATGGTGACCGCCGCGGCCGGAGGGTCGATGGTGGAGAGCTGGATCAGTAAAGAGGTGGTGGAGAATTATCCGGATATCCCCACCGATACAGAAGGTATAGAGAAGATGCACTCATGGCTACGCCCGTTGGGGTTATACAATGCTATGTTTCATCCGATAAGGCATTTCACTTTCAAGGGGATACTCTGGTATCAGGGATGTTCGAATGTCGGCAAACATGACACCTATGCACAACGCATGGCGGATATGGTTAGTCTGTGGCGTAAATATCTGGAACAGGGTGATATCCCGTTCTATTACGTGGAACTGGCTCCCTTCGCACATAATGACAAGCCGGATGGAATCGACGGTGCGTTACTACGGGAGGCACAGTTCAAGGCACAGGAATTGATTCCTAACAGCGCCATGATATGCACGAATGATCTTGCCGAACCGTATGAGGTGTTTAATGTGCATCCGAGAGGCAAAGAGAAAGTTGGAAACCGTCTGAGCTATGCCGCCCTTAAACTGACCTACGGTAAAGAGAGGCTGCATTATAACGGCCCTCAGTATAAAGATCTGAACATAAACGGGAAAGAGGCTACCGTAAGCTTCACCAACATTCCTATGGGATTGTGCCGTACAGAGGGAATCGAAGGATTTGAGATAGCCGGAAATGACCGGGTGTTTCATCCTGCCGAAGTCGTTAAGGTTGATAAACGCTCAGGGAAGATCACTTTGAAGAGTGAGAAAGTTGAGGAGCCTGTGGCTGTACGCTACTGTTTCCGCAACTTCCAGATCGGAAATCTGACCGGAGCCTACGAATTACCCGCCATACCTTTCCGAACTGATAATTGGTAAATCCGTTGCTACTTAGTGAAATAATAAAAGAATGTATATAGACTTCGAATAAATGCTTAAAAGGAATTTATTTCTTACTCTGGCTACAGGATTGGCCCTGTGCGCGTCGGCTCGCGATTACAACGTCGAGCAGTATGGCATAAAAGGAGATGGAATCACGCTCAACACTCCGAAAATTCAGAAGTTGATTGATGATGTCAGCAAGAATGGAGGCGGACGGATCGTATTCCCACAAGGCACTTTCAAGACCGGTAGTGTAGTGATGAAGTCGGGAGTGGAACTTCATTTCGAAAAAGGCGCCGAATTGTCAGGCAGTACCGATCCGGGACATTATCATAAGCTTACGGATGAGATCAATCATAATGTAAAACAGGATAATTCAATGTTGGCATTGATAATGGCAGACGGAGCGGAAAGGATAGCTATAACAGGCCCGGGCACGATAGACGGCAATGGACGTCGGCTGGCACTGACTATCGATAGCCTCCTCGGCCATCGTCCCAATGAGCTTGACCGACCGAAACTCCTGCTGTTCAGGAACTGCAAGGATGTGCATATCAATGGCATGAATATGCGTAACAGTGCGTGTTGGGGTCTATCTTTCGAGTTGTGTGAGAATATGCACCTCGATAGCCTCAATATCTACAACCGTGCATATTGGAACAATGATGGAATCGACCTGTCGGATTGTCATAACGTAGAGATATCCTATTGCAAAATCAATTCTGCCGACGACGGCATTTGCCTCAAGTCATATCATGCCGACAATTGCAATGACGGTATAAAGGTGCATGACTGTGAGGTGCGCACAAGTGCCAGTGGAGTGAAATTCGGTACGGCCTCTTATGGAGGATTCCGAAATGTGGATATTTCCGACATCACCATTTTCGACACATTCCGTTCCGCAATAGCATTGGAAAGTGTCGACGGCGGCATTCTGGAGAATGTAAGAGTGAAGAATATCACCGCCATCAACACCGGAAATCCTATATTCATACGTCTCGGTCATCGTTCCGGCGAGGCTCCCGGTAAAGTGAGAAACATACATATTTCCGACCTTACCGTGGTGGTACCTGCCGGTGTACCCGATGCCGCATACGACCTTCGTGGTCCCGCAATCGGCGGCACACATAATCCTATACCGTCGTCAATCACCGGAATACCGGGACATCCAGTAGAGGATGTGACGCTTGAACGCCTTAACATCATCATGCCGGGGGGTGCATCTGACGGAGTGGCATATCTTCCATCCAACCGCTATAATCAGGTGGGGGAAAAGATAAGAGATTATCCGGAATTCAGTATGTTTGGCGATTTGCCTGCATGGGGCTTTTTCCTGCGCCATGTGGATGGGGTACATTTCAAGGATGTGAAACTATCTTTGTGGAATCCTGATTATCGTCCTCCTTTTGTGATGGAGGATGCGGAGAATGTCACTTTCACCAATCTGAACTTGCCCTTGTAGCCCTCTGAAGAACACCCACAAATATCATAAGCAGCCACCGAAATTACCATAGTGTTTAATTTCAGCGGCTGCTTATGATATTAACGTATCCGGAACGCCGACCGGTGTGGTCAGAGCGGAGGGATGCGGCGCGGGAACGCGGCGGTGATGGTCATGGAGCGCACCGCACATTCCAAAGCGTTCCACGCTTCGGTCGACCTCTCTTTCCATTGCTCCACAACGCTGTCTAAACCGGTGCGGCTGACATTGCGCGACGACGAGGTGGCGGCAAGTGTGGCCAACAATGGCGGAAACGCCACCGCAAGCCAATCGGCAAGAACTCTGGCCACCAAATACTCATGCACCAATCTCTCTATCAGCTGCCAACGTATTCTATCGCCTCGCTTCGCGGTGCCTCCCCTGAATTTCACACCCGCCATCCCCTTATCGCCACCATAGAGGAGTGCCTCCACCTCGGCACCGGCAAGATCGAGAATCCTATGAGCCCGGTCGATATTTCCGGGCGCACATAGATCGAATGTATGATGAAGGGAATGGGCATCATATTGACCCTCCCGCACATCCGCTATCACATACACAAGATTTGCCACATCCTGCACCACACTCTCCGCATTGTAAAGCCGATACCTCCTCATATTGCTTCTCATTTTTTTCTTGAATCACACCGACTCATCCCCCACAGGGCGTATGGGGCGTGAACGTTTGTTTATAGCCTCGGAGATCACCGCCAGACTCCCCTCTGCCAACGTTGCGTAGTCGGTGGCATCGGTCTTGTGGGTGATCGTAAACCAGTCTTTTATGGCCACCGCCACAATGTATTGATGCACGGCCGCCGCGATGGTGTCTACCGTGGAGAGGTTGTAGTTGGAGGGCATATTGAGAGCAAGGTCGAGTTTGGCGTCAGAGCGGATAAGAGTGTTGGAAGCGGTGCGCACGCTTTGGGAGAGATACTCGCCAAGTTTCGTCTTCAGATTGGAATATGCCATCGACACACTGCGGAGTATCTGGTTCACGTTTTCATCGTCATCATTGGCCTGCATCGCCGCCACATGCGCATGGTTGGTGCCGTCGCTTCGGCTTTTGCCCGTGAGATATGTCTTGTTCTGAATGTCATAGATTATCTCGGAAAGATTGAGGGTTATTGTTACCGGTATCATAGATATTTCGATTATTGATCTCTTTTAGGAGGATTACGGTGATATAGGGAAGCTGTGATGGAGGTGAGCAGACGCTCTGACTCCTCCTGCCATTCGGCACGTCGCGAGGGGTCGACAAGACGCAGCCATCGTGCTGTGACCGCCGTAGCCATATATGCCTCGAAATTACTTGCCACGGAAGATGTGAGCGAATCATCATAATTGTCGCTCAGATGAAGCCCTATCGAGAGCATATCCTTATCCTCCCCCACCCTCCCGGCGATACCTTTCAGTCGGTCGGAAAGAGCGGAGAGCGCTTCCGTGGCGAAGCGGTCGAGCAGAGGATTGTCGCCCTCTATTACGGCTATGCGGTCGAAATGACCACCCGGATCATCCTGAGGAGCCTGCTTTACTCCAAGATAGGCCGTGAGCTGCCCAACTTCGGAATAAAGCGCGCTCCGGGAAATTGACAATATTATACTTTTCATAATTTTTCAGTCGGAATCTAATTAAATTTGATTAAAATATAGTTTTGTTAATTGAAATTTTGCTTTTGTTAAAGTATTTGTTTAACTTTGCATACAAGAAAGAGAAACAAACCGGACAAAAGTACGATAAATATAAGATAAGATGGAGACAACTGTTAAAGATAGACTCTTGCAATTCCTGAAAGAGAAGGGGATCAGCAAAGCCGGGTTCGCCCGCAGCATGGGGGTGTCGGAAGCCTACGTAAGCACAATGCGCAAATCGCTTCCGGAGGCACGTGTGGCCAAGATGATGGAGCTTTTTCCCGACCTGAACCGCGACTGGCTCCTTTACGGAGAGGGGGAGATGCTGCTCAAGCCAAAGAATGAGAAAGGAAATGCGATTCATGAGGAGGAGGATTTTGTGCCGCTCCTTCCCGTGGAGGCGTATGCCGGCTCTATCCAGGCATATTCCAGAGGAATCAACCCCTGGGAATGTCGCCGGCTCCCCTTCAAGATGGATGGCGCCGATTTCGGAATACCGATCACGGGCGACAGCATGGAGCCTAAAATCCACAACGGTATGATCGCCATAGTGACTAAAATCAACGAGAGTGCTTTCATACCCTGGGGCAACCCTATGGTGGTCGACACTGAAAACGGCACCTATATAAAGGTGCTCCGTCCATCGAAAGATAATGAAAATGAGATTGAGGCAAGCAGCTACAATCCTCAGTATCCTCCATTTATGATACCCGTGGAGAGCATTCTCGGCATCTACCGCATCCTTTCCCTCTATCAGCCGCTCAGCACGATGTGACACAGCATGAGGGGCTCCCCCCTCTCTTGATTCATTCAGTCGGCAAAGAATAGTATTTGAATTCCACCAGATCCACGGGGGCGTCGGGCACGGCACTGAAGAGTTGCAATGCCCGATGCCCCTCGCTGTCTATGGTGAAGAAAGCGAGCGGACGCTCGGGAGTGCCGCGCAAGGCTCCCCAACGTGGCGACTGCAGACGGTGCAGCCAATGGTCGGGCATAAGCACCTCTCTCACCGGACGCCCCCAGCTACTGAGCCGAAGACTCAGCAGGGTGTGGAAATCGTCGGGCAACGTGAGCAATACACAGCCGTCGGAATCGGCATGGAGGGTGGAGGGCGGCAAGCTCTTCCACTCCTGAAGGCTAAAGGGATCATACATGGTCAGGAGTTGTTGGGTTTAATCACTATCCTCCCTGAGAGAAATTCGGGAGATTTTTCAATGAGATACTGGAGTGGCTTCTCAGCAGTGGAGAATACTGCCGAATGTTGGCCGAAGCCGTTGGCTCGCCCACCGATGAAGTCTACCGCCACCCAAGCTTGGCCCGCTCTCAGCACGAGCTTAAAGTCTAATAGGCCGGGAGCCATATATGTTTTGATCATTGCGTCTTGGATATTCACTTAATAACTAATCACTAACACTTAATACTTGACTCACACTTCCCCCTTTACGGGTCGCCAGATCAGGCCTGACTCACCGGTGACGGTCTCCCACATCTGGCCGCTCTTGGCTATGGGTGAGATTCCGGGGCAGTCACACACAAGATAGAACTTCGCTCCGTCATACAGCAGCTCCTCGTCAGGAGCCTCCTCGCTCTCCCACATTCTCCAGCGACCCTCTGCCGCCGAGGGATCCTCGCTCCCCTCGCCGTCGATCCAGATATGGCAGGTGCCTTTGAGCGCCAACGCATCCCAGATGAGCACGCCGGTGCGCATAGCCTCCTCGCCGTCGACACGATCGGAGAAAGTATGCTCCGAAGAATACACATAATGCACCAGTCGGTTCTCCCCTATCAACGCGCCCGAATTGCTCCAACCAAGACTATCGAGCGTAGGCTCACGCTTAATCTCGATGTCGCCGAAAACCGTGTGGAAATTGGTTACGGTCCACCCCACCGAATTCACCTTGGTAGAGATCTGGATCTCAGGATGCTTTGAGTAGTCGATATGCTGGATGGCTTCAAGCAGATTCTTGCCGGCAAGAAGTATGGCGCTTCGGGGCACATCCTCTCCGGTGAAAAACATCTTGGCGAGGGCTATCACCTGATTTACAGTCCACACTACGGGAGCCTGCATCTCGCGCTTTATCTGCCAACGCACCCCCTCTGTGGTATAGACATTCTGGAGTCCCATCTTGTCGACCGACACCTTGAACTTGCCGCTGCGTCCGGCCCAGAGCGTGCGGTTGCCGCGTACCTTGAAGTTTGCTATGGCCTGTTCGGCTATGATCGACTTGGTGAAGGGGATGCGCTTCTTCTGGCTCTCGAAATAGTCGCTCACCACCTGATTCATCCCTCGCTTCTGGAGATAGATGCGTGTGGGCTGGGGCACAATCAGATCCGGCTCCACCTCTTTCTGCGTCTCATAGAGGGAGTTGGCAAGGATCACCATATGGGTGCCCTCAGGAATCACAGGCACGAAGGTGGTCTCGTCGGCCATATTCGCGCGTCGGCCGTTTACAGCACGGGCCACGGGATTGCCCGACGTATTGTCGCGCCCTGTCACGAAAAGCATCAGACTGCGCCCCGGGGTCAGATTTCCACGCTCGTCATAGCCATCCACACCCTCCACAAGGAGTGTGAGATAAGGACGCACGGTCTGCTGATGGTAGGAGGAGAGCGGGATTACCACCGTGTTTGCGGTGCCCCCGCCACAGGCCGCTGTGGTGGTTACGTGTGAACTTTGCTCGTCAATCATATAGTGGTCCACCTCCGGACTGTTCACTTTCACGCGTTTTGCGCGGAGCATAAGATTCATCAATGGGGTGTCTTCGTTGTTGAATCGAAAGAGCTGCGCATCGATATCCGATTCCATGAGGTTTCCGGCGTCTATTCCGCCTGTGGCGTTCGCCACGTTGCTTACGGTTGCTTCCATTTTTGTTTTGATTTTATGTGTTGATTGTATTGTTTATCTTACGGCAAACCTTTGGTCTACAGTTGATGATCCGGATCAGCGACGTGCTTCGGCGGCAACATCGAATATGCTGGTGGTGTCGGCACAGCGTATGGTGCCGTTTATATGGGGCAGCCCATCATCGACCGGCGGATAACGCTCCTCAAGAAACTCGTTGCGTCCGTTGTCGCATCCCTTTTTAAAAGCCTCCTCCACTGCCAACTCATAGTTGAGCGCTTTAAGGAGAGCGTCGAGTATCTGTCGGCTCACTTTCCCTTTCAAAGCCCCGAGTGCGATCTCTCCGAGAAGCGAGAGGAGGGAGCGCAACACTGAGGCTGCCAACTTATGCTCCTCTGCGAAGCGTTTTATCTCATCTATCGACTCTACGATGGCTCGTTTAGTGGCATACGGGCAGCTCTCCCTCCGCTTGGAGTCATCATTCTTCCGGCTGTCGGAATCTTTCTCTTGACGCTCATCCGCGTTGTCGGAATCCTTTCCCTCTGAATCTCCCTTTTCGGCATATTCTCCCGAGGCATCTCTCTGCACTGCTTCTGGCCTCTCTCCGAGTGCCCGCTGAAGAAGGCGATCCACTGTGGCCTCGTCAGGAGCGGTGAGAGAATCGGCGTTCCCACCCGTCTCCTTATGGAAGAGACTCTTGAGGAAATCCAGAATTGATCTTTTCTCTTTTTTCATAATTTTGCGGTTGTTAATTCATACTTATGAAAAGCCTGTACCTGCTAATCTCTTTAGCGTTGCTTAACTAATCACAGTGCAAAATTATAATTTAATTTAGCTTTGCTATTGTTATTCTAAAACTTTTTACTAACTTTGCCCACGAAAATAGAGACACCACGATTACCAACATCGTAATATCCATGATCTAAACAAGTATGCCACACATACTTGATCTATACTAAACTATTCCCAAAAAACATTCAACGATGAAAAAACAAAATTCCATCTCCGAATTCACTTCGGAGCGTAACGCCTCACTCCTCGACAATTTCCGGAAGAATCTGGCGGCACAGTCCAGAATCTCAATCAACACCGCAATAAAAGGTGCCGCGCAGGCCCCGGCCCCCCGATTCTGGGTGAGCGAACAGAGAGCGGCTGTAGTGATAGGCCGTATGCTGAGAGCCGACCACCTTATATATGGAGGGCGCCGCAATAAATGCAAAGATGGCGACGATCTGAAGCGTAAAGATCACCTTGATCTGAACGTCTCCGGCAAGGGGAGCGAGGATATTCTCAACGAGATGTATGAAGAGAAGCGGGAGATGTATCGCGAGATATATCAACGGGTGAAGGAGCTTTTAGCCAATTCCCCCGAGATGCCGGTGTGTGATGCCGTGTTTGAGGTGGTCAATCAGGAGGCGCCTCGCAGCTATATGTCGTGGCAACGCGCCAAGGGGATAATCTACAGTGAGCGGAGACGCCGCCGGTTGGAAAGGAGCATACGATGAATACAGTAGCACCCGATAACGCAGCGCCATGCACGGTTGAGGAGCTTCTACGTGAGAATCAACGGCGCAATACCCTCATCCGGACACCTTATCAACCCTTGACTGGCGACTCCACCGATCCTGACCGTGTGAGATACACCGTAAAGGGGCTGCCGGAAGCCGTGTATCACCTCTTACAGGAGTCGCAAGACCAACCGCAACAACCGCCAGAGCAACCGCAACAACCAGGCCAACCGCAACCGCAGGTGCAGGAGCATCTGTATATACCCGTCGCGATGCTTGCCGACCCATTCGTGAGAAGCCTTGAGATCAGCGGTTCGGTCGACGCTTATATACGCGACATTCTCGGCATGAAGCCCTCCCCGGAATCGCGTCGACTCGTGGCCACCCGCTTCGTGCGGGGCCGGATAGCCCACGACTTCCCCTTCTGGTGTGCCTTCTGCGTATATATAAAGCCGAAAGGTGGGGGACCCGACATACTCTTCACCCTCAACCGTCCGCAACGCCGACTTGTGGCTGCATTGGAAGATATGCGCCGCAACCGGAGGCCTATCCGTCTCGTGCTGCTCAAAGCACGGCAATGGGGCGGATCTACCTGTGTGCAGCTCTATATGTCATGGCTTCAGATGGTGCATGCCACCGGACTCAACTCCCTGATAATAGCCCATCAGGGTCTCGGCACCGATGAGATAAAGGATATGTTTGACCGTATGCTCGACCGCTATCCCGAATGGCTCCTCTCGGAAGAAGACTCGCCTCCACCAAAAGGGCGCAGGATGGAGAATGTGGGTGGGTCTCGCGGGGCATTCCGCGTATCGCATCGCAACTGCAAAGTGAAATTAGGCTCGGCCGAACGTCCCGATTCATGCCGTGGCGGCGACTATAACCTCGTGCATTGCTCGGAAGTGGGGATATGGCGTGCCTCACGACTGCGCACGCCGGAAGCCATAATCCGCGCATCTTGCTCCGGAGTGCTGCTACTCCCCATGACGATGATTGTGCTTGAATCTACAGCCAACGGCACGGGCAATTACTTCCATCGTGAATATGAGGCGGCGAAGAGGGGGGAAAGTCAGTTCTGCCCTCTGTTTATAAGTTGGTTTGACATCGACCAATATTCAGCCCCCTTGGAGAATCCCGAGGAGTTTGCCCGAAAACTTATCGACGGACACGAGGCCAAGATCTCACAAAGCGACCGCCGGCAGCCGGGAGCTTATCTATGGTGGCTATGGCAACGCGGTGCCACTCTCGAAGCTATCAATTGGTATGTGAGCGAACGCTCGAAGTATTCCGACCATGGCCAGATGGCATCCGAATACCCTTCTGACGACATCGAGGCATTCGTACACTCCGGAGCGCGCGTATTCGACAAATACCACGTCGAGGCACTCCGGGAGGGTTGTAACACACCCTTCATGCGTGGTGAGATTGACGGCGACTCCCCCACAGGGCCCGACTCGCTGGAAGGGGTAAGATTCAACCCCGATGAAAACGGCGCCCTGAAGATATGGAAAGAGAGGTCGCCCGACCAGCCGGATGTAAAGACTATCGACCGCTACCTCGTGGTGGTGGATATAGGGGGCCGCTCCTCCAACGCCGACTGGTCGGTGATCACAGTCTTCGATCGCGACGGGATGGACACCGGAGCCCTCCCGGAGGTGGTGGCCCAATGGCGCGGACACACCGACATCGACCTGCTCGCATGGAACGCCGCGCGCATAGCCCGCTACTACGACGATGCCCTCCTCGTGATCGAGAGCAATACACTCGACACACGCGACCCAGCACGCTACGTGGACGGTGATCAGTCTACTTTCATCCTCAACCAGTTGCGCGAGGCATATCCAAATCTCTACGCACGCAAGCAGAATCCCGATGAAATCCGGCAAGGATTGCCGAAGAGATATGGTTTCCACACCAACACTGCCACAAAACCGATGATCATCTCCGGACTTGTGAAGATTCTGCGGGAAGGAGGCTACATTGAACGCGATGAAGAATGTCTCGACGAATACCTCACCTACGAACGCCGTCAGAACGGCAGTTATGGAGCGCTCCCGGGGCGGCACGACGACCTACTGATGACCCGCGCCATCGGTCT
Source organism: uncultured Sangeribacter sp. (assembly GCA_964513775.1). GTDB lineage: Bacteria > Bacteroidota > Bacteroidia > Bacteroidales > Muribaculaceae > Lepagella. Next base: position 20,088 of record CAZEOI010000016.1, on the reverse strand, counting down.
GCACGTCTGCTATATGGAGATGGATATGCCCCGCAGGGTAATGCTCGCCAACCCATATCATCAGCACCGCAACCCCGCAGGGCGCCCCAGGCGATTCACCATGTTCTGACCCCTTACCCCACCCTCACCACAAGTCATTGCAGCGCATCCTCAAAAGTCGTTATCCTCTCTCCTCATCCGCTTTTATATTTGCAAATTATTCATTAATTTTGCAACGTTAGAAAATCTTATAAGAAATGGAAAATAAATTCAAACGCACGCTGATCACCTCGGCCCTGCCTTACGCCAACGGACCGGTACACATCGGCCATCTCGCCGGCGTCTACGTCCCGGCTGACATCTACGCCCGTTACCTCCGTCTCAAAGGTGAAGAGGTAATGTTCGTAGGCGGCAGCGACGAGCACGGTGTGCCCATCACTATCAAAGCCAAGAAAGAGGGTGTCACCCCCCAGGATATAGTAGACCGTTACCACAACATAATCAAAGATTCTTTCGAAGAACTCGGAATATCTTTCGACGTCTACGGCCGCACCACCTCCGACACTCACCGCAAGACAGCCTCCGACTTCTTCCGCACCCTCTACGACAAGGGTGAGTTCGTGGAGAAGACCTCGATGCAGCTCTACGATGAGGAGGCCGGGGAATTCCTCGCCGACCGCTACGTGACAGGCACCTGCCCCCACTGTGGCAACGAACACGCCTACGGCGACCAGTGTGAGGCTTGCGGCACATCGCTCAACGCCACCGACCTCATCAATCCGAAATCCACCCTCTCCGGAAGCGCACCCGTGCTCCGCGAGACAAGCCATTGGTATCTCCCCCTCGACAAGTGGGAGCCCACACTGCGCAAATGGATTCTCGAAGACCATAAGGAATGGCGTCCGAATGTCTACGGTCAGTGCAAGTCATGGCTCGACATGGGTCTGCAACCCCGTGCCGTGAGCCGCGACCTCAAGTGGGGCATCCCCGTGCCCGTGGAGGGTGCCGAGGGTAAAGTGCTCTACGTATGGTTTGACGCTCCCATCGGCTATATCTCCAACACTATCGACGCCGACCCCCAGGGTTGGGAAAAATGGTGGAAAGATCCCGAGACGCGTATGCTTCACTTCATCGGTAAAGACAACATCGTGTTCCACTGCATCGTCTTCCCGGCTATGCTTATGGCTCACGGTGGCTACAATCTTCCCGACAACGTTCCGGCAAACGAGTTCCTCAACCTCGAAGACGACAAGATCTCCACATCACGCAACTGGGCTGTGTGGCTCCACGAATACCTCCACGAGCTTCCCGGCAAGCAAGACGTGCTCCGCTACGTGCTCACGGCCAACGCTCCCGAGGCGAAAGACAACAACTTCACATGGAAGGATTTCCAGGCGCGCAACAACAATGAGCTCGTGGCCATTCTCGGCAACTTCGTCAACCGTGCCACTGTGCTCGTGCATAAATACTACGGTGGCATGGTGCCCGCAGCCGGCGAGCTCACAGAGGCTGACAAGGCGGTGATCGCCGACGTGAAAGAATCGGTCAAGACACTCTCCGACAACCTCGACCACTTCAAATTCCGCGAAGGTCTGAAAGATGCGATGAACATAGCCCGCATCGGCAACAAATATCTCGCCGATGCCGAGCCGTGGAAACTGATAAAGACCGACCCTGCCCGCACCGCTACCATCCTCAACATGGCCATCCAGATATGCGCCAACCTTGCGGTGGTGTTCGAGCCTTTCACCCCCTTCATGGCTGCCAAATTGGCTGAACAACTCCGCCTGAAGGAGCTGAAATGGAGCATGGCCGGCGACTTCGAGCTTGTGGCCGACGGTGTGGAGATCGGCAAGCCTGAGCTTCTCTTCGAGAAGATCGAGGATTCGGTCGTGGAGGCTCAGGTGAAGAAGCTTCAGGATGCCAAGCAGAAGAACCTCATCGACGCCTGGAAACCGGAGGAGGTGAAACCCAACGTGGAGTTCGAGACTTTCGAGAAGATGGATATTCGCGTGGGCAAGGTGCTCGAGTGCTCCAAGGTGAAGAAATCGAAGAAGCTCCTTCAGTTCCTCATCGACGACGGCATGGAGAAGCGCACCATCCTCAGCGGCATAGCCGAAAGCTATGAGGATCCCTCGGTGCTCGTAGGGAAAGAGATCTGTTTCGTGGCCAACTTCGCTCCCCGTAAGATGATGGGTATCGAGAGCCAGGGCATGATCCTCTCCGCCGTAAACCCCGACGGAAAGCTCACCGTGATCGGTCCCACGGCTCCCGTAGCCCCCGGCGCCCAAGTAGGCTAACCCGTTCTCCCGACAGCAACCGCCTGATTCCAAGGCAATAAATAAACATAGAAAATAAATAAACATAAAAATGGCTTGCCAAGACTCAGAGTTTTGGCAAGCCATTTTTGTGTTTACACCTCCCGGTGATTACGGATTCACCGCTTTGAGTTCGAGCGCCAGTGAGGTCCAGGGTCGACCAAGCGATCTGGATACATTCAGACCGGCGTTCTTCAAAATACGACCGCTTACAATCTTGCCGTCAAGCTCGCTCGGTTTCTCGGGATTGGCAGGAGTGAGATCGCGAATCTTATAATATTTGTCAGGATCCACACCGTCAAGGCGCACCATAGGCACCTGCTGATTGCGCATATAGTCAGTGCGGTAGACAAATACAGCCGCATGGTCTTTATTATCATCCACATACATCACCGATGCCAGCGCCCCCTTGTCGTAGGGTGAGATGAGACGGTATTGGTTGCCCAGCTGCACCACAGGGCGTATATCCTTATATGCCGCGATTGCGCGCTTCGAGAAGTCGAGCTCATCCTGAGTCATATTCTTAGGCTGAATCTCCATGCCGAGGCGACCTGTCATGGCCACATCGAAACGGAATTTTATCGGCACCTCCCTACCCGTCTGATGGTTGGGGCTTGCCGAGACGTGAGAAGCCTGAGCTATCGCAGGATAGAAATGGCTGTCGCCCCACTGTATGAAGAGACGCTGATAAGCATCGGTGTTGTCTGATGTCCAGAATTCGTCAAACCAGGGAAGCAGACCGTAATCTGCGCGTCCTCCACCCGAGGCACACAGCTGAATCACCACATCGGGATATTTGGCACGGATTCTGTCAAGCACGCTCTGCAATCCCTGATGATAACGCACGTATATCTCACTCTGCTCATTCTTGGGAAGATAGTGAGAGCCATAATTCATTATGTCGGCGTTGCAGTCCCATTTTATATAGGCTATCTCAGGATTCTCCGTCAGCAGATTGTCGGTGATGCTGAACACATAGTCCTGAACTGCCGGGTTACAGAGGTCAAGCACCACCTGTGTACCCCCTCGTCCCTGCGTGAGGGGTCGGTTGCTCTGGCTCAACACCCAATCGGGATGCTTCTCAAAAAGCTCACTCTTGGTGTTGGCCATCTCCGGCTCAATCCAGATTCCGAATTTTATGCCATGTTTCTTGGCGGCCTCGGTAAGCCCCTTGATTCCTTCAGGAAGTTTCTTCTTGTTCACCATCCAGTCGCCGAGACTGGTTTTATCGGTGTCACGCGGATACTTGTCTCCAAACCAACCGTCGTCCATAACAAACAGTTCTCCGCCTAACGATGCGATATCTCCCATCATCTGGTCCATCACATCCTGATCCACATTCATATACACTCCCTCCCAGGAGTTAAGGAGAATGTCGTGCAGCTTGTCGCCATGGGTCATGCCATATTTGCGGCCCCACTTGTGGAAGGCACGGCTCACTCCACCCTTACCTTCTGTGGAATAAGTCATTATAAATTCAGGAGTAGTGAACGTCTGACCCGGTTTCAACGCGATCTCAGAAGTCTCCTCATTAATACCGCTGATCACGTCGATGCCATTGTTTTCAACATTAATCTTGGTCTTGTAATTTCCGCTCCATACAAGGTTGCCTCCGAACACCTCCCCCTTGTTTTCTGAGGGAACCCCGTCAATCGTGATCATAAAACCGGGATTAGTGCCGAAAGCATTGCGAAGACCTGCTTTATCGGCGAGCACGGCCTGACCATTCGGGAGGCGTTCCTCACTCATCCAGCTCTCCGAACCCCATGCGCCATGAAACTGGGTGAGCCAGTTGTCGCCTCTGGTGACAGGCACGTAGGCACTTGCGAATGTAAGCAACTCGATATGTCCCTTCTTTCCTGTATTGGTAAGCTCCATCCATGTAGAGAATACTTCCGTATCCTTGTAGCTGCGGAAATATTGCTTCACCACGAAGGGATACACCTTGTCGCGGAATGTCAGCACTATGAGCTCCCCCTTTTCGTCATTACGACGGTCCATCGACTCCATAGCCAGGTCGAGACTCATATTGCCATCGGGAAATTTCACGGCAAGAGCCTTCTCTCCGGCCGACTTAAGTCCGAAAGCCGGTATGGTATTGCCGGTATAATTGGATTTTACGCCGAAAAAGCCGGAGATATCCTTATCCTGAATTTTCGGACCGAAATACTGATAATAGGCTGTGCCTCCATCATTTGTAGTCACTACAAGAGAGGAATTGCCTGAACTCAAGACATGTGTCTTGTTTGACTGGGCACACACGCCCCCTGCCATAAGGGCGGCGACTGCCATAGTCAAAAAAATCTTTTTCATGATTAATTTGGTTAAATACATCGCAAAGGTAATTAAATTTCCGGATAACTGCAAAACCGTCATACCCCCTCTATCCTACCCCGCCCTCTCCGCTCCGGATATCGCCCCGGTCTTTTCCACTCCGGATAGCGCCACTACGGCAACAGTTCCTCCGGAGAGCATCTCGCGCCCACGGCTCTTATGGCATCCTTTCTCAAACCGATATTATAATTACTAAATAAGCATATGATCAGTTTTTCTTATGCTCATACAGCTTGAGTTATATTATACTTTTAATTTGAAAACCTACTTAGTAGCTGCTTAATTATCCACTTTTACTCCACATCTAAAAATTTCTTACATAAACTATTGCTTTTCTAAAAATAAAAATATAACTTTGTCAAGACTATCGGTTAACAGAATCTTGCCTTCGGTTTAGACCTGACTCCACAATATTTCTAAATTCAATTCATTCAGTTTTACTAATACTTGATTTATGAAAAACTTTTTTTTAGTCTTGCTTGGAATGATCATCTTATCATCCTGCTCAGAATATCTGGATTCTTCAGACCAGACGTACCAAGACCCGCCGGAATCATCTTTGGCTATAACCATTGATGAAGCCCGTTCTGATCTGGAATCACTACTTCTGTCTCTCGATACTCACCCAACCCGTTACGGATTATCCGGTGGAAGAAGAATTAAAAATGTCTACTCCATACCTGTCAAAAAAAATTCAACAAGATCAATTGACACAACGTCGAACGACATTGTACATATTTTCAATTTTGAAGATAATAATGGCTATGCCATAATGTCAGGTGACAGACGTATACCTTCTCTTATTGCCATCACAGAAAAGGGTAATCTAAACATAAACGACACTATCTATAACTCTGGATTTGCTATTTTCCTTGATGGCCTGGTAAATCTATATTCCGAAGTGCCAGACGACAAGGAGACTGGAGAAGAACATCCTGAAGATAATACGGATCCAGCTAATCCACAGAAGCCAACCACGTATTATACTTATGGTGAATGGAAAAATATCATCTATTATCCGGATGGTCTATGCCGTGTGAACTGGAGCCAACGTAGTCCATACAATAAATACTGCCCTTCAAAGAACGGGAAATCAACAAAAACCGGCTGTACTGCAACTGCACTTGCACAGTTAATGTATGCAAATAAATTTCCTTCTTCTTACAATGGCTACACTTTTTCCTGGGATTCAATGATCATTGATGAAGATGATCAAACAAGAAAATCAGATGATGTTGCAAGACTTATGCAACAATTAGGACTGCCCAAGAATCTTGATATAGATTATGGAAATGATGAGAGTAATGCTGATCCGGATAACATATCAAGAACCATTAAAGCATTTGGCTATAGCAGTGTCGGTAAATTGGAGACATATGATACATCAACCATTGTGAATGACCTCAAAAACGGGTTCTGCGTGATTTTAGGTGGCTATAGTCATAAAAAGACAATCAGTATATTAGGCATCACATCCACCTCATATTCAGGAGGGCATTGTTGGCTTGGCCATGGACTATTGGAAAGAAGAAGGGAAGTCAGACTGATGTCAGCACACATTGGACTACTATCTACATCCTATGAATCTGAATGGTATATTCTATGTAACTATGGCTGGAATGGGGAAGATAATGGATATTATCTGAGTAAAGTGTTTGATGCCAATAATGGCTATGTTTACCCATCCAACACTCGGGCAACTGAAGATTTGGGAAATGGAACTAAATATAATTACCAATATAAACTTCGTGCAATAACCAATATCAGGAAATAAACACCTTACGCTTGATATATGACAATATAAAAGTTAGGTTTATGACCGATTTTAATAATTCGCTATGGGTATGATCAAAAATTTTATCATCTATTGTCTCGGGCTTTGTATATTACTTAGCTTGACCGGGTGTGAGACAGAAGGTCCTTACGGATCTAAGTGGGAATTAGGAGAAGTGGAAGCAATAGGCATAGAATTAACAACAAAGAAAGAGAAATATCCTTTGAAAATGTATGCTACCGTTCCCGCTTCCGGCATCTCTTTTAAATTGATTCCTGAAGAAGCGATGCGCGGGTTTCCTTACTGTGAGGTTGAAAATTTTCACGTTTTCTCAAGATCAAATATTAACTCAGAGGAGGAATCCTCCGACTCTGATATCAACCTGTTTGAACCCATTGGCACCAATTTTATCCCTGCTCTTTCTATGGGTGGGAAATGGTATGGTGCGTGTGAATGGATGTGGATAGAATATTTAAAGACAGGTGAAGGAAAAGACCTTATACCTATCTGTGAATTTATGGTTTATATTGACAAAAACTCAACCGGAGAATCCAGATCATTCACATTGGCATTTACCGGGGCTTATATCAATCGCGATATTGTTATTACTCAGGAAGCGGAATAAGTCAAAACAGCTTAGCAAATCTCAGTTTTCGTCAATATGAACAAGAGACTGCCTGATAAATCCTATCTGCTCAGTCCATATGAAGAGCACAACCACAAATATCCTGACAACTGATATAACGGATACCCTGCAAATATCTGTGTCAAAATTGATTTTGACACAGATATATTTTTATGGCAGAAGTTCCTCCGGACGGCATCTTACGCTGACGGCTCTTATGGCATCCACTCCGGAACCGGAGGCTCGCTCCAATCGCATGGCACCCTTCAGATGCGGAAGGAGCTCCTCGCGTGAGGTTATGTAGACCTTCGTCTTCATCACCCTCGGAAAACGGTTGAACCACGTGTCAACCGTACCTATCCAGCTAACGTTTGAGATCTCCGGCCATGCACTGAAGGAATCCCACAATTCGAATATACGGCTCTTGGCAACAGGAGCCATACCGAGGCGCCCGTCGTTGAATTTCACGATGCAAAGATAATGTCCGCGCACACGCTTATCCTTATCGAGTTGCTCCTTGGTGCTCCGGGCCGTCACGCATATGTGCCGTCCATGCCGGCGGTTGATCTCCGCCATCAAGCCACGGAACTTAGGGCCATGCGAAGAGCTGTCCTTTATGCAGCGGTGAGCGATGTGGAGATGGATCATCTCATGTATCACCACATCCTCCCACTCCTCGCGCGGCAGATCGAAGTCAAGACTTATACGCATCTCAAAATCCTCCGCACGTCGCCCTCCCCACGAGGAAGTAATCCTATAACATAGCTTGCCACGGAATGTGCGGGCATGCGTCATACGAAAACGCGGCACAGGAAGCGCATCCTCAAAAATCTCCCTGTTAAACCGCTTGAAAGCTTCATTGACAAAAACAAGATCAGGAATCATACTGCAAAAATACAAATTTTTTCAACTTCATAGTATTCTAATCGTGTGAATATCCGTATTTTTGAAAAGAAAGCTCATCATTACAATAATCACTTTGTCGAAATCATCATTGCAATAATCACTTTAATGAAGTCATCATTACAATAATCACTTTAATGAAGTCATCATTGCAATAATCACTTTGCAAGAATTACCAAAAGAAAATCCACGTGACCCATCTTACGATGGGACGACGTGGATTTATCAAATACTCAGAGAGCGTTATGTATGATCACGGAATGGAAATCTTCATTACAGACGCTCCGATGCGGACGATATAGATACCCTTGGAAAGAGCACCTGTCTCTCCATATCCCTTGAACACGGCGACTCCGGCTGTGTTGTAGACCTCTCCTTCTACACCATCTGCGAAAACAATCCGGTCGCCTACAATCGTCACCAGCCCGTCAGCCACAAGGTCATCAACGCTATTGAAGCCCTCACGGGTAAGCATTATCCAGAAATTGGCTGTCTGGTTATTGGCTGCATCTACAAGATATGAATACAAGAGTGTGACATCACGACCGGCCTCCTCCGGAATCATGACTACCCCGCTGATCACCTGACACTCATGATAACGGCGTTCTCCATTATCATCCCATTCCGCCCAAATGTCAGAAGCTCTGTTGTAGTCGAAGCCTGTTGAGGAAAGATTCTTCATATTGAAGTTGGGGGTGGAGATACTTATCTCAGGATATTGCTGATATACTTGATAGCTTGTAAGAGCCGGGAAATCATCTGCATGGAAATGCGTTAGATTATTGTTGTTGATCAAGATCCGCCATAGATCAGGATGATCGGCGTATTTCAAGGTTGTGATCTTATTATTTTGTGCACGCACACATTCGATAGCTGGGCAACCCGATATGTCAAGGATTCCTTCTATCTGATTATCTGAAATAGATATCTCCTTAAGCATAGGATGCTGACCAAGTGTGAGAGTCTCCACCATGTTGCCATAAAGAGTGAGATACTGCAATTTTTCTGCACCCGACAGATCAATGTCTCCCCCAATCTGATTGCCGGAAAGATACATATACATTAGTTCAGAGAGATTGCCGAGACGCAGCTCCTCTATCGCGTTGTTATCTATATCGAGATACTTCAATCCCCTTGCTTCGGTCAGGTCAAGTGTACCCGTAAGGTTATTGTTGTAGAGATAAAGATATTCCAAGTCAGAAATTTCACCAAAGACAACCTTGGAGAGATTATTGGAATAACATACAAGGGAAGCAATTATAGGGCATCCACTAAGGTCAAGCTCACCCTCTATCTGATTGGAATACAAGCTCAAATCCGTAAGCTCAGGATGATTTCCAAGAGCCAAGACAGAAATATTATTGTTGCTCGCATACACACTCTTCAGCTTGTCCAGACCACGAATGTCAAGTGATTCCAACTGATTCCTCAAACAGCTGAAATATTCGAGATTAGGCGTCTCTGAAAGGTTTAACTCAACCAGCTTATTATTGTCGGCATCCAACCGATAAAGATTCGTGAGGCCTGATAGCTCAAGTTCTTGTAATTCATTATCATAACACACCAGTTGGCGAAGAGTGGATGTATGGGGAATCAACAGTGATTCGAGTTTGTTGCCATAGACCACGATATCACTGAGTTTCGTGAAAGGAGTCAGATCAAGAGAAGCGATCTCTGTCTTTACCAGCTTCAGATAATCGAGTTTCTGTAACGTGGAGAGTGAGATGGAGGCAATAGGTGTATTCTCAATCTCAAGATGATCGATCGAAGATCCATCCGGGATATGTATCTCTGTAGCCTGACTGTCGGAGACCGACAGACGATAGACATTAGGGAAATGCTCTATACCGGTGAAGTCGACTACAGTCATTTCCGAAAGAGTGATCCTGTACGGATTTTCGAGCTCGCTCTCCGACAAGCTTCCGTTGCCGTCTGTGTCATAAGTATCAGCGATATACTGTCTGAATATCGCATCCGGGAAATTGATTTCATCAATAGCTAACGTATAGTCGTAGAGTTCAACCTGCACCGGAGTGCTTATCATACGATCGCGACAGTCGTAAAAAGCCACAGTGTACGTGCCCGGATCGGCCGACTTGAGGTGATAAAGCATGAAATCTTCCGAGGTGGATTCCCCAGGGCGAAGATTCACCATAATATAATCTGTAAGATCAGGGCAGAGATGCCCTTCTGAGTCAGTGAATTTACATTTTACCTGACCAAGATATTCCGTATCACCCGGATTTGAGATAGACACTGCCACACTTTGTCCGTTGCGCCGGAGAAGTTTCGTAAGACCGGCGGCAATCTCTCCACGAAGGGTGCTCTCAGTCTTGGGCTGGGTTATCTTGAGTTCATCACCATTTCGTTCAAGAATGAGATAGGAACGACGTCCTGGACCGAATTTCACCTCATAAAGCGTGTCATCATCATCAAATTTATAGTAGAGCGACGCTTTGTATTGCGTGTTATCCAACAGGTCAGGCTGATTGTCAGGATCTGTGTAGTGAAGAGGCACCTTCCCTATGTATTCACCGGTCTTAAGACTAAGACCCACCTGAGCAGGATCGGAGAAATATGCCACATCACCGGTCTGGAGATTCTCAAGACGGGTCACTACATGGTCGCCGCCGTATCCCCATGTGAAGGGCGCAACGCCAGTGTTCATGAATCCCGTATAGAGTCCGTTGGCGGTGGAGACAGACACGTATGCATGCAGGTAGCTGGATGTATTTCCTTTGTATTTGACGGTTATCACCTCATTGTCAAAATCTTCTCCGGAGACTTGCAGATCACCGAATGGCGTGAGCACTCCTCGCATTGTAGAAGTATCGGTGTCTCGCTTAGGCTGTATCCCTACCGTGAAATCCACCTCAAAGCTGTATCCCTCCTGACTGCCACCGGTGCTGTAATCGGCAGGTCGAAGTGCTGTGATTCGGAAATAACCGTCGCAATAGCCGTCCCATCCCCAGTTGAGATGGAAGAAACCGTCAGATGTGCAACCGTCGAGCACAAACTGATGCCCCATGGAGGAATTAGGATACTCACCTCCAACAATAACAGGTCTACCCTCCTGCAATTCCTTATAGAGCAAGGAGTGTAGCTCATCATAGCTATAGGAGTCGCGCCAAATCTTTCTGATTGTCTCACCGTCATAGCCGAAAGAGTTGACAAGAGCCGGGGCAATGGCGAAAGATGAAGCACCGCTCCCCGAAGATGCATACTTCATGTCGACTGATGCGCCACAGTGTTGCATCAGGCGCGCCACCTGGTCGATAGACTCTTCCGACTCATCGCCGGTGTAGCTATCCACCATCAGCTCCCAGTTATACTCATAATCTTTATATGCCGGAGGCCATTGGTGATAACGCATCACTTGAGCCATTGCAGTAGCCACACATCCTGTGGGCGCAGGTCCGGGTGTCCAACCGATGGAAGGGCGGAGACCACCGGACTCTTTGCAATATTTGTTATAAGGAGCATTCTGGCCCCATTTGGTGGTCAGCAAAGGAGCTACGTCGGGGGCAGTGACCGATCGAGTGTAGTTGAAAGCAGTCGTAGCTTGCTCCGGAGCAGTCTCCATCTCCCTCGAAAGAGAGGAGAGCCAGAATGTGAAATTAGAGTTTTCCGCTGCCGATGAGAAACTTCCGGTCTCCGAATATCCGAGGATATCCTGGAAACGGTCGTCAGCAGCCACAATCACGTATCCTTCCTCATTTGCGATGTCGAATGCGTAATAATTGTTGTTTCCGGCTCGTGTCTGCGCCACGGAGGAAAGTTCTGTGCTCTTGCCATTACTGTCAAAGAAGAGGTACGACCGAGCTATTGCTTCAGCTTCATTGGCTGTACGCACACGGGCGGCAACATTCACGTTGCTCATCAGAGCGACCAATAACGGAAGCGCAAGCCGAGTTACAGTAGGGATGGGAATAGAATTCATATCATTAAAGTATCTGATAATGTTTGTTTATTATTTAGGCATGGCAGTGAGACATCAGTGGTTTTCAACCATTCTATAAGCGACTTTATTGACTACTATATAAGGATTATCGTCGTTATCAATCACAGAAATAGTGAAAGGTTTCTCTAACGATGCCGTGGCAGATAGATTCCCATCACTTGCATCAGCAGCTGTAGCGAGCTCTTTGCCAACATTAATTTTATATCCGTCTATATCACCAAGATAATATTTCTCAATGACCTCGTCGCCATCCTTTGGCACATGATTGAAGATAACAATTACTTGGTCACCCTTACGATTGAAAGAATAGGTCTCGGTGAAGGCCGTGCAACGATATCGGTAGGTATTCTCATAAGCCAGATCTGTCGGAATTCCTCTTGTAGGGCGTGTGGTCTCAGTCAGAACATAACCGCGCCGACCATCGTCAAGAAGCACCCGATGACGATTAAGGGTATCGTCAATCCATTTCACAGCTTCACCAAGATAGAGGGTGTCGATGGTGGTGTTATCCTCAAGTGAATAGATGTTCCTATATTCTGCCGCCACATAAGGAGTGATTCGGTCAAGACGGTCTGAAGGTTCAAAAATAATCTCATAATCAGAACCGTCGTCAACGCAGCCTTTGATTGTGAGGGTCACAGTCTGCTTAGCTCGATCATAAACTATTGAACCTGGATACTGATCCTGATATACAAAGGTAAGATGGTCAGTGTTATCGGGCGATTCAGGCGAATATGGAGCGTACATTAATATCGGACACATATCATCATGATCTATAAACTGCACACGGGAGCGATCTACATCAAGAGTATACCAGCCTCCCGGCTTATGCCATCGTCCCTGAAATGGGAGGTTGTCGACTTCGCTTTTCCCGCCGCCTCCACAGGATGCCAAGAGGAGAATTGAAGCCACTGCAAACGGTGATAGATTTCTCTTGTTCATTTTGACAAATATTATTCCGGTGAAATATTATCGAGTTGTAACATAACAGGATAGCTCAGACTATCACCACCTCTTTCGCTGATATCATACATAATCCTAACTTTCTTAAAATTACGCTTGGCTCCTCCTTTCACAATCACTTTGCCTCTCACGCTTTCGCCTGAGGCAATCTCTATGGAAGAATATTGATTGGGGTCCTGCACGGCATATTCATCGCCATCTTCATCGGTGGCTTTGCCATTACGTGAATTCATCAGCTCTTTATCACGTTTGCCGTTATTGGTAAGAGAGTAGACAATCACAAGATCTTTCTCATCGGGGATAATCTTATCAACCGTCATGTCAAACTCAGTATCAAGAAAATAGCAACTGCGACGGTTTGAGTTAGGGAACGAAGGAATATCCACATTCTGTATAGTATAAACAAATTCTCCATAAGGATTGCTTTGGGTGGTGGCAGAGGAACGCCCCTTTATTTTGAGGGAGTCGAACTTCCTCACGTTATATGGGAAATTATCTACATACAGTGTTCTCTTAACGCTCTCTCCGGCAGGTACGGTAAAATTATATTCACCAGCACCTACAAGTGAATAACTTTCGCCGTCGGCGGTAGCATTTCTGTTGCCTTCGAATGGATTGGCGTCAAGAGCTATCGAAATCTCCTTATTGGAATTATTGGTAAATACCACATCCATAAGTACAGCCACACCTGCGTGGTGAATTTTCTCACGAAGCAGGTCAACGGTCACTTTGGGGATTCCGGCGCCATTGGCAGCCATTGGCACGAGAGCCAACAACGTCATCAGAACGATGGTGAGTGAAAATCGTTTTTTTTCCATTGTGTTTAGCTTTTGGTTTGAAATTATTTATACTTAAGTTATTTAGCTTCTGCAATTTTAATTCAGACAACGACTCCATTAACTAACTGATGTGGATTTTGAATGTTCAACCCATTTAAAAGCCTTCTGTAGCCACTACTTATTGGGGATTAATGGGACATCTGCGGATGGGGTGCGCTCTCTGCGATTGTTAGAACTGACAGATCTAAGAATACAAAAAAGGTGTGGGTGCATATCTTGCTTTATCCGTGATTCGGGCTCTCGCATTGCCTTGGCTTGGATAAAGCAATAGCCCCACACCGATAACCCACACCTCTCCACAAGTGTAGAGGCGCGTATTCGTGTATCATCGATGCAGGTGCTATTGCAATCTATCTTCAAGCCTGTTACAAATTTGCGAGATTTGAATCACGAAGATAATTTCAATAACACCTTTAATCTTGTAGACCGTCCATCTCTATGGATTGCCTGTTAGCCCGACGCCCCCAATCCACTCGGAGATACGTCTATGGCAAACGAGACCCGTTGCACACCATGCCCCTAACTTCTTAAGGGATAATTGCAATCCGGCCGTTTAGCAGATGAAGTTGTTCAAACCTTTTTTGTCTTTATCTGTAGGCTCCCGGAACCGTAGGTACAGCCTGAAAAAAGCTGATGAGAGACAAATAGGACTCTATGTGAATACAATCACTATACAATGTGAAGACAATCACTACACACTCCTCAGTAGCGTAAAAAAGTTTAAATAACTTCTATAATAAGTGGCTAAACTACATGGAAAAGATGCAAATCAAAACGCTTCAGCGTGATTACGGATATATACCTGCACTCCCCTAACACTGGCCTCTCTATATATATGGGAGACAAGTGCATCTGTTCGGAAGGTGCAGGTGTTATTGCAATAATCCTCAAGCCTGTTACAAATTTGCGAGATTTGAATCACGAGATGATTTTCAATAACACCTTTAATTCGTTTTGTAGAGCCGACTTTTCGGTTCATGATGCAAATATAATATAGCAATCACTCTAAATCCAAATTTTTATCGATAAATTCTACATTTTTTTGAAATCGGCCTCAAAATAAGGTGTTTTTTCAAAGAATTCCTCAACGAAGAGACTATAACTCTGATGTTTTGGAATCCGTTATGGCTACTTTCAGCCATCGCATATGAGTTTACAACGTAGACTAAACTTTCTCAAATATTGACAAAAGTTTCTTCCATAGACTAAACTTTCTCAAGTTCTGACAAAAGTTTAGTCTACGTTGTAAACTTTTTATTATTTTGCAAAAAGTTTAGTTTATGGAAGAAACCACAGAAATCATCAAGCGTGAGATTTCATCCATCCCTGTAATCAGATGAGATTCAAATTACGATTTAAATAGCTGCGGATAATAAATATCATAATGGATACGAAATTCTACGGATGAGAGCCACTTCGTATGTGATGGAGTAATGTACCGACATTATGACGGAAAATACGAGGCGGAGATCGCCGTGAAATGCAGTAGATATATAAACACTTATTGTTCGTAGCTACTTAGCTTAATAATAGGCGTCACGGTCACGCTATTATACTGTGATATGTTAAACAATATTAATTTGGATGCCAAATTGGATGCAAAGTTTTATCTTTGCATTAAATATAATTGATTCAATTAATATTATGGAAGTTGTAACAGCAAGACAGTTCCGGTCTAATCAGGGAAAATTCTTAACTGCCGCCAAAAATGGGCAGACCGTTTTACTCATGTCGAGATATGGTGCTTTTAAAATCACACCGGTAGCAGATTCAGATCAGATTGTCGAGGATAGCATTCGTGCCTCGATAGCAGAAGTAAAAGCACATCTTGAGGGTCGCAAGAATCTTCCTGATGCAAGAGATATTGTATTCTGATGGAAATTAAAGCTACAGAAGAATTTATTCGGAGTGTTAAACCCTTAGCAAAACGCTATCGCAGTTTCAATAAGGATTATCAAAAGTTGCTTGATGAATTGGAAAATAATCCTAAATTAGGCACAGATCTGGGAGAGGGTTTCCGCAAGGTTAGGATGGCAATCCAATCAAAGGGAAAGGGGAAATCCGGAGGTGCAAGAGTTATTACATTAGATTTAGTTGAGCGCAATGGAGTATTGTATCTTCTATATGGTTACGATAAGTCAGACGCTGACAACATAAGTCTTAATGTCATTAAAGAGATTGTGGCAAAATTGCATTTATAGTATTATATTTAATTTGGAATACACTAAATATTACCTACATTTGCAAGTGTCGCGCAGTTTGGCTAATTTTGCGACTTATATGCCAAAGAATCCTTGCGTTATGCGAAAATATATCTATATGATGACAGCCGCCATGCTCCTTGTGGCCTGCGGCAACAAAGCTGCCACCTCCCAATCGGCCGATGCCGCGGCTGACCAAAGTGTGGCGAACGTGGCTTTCGACCCCGACAGCGCCTACTCCTATGTGGCCCGTCAGGTGGCCTTCGGACCCCGTGTGCCTAACACGGAGGCACATCGGATGTGTGGCGACTGGCTCGCTGCCGAACTGAAGCGGCATGGTGCCACCGTCACCGAGCAGAAAGCTGACCTTAAGGCATTTGACGGCACAATCCTGCACGCCCGCAATATATTCGGACAGATCAACCCCGATGCCAAGGAGCGCACTCTCCTTCTGGCTCATTGGGATTGCCGACCCTGGGCTGATGCCGACCCGGATCCGGCCAACCATAAGAAGCCGGTTGACGGTGCAAACGACGGCGCGAGCGGCGTGGGCGTCATCCTTGAGATCGCACGCCAGCTCAACCTCGCCAAATCTGACCGAGGTGTGGATTTCCTTTTCGTGGATGCCGAAGACTGGGGCACCGAGGGCGACGATTCCTCATGGGCACTCGGCACAAAGTATTTCGTGGAGAATCCACCCGTTGAGGGTTACACTCCCAAAGAGGCCATACTCCTCGACATGGTGGGTGGCCATGACGCTACTTTCTACCGTGAGTATTTCTCTCAGCAGGTGGCGCCGGAGGTGGCTACAAAAGTGTGGAGCGCAGCCACTACCCTCGGTTATGGCGATATGTTTATCAACCGCATCGGCGGAGCAGTGATGGACGACCATGTGCAGCTCCTCAACCATGGCATACCCGCAATAGATATAATAGAATATCACCCCGACGACGCCTCAGGATTCAACCCCCGCTGGCACACCGTGGCCGACAACATGGAGGGGATCTCTGCCGCCACACTCGGCGCCGTGGGAAAAACGGTGATCTACACCATCAATCGATAATCCGTAAACCAATATAGAAATGGAAACAAAACCCGACTTTATTGAAGAACTTACCTGGCGCGGCATGATCCACACCGTCATGCCGGGCACGGAGGAACAACTTAAAAAAGGGATGACAACGGCATACCTCGGCATTGACCCGACAGCCGACTCCCTACATATCGGCCACCTCTGCGGAGTGATGATGCTTCGTCATTTCCAGCGTTGCGGCCATAAACCTCTCGCCCTTATCGGCGGTGCAACCGGCATGATCGGCGATCCCTCCGGAAAGAGCGCGGAGCGTAACCTCCTTGACGAGGCCACACTGCGCCACAATCAGGAGGCTATCAAGAAGCAGCTTTCAAAGTTTCTCGACTTCGAAAGCGATGCCCCCAACAAGGCTGAGATGGTAAACAACTATGACTGGACCAAGGGGGTATCTTTCCTCGACTTCGCACGCGAGATCGGCAAACATATCACCGTAAACTACATGATGGCCAAGGATTCCGTGCAGAAACGCCTTAACGGCGAGGCTCGCGACGGTCTGAGCTTCACGGAGTTTACCTACCAGCTTCTCCAGGGCTTCGACTTCCTCACACTCTATCAGGAGAAGGATTGCAAGCTTCAGCTCGGCGGCTCCGACCAGTGGGGCAACATCACCACCGGCACGGAGCTTATACGCCGTAAACTCGGTGGCGAGGCATATGCCCTCACATGCCCTCTCATCACCAAAGCTGACGGTGGCAAGTTTGGCAAGACTGAGAGCGGCAACGTATGGCTCGATCCGCGCTACACATCTCCCTACAAGTTCTATCAGTTCTGGCTCAATGTGAGCGATGCCGACGCTGAGAAGTATCTCAAAATCTTCACCGCTCTTCCCAAGGAGGAGATCGACGCTCTCATCGAAGAGCATGCCAAAGATCCTGGTCAGCGTCCCATGCAGAAGCGTCTTGCCAAGGAGGTTACAACTATGGTACACAGTGAGGCCGACTACAACGCCGCTGTCGAGGCCAGCCAGATCCTTTTCAGCAATAAGGCTGAGGAGGCTCTCCGTCACCTCGATGAGAAGACTCTCCTCGACGTGTTTGAAGGTGTGCCCACATTCACCGTGAGCAAGGCCGAGCTCGAAGCCGGAATGCCGCTGCTTGATCTCCTCGCTGCCAAGACCGCCGTGTTCCCCTCCAAGGGGGAGGCCCGCAAGATGACTCAGCAGGGTGGTGTGAGCATCAACAAGAAGAAGGTGACCGATCCTAACGCCGTGATCACTGCTGAAGAACTCCTCAACGGGAAGTATCTACTCGCGCAGCGTGGCAAGAAGAACTATTACCTTCTGATTGCAGAATAAAACGCGTTGCATATCCATTGGGATGATTGCAGAATAAAATAAGCGGAGCGATATTTCCGTGTAAATTTGTCAGATTCCGACAGAGAGCCTATCTCCGCCGGAATCTGACTTTTTTATTACGTAGGAACAGAAAGATTTATATTCCGTATGAACAGCAAGACCATCCCTTTCCGACTCGCATCTACGGCAGGGCCGTTCAGATGCACCGACGGCGAGATTGAATCATCAGTCAACGCCCGTCTTATACCCGTCTCCACATCGGCAGCAGCCACACTCCCCGATACCGGCGGCAAGCCGAACGATACTGACCTCCCGGATGCCGACAAGTGGAAGGAGACCGTAGCCGATCTAAACCTACTCTCCTCCTCACTGCTGCCAATCGTGGAGTTCGCGCTCAGTCCCGCGCCTCTCCCCGGCTGGCAGAACCATCCCGACAATCCCATTTCAATCACCGTGGAGGCTCCTAAATCAAAAGATTCCGAAGGATGGAAAGCACGCGCATCCGAAACCCTATCTCTATTCCACGACACTGCCTCCCGTCAGCACCTATACACGGAACCTTTCCTTGCTATCAGTGCCTTACGTCTCACCGACGGCTCCCATATCCTACCCTCCGCCCCGGTGTTGTTACTCCCCTCTACCTCAGCCCCACACATAGAGGGATCCGACAATTTCTCGCTTGACACGATGACGATGACCATCTTCGCCTCGTGCTCACGCCTGCGTTGCCGCATCTCTGTGCCGCGTCTCCTCCGGGAATGGAGCGACCGTATCGAGGCTCTCGATATTTTTACCTCTGACCCCATACCTCTTTACCATCATTCCTCAACTCTTCAGGCTGTGCATCGTGCGGCCGGGAGCACCCAGCCCCAAAGCTGGTTGCCCGATTCTCTCTCCGATAGCGAATTCACCGCCTCTCTACTCTCCACCACAGTGTTCCACCCCATCTCCACCATCCCGCTGAAAGAGGTGTTTCCGGAAAGCGCCACTCCCATATCTGCGGAAGATGAGGATGATGCCGCCACCGGCGATACTCTGATCTCCGGCGACAGCGATCTTATCACCGGTGAATATCAAGACATAAACTTCAACATTCCCTCTTTCTCCATAGCCTCATCACTTCCCATTCTGAAGGCGATGATGAACTACACTCCCGATTATCTTCAGCACCGGGGCATTGAATCGACCTCCGCCATCAGCATGTCGGGGCGGCTCACTCTTGCCGATCTCACTCTTACCCTACCTCTTCCCCCCTCTCTCGCCTCTCTGATGCCGCGAAGCGCAACCACGTCGCAAAGCGGCGCCTCTCAGGGGGTAATACAAGCAGATCTGCAAAGCGACATCTCACAGGCCATCATGCAGGTGGAGTTTGTCAAAAATGGAGAGGTATTATACTCCTTACGTTACGATCCTCGTTTACCGGATGTCTGCCTCTCCGAAGCCGATTTCCCAAAATGGCTTTTCATTCCCGATCCGGATGCTCGCCGGCTATCTATTACGACTTCCGATGCAACTTATATCGTGCCCCTGCGCCGGCATCCTCTCCTCAACGGAACATTCTACTGGGGTGGCACTTTGGGTTATAAGGAGCTATCCGAGACAGAGGTACGCAAACTTTCAACTCAAACCATATTCCCCACGACACCCTACATCCAGCGCGACTCCTACCGGTTGCCCGATGCCATATGGCGTTCCGCGAAGAATCAGCCGCTCCTCTTTCCCGACTCTCTGTTGATGCGCCCTGATGTAGGGAGAGTAATCGGCATATGCCGTGCTTTCCGTGCCTCCGGACTTGTGGCCACTA
>CAZEOI010000015.1:0-61213 GCA_964513775.1 uncultured Sangeribacter sp. | reverse complement strand
TAAGGACTCATAAAAAAGAGGCTGTGTCGTAAACCTTAATTACGACACAGCCCCTTACGGATGAGACTTTCACCGTCTTGAAAGTATAACAAAACCTATCACTTTTTTATATGGCAGTGCATGAGTTTCCCCTCGGAATCACGGAGGTGCAATCCGTTTCCCTCACAATATCGCCAGAAGGAACAGTCGGCACATTGACCGGTCTTCATCCAATCTCTTTTCCGGTAAACATCATATCTGTTTTGCCACACATCCCAAAAATCATCCTCATATATGTTGCCTTGACGATAGTCTGCCCGTATGCTCGGACAAGCTCCTATCCCGCCGTCGAGCAAAACCGAACCAACCGTAACCCCTGCTTGACAATCAAAGAAATAATCTCTCACCTCTCCCTCAAAGCTTCCCATAAATCCTTCGCAACAGAATGAGGGATGGATACGGCGCTCCTTACGTGTAGCCACGATGAAGCGCATCAGCTGTTCGGTCTCCTCCTTTGTCAACTCAAACTCCGGATATTGTGCGGCACGGCCTGAGGGAAAAATGGTAAAGAGACGCCACCGCTTCACTCCGGCTTCGATAAGCAATTCCTTCAGTTTCCCAAGCTCCGGAAGAGAACGTTGGTTTACACATGTCACCACATCGAAATTAAGATCTTCAAGACGCGCCAGCATCTTTATGGCCTCATATGCCTTTTGAAACGACCGAGGGTTGCCACGCATCCAGTTATGATTATCCTCAAGTCCATCAAGACTTACTGTGATATTATGCAGACCGGCCCGACGCAGGCTGTCAAGACGCTCTTGGGTAAGCAACAAGCCATTAGTAACTATCCCCCAGGGAAATTCCCTTTTATAGAGTTCATATCCCACATATTCAAGATCATTTCGCACCAATGGCTCCCCTCCCGTTATCACAATATTCAGCTTATGTGAATCTACGTGTGGTTTAATGGAATCAACCACTCTCAGGAAATCCTCCGAAGGAATATCAGGAAGTGTGGAGGAATTCTTACAATCGCTACCACAATGCCGGCATGAGAGATTGCAACGCCACGTACACTCCCAGAAGAGTTGCCGGAGAGGATGTTCCCTCCGGCGCTCCTTTTTGACCTTACGATTGAGTTCGAGAGCTATGCGCTGTCTGAAAGATATTTTGTCCATCAATTCTCAATTTGATACGTCATCTTCGGCTATCTATTCCTTTCCATCCGATTTTGACTTCAATTTAAAATCCACTGTAGCTTCCGCATGGCCTATATACCAACTGTTCTTATCATTGCGATCTTTTACATACTTGAGATCTACCAATGTGGAATCTGCAGCCAACGTCGGATCTTCCGGCACACAAACAACCTTAACTCTGTCTACAAAATATCCTTCAATGGAATAGGCTCCCTCGTTGTCTGTCTCGGCCTCAGCCATAGGATGGTTATCCGAATCCAATTCCGGCCTTGTTACCCTTACTGTAGCTTCAGCCACACTCTTTCCCTCCTGATCAGAGACTGAACCGCGGATCTCCCATGTACCTGTCGGTGTGCCATACATACATATAACCTCTCCTTCTTCTGATGAAGAACATCCGAAACCGAGAAATGCCACACCCATGGCACATAGGCGTGATATCAAAGCCGAAAAATTGATTTTCTTATTCAACATATCATAAAAACTATAATTACTTAACGAAGCACTCCAAGCAATGTACTCCCTTGATGAAGCCTTCCTCTTTTCAAACTTCAATAATAAGATAGATAATAGCTCGAAATACTGCATAGACTCCTAAAAAAATATGCGCCACGATTATGAGAAACCAAAATCGCGGCGCTATCTATTCAGTATCACATTTTCAGCTTATACGCTATGCCTGAGCATGCGTCATCTCCTCTTTCTCTTTTTTGAGGAGCTCTTCTTTGTGCCGGTGCTCTTCTTAGTTCCCGTGCTCTTTTTAGATGAAGCGGAACTCTTGGCCGTCTTCGCAGGGATCTTCAGGGTAGCTCCCGCACGGAGTGCATCGGATGTCATGCCATTGGCTGCTTTCAACTGCGCCACCGTGACTCCATATTTCTTGGATATGGTTGACAGCGACTCTCCACTCTTTATCTTGTGGGTAGTCGGATTGGCCGGAGCTGCCTTAGCGGTCTTTTCAGACTTAGTAGTGGCCGACTGACTGTTTTTACTATTCTTACGAGAGGAAGCGGCAGAAGATTGAGATGACTGACGCACAGGTGCGCTCTCCGCCATCACCGGTGTGGCATCTCCGGGGGTAGTTGTGGTGATGCGAAGCTGTTGCCCTACCCTTACGGCATTTCTGCGCAGATTGTTGCTCTTCTTGATGTCGGTGGCAGTGACTCCATATTTCTCAGCTATGGTGTAGATATTCTCGCCCGCCGCGACCTTATGCACAATCACCGATGGCTTACCTTGAGCGGCCGCCAAAGCCACATCGGCCTCCCCCATATCATCAGGCCATACCTCCGTGTCGCTCACAGCCAATAGTGCATCCGATGGCATATCGCCAGGCTCGACAGTGCCTCGCTGACCATACTTGTCAGAATCTACCTTATGGATATCGTTCTCACTCAAGAGGTAGGCGTGGATTTGCTGTGATGGGAGTATCAAGGTGTAGGATGCGGTCTCGCTGCCCGGGATGAGATCAGCCCTGAACTGAGGATTGAGGATACGCAACTCCTCCACCGGAATATCAAGCACTTTGGAGATCTGATTGAAATGCACTCTGTCGGAAATCTGGAGAGTGTCGGTCACCAACGGTTTCACCGGAAGCACAGGCGAGATATTGTGCTGGGGATAGTAGTTCATCACATAATTGGCTGCGATGAAGAGAGGCACATAACCTCTTGTCTCTGCCGGCAGATAATTATATATCGACCAGAAATCATGATCCTTGGCCTCTCCTCCGGCACGGCGTATCGCCTTGTTGATTGTGCCCGGGCCACAGTTATATGCGGCTATGGCAAGCGACCAGTCGCCATACATAGCATAAAGGTCTTTCAGATACGATGCCGCTCTCTCTGAGGCGATATAAGGATCGCGACGTTCATCCACAAGGGAATTCACCTCCAGACCAAGTCCTTTGGCGGTGCCTAACATGAACTGCCAGAGTCCGGCGGCGCCATGCTTCGACACTGCGTTCGGATCAAGACCGGATTCCACCACCGGAAGATATTTCAATTCCAAAGGCAATCCCTTCTCCTCAAGAGCCTGTTCGAAAATGGGCATATAATAAAGGCTCATGCCGAGAAGAGCGGCCACCTGCTCGCGGCCACGTTTCGTGTAACGGTCAATGTAGCTTCGCACCACCTGATTATAAGGCATCTCTATCACTGTGGGCAAAGCCGAGAGACGACGCACCATCTCCTCATCGCTCACTTCGGCATCCGGCTCCGTCTCATAGCGGTTGTCGGTGGCTGTGTAGTTTTTTATAAACCATCCCTCAAGGAGCTTGTGATAGTCTGCCTCGAAGCTTTCAGGATAGACTATAGCCGGGTCGGTGATGCTCGTCTTAAGGTCGAGCACATTCTGTTTCTTCTGTTTATCGGTCTTGGCGAATCCTGCTAAAGAAGCTGCTGCGAGGATCGCTATCAATAATTGTCTTTTCATATATGGGGGAGAAATGAATTGCTAAAAGTTAAAGGCCCAGTTCACTCCGAGGCTGAGTTTACGGCTCCCGGGACTTATCATCATGGCCGGACTCCAGTCTATCGAAAGATCGGGCGACACATCGAAATGCGCAAGCGAGGCATCGACATAAGCATCGAGCATACACAGGGCATACATGCCCACGAGGCATATTATGCAAAGGTCGCGGTTGCGGCGGTAGAAGTCGCGACGGCGCTTGAGGATATTGGTGAGCCATGTCTTGTCGAGATCCTCCTCTTTGGTGGTGGAGGGGAAGAAATCCATGTAGGATTTCGTAGAGGGGTCGCTATCCATGATGTCACGGTAAGCCTGCGAGTATTCCGTGAGCATATTGTTGTTCCAGTTGGTGGCGTAACCCAGACCCATGAAACCGCCCACCACTATCGGGAGCTTCCAGTAACGCCGATTGTAGATCTGGCCCAAGCCGGGGAAAAGTGCGGAGAGCCACACAGCCCTCTCCGGAGAGGGATTGAATATCTTCTTGCCATCGAGTCCGTAAGGGGAATTTTCATCCACCACCACTGTGGGCACAGTGTCGGCAGCCTCATCATATTCGAAATCAAGAGGTTCTCTCACAAGCATCTTCGCATCGACATATACGGTGGAGTCGGTTGGCTCCGTGGTGACCTGAGCCACGGAATCTATTGACATAGCCGACATCGCAGCCAATACCGTAAGGAAAATGAAGGCTATCCGTCGGACGGCATGTCCTACGGAATAGTGTGAGATATGTTGGATAGTTTGCTGTTTCATCTAATCGTATTGGCTCCGGAGAGACCTCTATATGTTATTGTTTCATTTTCTCGAAAAGGTCTACAAGTTGCTGGAGCTCCTCATCGGTAGCGAACTTGAAGGTAATCGACCCTTTGCCATCGGCCGTGCGCGAGAATTTGACAGGCGTCGGCGACATATCGCTCAGCGAGCTGGCGAAGACGTTGAAACGCCCGTAATCTTTGGGAGCCTTGGCCGGCTTCTCGGGATCAGGGAAATCCGGAGCATTCAGATCGCGGGCCGCATCCTCCACCATTCTCACAGAAAGGCCCTCGCTGAGGATACGGTTATATAGGGCAAGCTGATCCTTCGGGTCGGCCACTGAAAGGAGCGCTCTGGCGTGACCCATATCAAGCTTTCTGTCGCGCAGGCCAAGCTGAATCTCGGCAGGAAGCTTGAGCAGACGCAGATGGTTGGCTATTGTGGTGCGCTTCTTTCCGATACGCTCAGAGAGACGGTCTTGTGTGAGATTATATGTATCGATAAGCTTACGGAAAGCGAGAGCCACCTCTATTGCGTTGAGATCCTCTCTCTGGATATTCTCTATGAGCGCCATCTCCGTAACCTCTGCATCGGAAACTGTGCGCACATAGGCAGGCACAGTCTCAAGGCCGGCCTTACGGGCTGCTCTCCAACGTCGCTCACCGGCGATGATCTGATAGGTGCCGTCGCCGTTGTCGCGCAAAGAGAGGGGCTGCACGATTCCGAGTTCCCGGATCGAAGAAGCAAGCTCCTCGATTGTCTCCTCGTTGAAGATTCTACGGGGCTGTCCGGGGTTTGGTGTGATGAGATCTATCTCGATCTCATTTATGGCCGACGAGCCGCCGGTCTGTATATTGTCCATCGAGATCAGCGAATCGAGTCCGCGTCCCAATGCGTTACGTTTCAATGCCATTCTTCAGTGGGGTGTTATTGTTTTGGCTTTGGATTATCCTCTCTTACGGCGGTTGCGGGCCACAAGCTCCTTGCTGAGCTGACCGTAGGCGATGGAGCCGCGGCTCTCCGGGTCATACAGAATCACGGGAAGTCCGTGGCTCGGAGATTCGGAGAGCTTTATGTTGCGGGGGATGACAGTGGTGAACACCATGTCGCCGAAATGTCCCTTCAACTCTTCGAAAATCTGATTGGCGAGACGCAGACGAGCATCATACATCGTAAGCAGGAAACCCTCGATCTCAAGCGACGGCTTAAGTCGGCTCTTTATTATCCTGATAGTGTTGAGCAACTGGGAGATACCCTCCAACGCGAAATATTCAGCCTGCACAGGGATGATGACCGAATCAGCCGCTGTGAGGGCATTCACCGTGATCACACCCAACGACGGGCTGCAATCTATGAGGATGAAATCGTAATCCTCTTTCAAAGGCTCAAGCACTTTCGACAGAGCCTTCTCGCGGTCGCGTCGGTTCATCAGCTCCACCTCAGCCCCTACGAGGTCGATGCGCGAGCAGATTATGCTCAAGCCTTCGACACATGTAGGCAATATGGCTTGCTTAGGATCCTGACCGTCGACAAGACATTCGTAAACCGATATTTCCGACTGGTCGGCATCCACTCCAAGACCCGACGTAGCGTTGGCCTGAGGATCGGCATCCACAAGAAGCACCTTCTTGCCGTCGGAGGCAAGACAAGCTCCTAAATTGAACGCTGTGGTGGTCTTTCCCACTCCACCCTTCTGATTGGCGATAGCTATGATTTTACCCATTGCTCTCTTCTTCTATATTGTGTTTTTCCTGCGGTGAGAGCCGCCGGAGTTATAATGTTATCTCTATTGATTTGCGGCGGCAGCAGGTTTCAGCTTGCAAAGTAATCATTTTTCCGCGACAAATCACAATTTTTTATATTAAAGTGTCTTAACAGACATGATTATTAACCTTACGACTACGTTTCACGCCTGTTCCGCACCGGAATCATACGCATATCAGTTATCCGAGGGTGCTGAAGCAAGAGCTCCCTCCCTGCGACGCAGTGTGCGCCTGAAAGAGAGGATAAGCAAGACAGCGGCAACTGTGAGAGCTCCTGAGAAGCTGTAATATATCCCCTCCGTCTGCATATCCAGATCTTTCGCCATCCATAGCAGCAAGGGAATACCCACCACAAGATAACTTATCAATGAAATCCACAGAAGCGGCTTCACCTCTGACGTGCCTCGCAACGCGCTCACATAAGTGAGTTGCACCGCGTCGCAAAATTGATAGAGTATGAGCGGAGTCACCAGCAACACCGCATAGGATGTCACGGCTTCGTCAGGGGTGAAGGCATGCACGAGATCACGTGCAAAGAGATGGAAACATATCGACATTATCACGGCAAGCAGCAACACTATGTGTAGTCCGGCGTTTGTGATGTGTCTGATTCCTTTGATGTCGCCCACTCCGGTGAAGTTTGCCACTCTGATGGATGTGGCGATACTGAAGCTCATGTAGATCATAAAGCCAAGCTGCGAGATGGTATTGATCACCTGATATGATGCAAGTTGCACCTTTCCAAACCAGCCGCTCACTACCGCGCCTACCGACCAGAGACCACACTCCACGCCACTCTGAATCATCAACGGATAGCTCGTGGTCCACACCTTGTAGCGTCTTGCTCCGCCGGCATGCGTTTGACGCATCGAGGTCCAATAAAGTTTATACCTCTTGCGCCAGGCCACCATCGCTACGATTCCGGCAGCTCCGAGTGTTCTTGCTGTAAGCGTACTGATCCCTGCCCCGACAAGACCCAACTCGGGACATCCCCATTTGCCGAAAATCAGCATATAGTTGCCGAAGATATTTATCACATCCACCCCTAAGATTATCCACATCGGGGTGGCCGTGTCGGTAGTGCCGTTGGCTGTCTGTTGGAAACAGTTGAATATCGCCATCGGAATCAACGTCCATAATATCAGCAGATAGTATTCCTTCGCTATCGGCAACAGCTCCGGATCCTGACCGAAATAATCAAGCAGGAAATAAAGACCTCCCATTATCACGGTGAATATGGCAGACACGATAAGATTCACCTGCAGAGAAGCCCGGAGCATAACGCCCCCCTCCTCATGGTCGCCCCGTCCGTACAGAGCACCGATAATCGGTGTCACACCGCTCGCGAAGCCCATGAGCATCACTCCCACCACTATAAACAGACTGTTGACAAAAGCGGCTGCGGCAAGTTCATTAACTCCATATGCTCCTATCATCATCGTGTCGGCGAAATTCACAAGAATCACACCCACCTGTGTAACCATAACCGGCATACCAAGTTTGGCAAGGCTGACATATGCCTCTCCGTAAGTCTCCGGCTTCAGTTTCCTAAGCGATACTTTTCCCATATAATCCAAATTAATTCTTTGTCGCCATTCAAGACAACATTGTCAAAAAGTGCCATACTTAAACACTGCAAAGATAGCTAAAATCAACGGCTTAACCAAACCCTCATATGTCAACAACCTTTATAACTCCCTAAATCTCTATCCCTTCCAAAATCCATCAACACCCTCTACTTTATTCCTTATACATAATCCTCCATCCTATGTAAACCCGGGAACTACCTGTGATTGGCCATGTCAATACACTTCTGTCGAAATTCCGATGTAGGCACTCCATAAGTCTTTTTTTAATTTATTTTATCGTTATGCCCCATAATACAAAGATAAATGCTATCTTTGTAATCTAACAATATAATGAATGAATACAACTTTCAATCTGACAAAAGATTTTACAGCTGCAATCGAATTCTTTTGGGTTAAAAGACTAAAGCAAAAGTCGAATAGTCAAGAAAAATCCGGTCGTGGTGCAGTTACAGGAGGTAAGCAATTAGACGGATTCATTACGTTACTGCGTAATGCTTGTAAAAGTATTGGTGTTCCTGAAAGTTGTATCTATACCAAAGATAATTATGTAGCGGGATACTTTAGGCCATCAAAAAACTGGGATTTCATGATTCTTACTCCACATGGTAAACTTTTGGTATTAATTGAGCTCAAATCACAAATTGGCTCATATGGCAATAATTTTAATAATCGAGCAGAAGAAGCCATCGGAAATGCTACTGATTTATGGACTTCCTATCGGGATGATATTTTTCCATCTTGCGGCACTCCTTGGATAGGTTATCTAATGATTATCGGTAAAGATGCGGCATCCACACAACCAGTAAAAAATTATGAACATCATTTTCCAGTACTCTCGGAATTTATAGATTCTTCATATATTGATCGTTATCGGATATTATGTAATAAATTGGTGAAAGAACGTCTTTACACTTCAAGTTGTCTGATATGGACATGTGAAGACGGCTCTTTTGGAGATGTCGCAATTGATCTTTCTTTAGCAAAATTCATAAATTCACTTCAAGGCTACTTAATTGGCAACAAAGATGAGTTTAACTGCTGATATGTATGGCTATAGGTCCAACGGAGAGGCCCACGGTGATGTTTTTACATCTCCGCAGATCGTTACATTCATGCTTGATTTAGCCGGATATACCCCAGATAAGGATTTATCAGGCATAACAATTCTTGAGCCATCATGTGGAGAAGGTGAATTTTTAGTGGAAATACAGCATAGGCTTGTAATCTCTGCTAAAAGATATAATTTTGATCCGGTCACTATATTTAAAAAAAACGTATTTGCGTGCGATCTGGATAAAGACAAGGTGAGTCGGAGCCTTATCAGATTACAATCAAATATGCCGCAGGCCTCCTATTTCCCTAATATCAAATGTGGAGACTTCCTCCTTTCAGATTGGAAGATTGATTTTGATATAATAATAGGCAATCCTCCCTATATACGTTATGAGAATATTCCTGAGCTAAAACGTAATATATATAAAGGAAAGTTCGTGTCTTTCCATTACCGATGTGATATCTACACTTTATTCTACGAACATTCACTGCAATACCTTAAATCAGGAGGTATTCACTGTTTCATATGCTCCAATAGATGGCTAAAAAATAAATCAGGGGAAAAATTACGGGAATTCATCTCCTCAAATTTCAAACTCCGGTATTTAGTAGACATAGAAAATCTGAAAGCTTTTGAATCGAAAGTGCTTGCATATCCTGCAATCACAGTAATCGAAAATAAACAAAATGACTTTTCAGTAGAAATTGCAATTCCAGACAATATAAGTGAACTTAATAAACGGCTAACTTTTAATAAAAAGCAATATGCTTCACACTCCAATTGGGATCCTATATTTACCTCTGACAGTTTACATACGTTACCTACTATCGAGGAGGCAGGTTTCGTTATAGGCATCGGAGTGGCTACGGGTGCTGATTCGGTCTTCATATCAAACAAATGGAAAGATACAGTAGAGTCCGATGTATTATTACCTCTGATCAATTCCCGTGATCTTTCCGGCGATTCCTTAGCTTGGGACAATAGATTCTTATTAAATCCTTATGATAAAAATGGCAATCTAATAGATTTAGAGAAGTATCCCAAGACAAAAACTTATCTAGAAGCAATGAGACAAAAACTTGAAAAGAGACACATTGTAAAAAAGAATCGTACATGGTATTCATTAATTGACCGTATTAAACCGGACCTCCTCAATATGCCTAAGATTCTACTTCCCGAACTTTCAGCAAATCGTGTGATATTCATTGATGAAGGCAGATTTTATCCTGCACATAACATTTACTACATCACCGGGCAAGATCTTAAATCCTTAAGATTGCTTGCAGCCACACTCATGTCTTCATTTATTCGTGAACAGATGTCACAAATCTCTACAAAAATGAACGGAGGATTTTCAAGATGGCAAAGTCAAACTATCAAAAAACTGCATATCCCCAACCTTCAAAACATCTCTTCTGCAGTGGCATCAAAAATTGAACGGGCATTTCTTAAGAACGACATTGAAGCAATTGACTTCCACATTACAACATTGGTGAATAAACAAATAGCAGAGAAGATTAAACGACAAAAAAAGGAGACAGTAATACCTTCTCTATGGTCATTTGCTCTCACATCCTGATCTCTTTTTAACAATAGTTCATTACAAGATTTTCAAGGCCAGATACTTTCTGCGTCTACTATACTCACATAAAGAAGACATCACTACCAACTTCAGGATGGTGATGTCTTCTTTATCATGAATATTGATTATATTGTAATTTTTCTCCACTATCTCATATCTCACTCCTCGATTTCGAGAAGCATCCACTTATCATTTAAAATGCCCTCAAGCACATTCTCCATGCAGAGATTCCAGCTTACAAAACCCTGAATTTTCCCGTCCGGGGTGCGGTATTTGAAATTGGAGGGAGCAAGCGGTTCGCCGGTGTCGGCATGATACGTTTCATGCATGGTGCCGTAATCATCAAGATCCTTCGCCATCAGGCCTCCCACCTTCTCGGCAAGCCATTCCACCTCCTCCGGGAATCCATAGTTGTGCAGACCGATGGAATAGATATAGTTGCAAATGCCCCACACAGGTCCTTGCCAATTGGAGAATGGTACGATGATATTCTTATTATTGTAATCTACATCGGCCTTCGACAAGCTACGGAAACCATACGCTCCACGCATACCATCTGTCGGCAGCATATGGCGCTTGATCATACGCCGTCCGTTATCCTTCGTTGCCATATTATACATCAGGGGAACAAAAGTATGATAACCTACCCTTTTGTATTGTTCACGTGTCTCCCGGTCAACATTGTAGTAACATTCATCCTCCTCATTCCAGCAGATATCATTCAGAGCTTTCTTCACACCGGCTGCCTCTGCTGTCAAAGCCTTTGCATCAGCATCGTATCCTAATTTGCGGGCAATAGCCGCCTGTGCAAGAAGTTCACCATATTGGAAAGCTGTGGCATCGGTCGAGATAAAGGAGCGTGTGTCGTCTTTAAAATAATTAAGCGCCGGATTGTTGTCGGCTCCACTCTGCATGGCGATCTCCCAGTAATACAGGCCGCTGATCGAATCGCGTTGAGTGGTGCGCCGATAGTCTATCACCTTATTAAGCGCCGGATAAAGTGGACGCAGCCATTCCCAGTCGCCTGTGGCCTTACCATACTGATAGGCACCCTGCGAAAGGAAGGGTTTCATGGCAAAACGACCACTATAGACATTGCGCGGACCATCCTTTGTCATACAGCCTGCCACATATCCATCGTCGTCAATACCCTGACTGAAGGTGAGCACCCAATTCTTCATATATTCCGGCTCTCCCTTCGATATGAAGTGGTTGGCCATAAAGAAGGCATCCCAATCCCAAAGCTGAGAATAGAATCCCGCCGGTATCAGATATGGATACTTTATGAATCCTTGCGGCTCCTTCACCACCTGCTTACGCAAATCCTTGAACCCATCGCTGAGACGCGTATGGATGCGTCGAAGATTATCGTGCGACGACGACTCCGCCTGTGCTGACGCCATACCGGGCAATATGCTTAATGCCATAATAAGTAAGAGTTTGAATGATTTTTTCATGATGTCATAAAAATTAGGGTAGAAACTCTCTGCTCGCTTATCTCAGCGTTCGCAAGTTTCATCCGGATTGAAATTATATCAAAATTACACATTATTTCTCATTACCACAAATCATTTTTTGTTTTCATCACTGAAATCCTTTTGTAATAGTCACGGATTCTCTTTTTCGGAATATTCAAGTCACAGGAAAACTGTAGAGATTGGAAATATCGGACATTTTTTTGGTCATTATGGTGGTATCCTCATTTTAACGCCATTTTAAGTTGTTAAAATTAAACAAAAAGCTTTTAATTTTGTAATGATTACAAAGGGAGCGCCATATCTTGAGGTGTTGTCCCTGCTTCCACAGCAAGATCTCTAATCAAAATATGAAGAAACTATATCTATCTATCGCCCTCGCAGCCATCGTTTTTCCGGCGACTGCCGACGTCACTCTTGATTCCTGCCGGAATATGGCCGTCAGGAACAATAAGACTATCCGGATGGCTGAGGAGAATCTCCGTAGCGCGGAATATTATAAGAAAGCGGCCGGAGCAGCTTATCTTCCGGGAATCGACTTCACCGGCACCTATATGTATAACCAGAATGAGATTCGCCTGCTCGGTGAAGATGCAAAACTCCCGACAATGAGTTTTGATCCCGCATCTCAGACTTATCAGTATAATATCCTCAAAGGGCCCACCGGCGAGCCTATCACCGATCCAAAGACCGGCAGCATGATACCTACGGAGGTAGCCGTGATTCCTAAGGAGGCCATGAGCTATGACGTCCATAACGTGTTTGCCGGCGCAATAACCCTCACTCAGCCCATCTTTATGGGTGGCCAGATTAAGGCCCTCAATGAGATTGCCGGTTATGGTGAGCTTCTGGCTAAGGCTTCGCGCAACAGTCTTACCCAGAATGTGGTCTTTGCCGTGGATGAAGCTTATTGGCTTGTGGTGTCGCTTAAGGAGAAACAGCGGCTCGCCGACAGTTTCGTCAATCTCGTCGACACACTACGTTATAACGTGCAGGCTCTTCTCGACGAAGGAGTTGCTACCAAAAGCGACCTCCTGACCGTGGAGGTGGCTCTCAATGAGGCTAAGATAGCTCAGACTAAAGTGGGCAACGGACTAACGCTCTCCCGTATGGCTCTGGCCCAACTCTGCGGACTCCCTGTAAATACCAAGATGGAGCTTCGCGACGAGGAGTTGAAAACTGCCAAGAACGTGACGGCTCCAACCGACATCGACCTGAACGGAGTATATTCACGCCGTCAGGATCTCGAAATCATCCGTCAGGGAATAAACATGCTCCAGAGCCGTGAGAAACTCGTAATGGGCGAGATGCTCCCCAAGATTGCCCTCGTGGGCGCTTATTCCTTCTCAAACCCCAACGTGATCGATGGTTTCGAGAAGAAATTCGGCGGTGGATTCTCAGTCGGGGCTGCCGTGACTATTCCTATCTGGCACTGGGGTGGCAACTATAACCGCTACCGTGCCGCTAAAGCCAACACTACGGCCAGCCGACTGATGCTTGAGGATACAGAAGAGAAGGTGTCGCTTCAGGTGAGCCAGGCTCAGTTCAGCTTCGACGAGGCAAAGAAAACCTTCGACATGACTGTTACCAATCTAAACAAGGCCGATGAAAATCTGCGTCAGGCACAGCTTGCCTATCGCGAGGGTATGCTCACCACCAATGATGTGATCGGCGCGCAGACTGCATGGCTGAAAGCTAACTCTGAGAAGATAGATGCCGAGATCGGAATACGCCTATGCGAGACCTACCTCGCCAAAGTGCTCGGCAACCTGATTTATTGATTCAAAATTTCATTCTTATCCAAATCTTATATTCCTCTGTAATTATGGCTACAAACGATATAAATACCACCTCCTCTTCTAAAGCTGTCGCTGACGAGACAGCAGTTTCCGGCAAAGACCGTATGCTAATTCTCACAATAATAATTGTGCTCCTTGTGCTTGCAGCCCTCGCTATTTTCGGCTTCCTCACCATCAAACAGGGTCCGGACACCGTGCAGGGTCAGGCTGATGCCACTGAAATACGTATTTCCGGAAAGCTCCCGGGACGTGTGGCTGAGCTGTATGTGGAGGAGGGTGCAAAGGTTAAGACAGGTGACACCCTTGTGCGTATCCATTCTACCCTCGTAGATGCCCGACTCGGACAGGCTCAGGCTATGGAAGAGGTGGCGGCTGCCGCCAACAAGAAGGTCGACGCGGGCACCCGTGTGCAGATCGTGCAGGCGGCATTTGAAATTTATCAGCAGGCAAAGGCCGCTTCCGGCATCGCAAAGAAAACCTACGACCGTATGGAGAATCTTTTCGCCAAGGGGGTTGTGAGCGAGCAGAAGCGCGATGAGGCCAAGGCTGCTTATCAAGCTGCCACCGCCGGTGAATCGGCCGCAAAAAGCCAGTATGAACTCGCTAAGTCCGGTGCCCAGAAAGAGGATAAGGAAGCTGCTCAGGCTATGGTGAACGCCGCCAAGGGTAGTGTCAACGAAGTCAACGCTCTTCTCGAAGATCAATATCTTGTGGCACCTTGCGACGGTGAGATCACAACTATCTATCCTCATGTGTCGGAACTCGTGGCCACCGGTGCTCCCATCATGTCGCTTCAGAAGAACGATCATTGGGTTGTGTTCAACGTGCGCGAGACCCTTCTCAAGGATATCACTCTCGGAACCAAACTTAAGGTACGCATCCCTGCCCTTGACAAAGAGGAGGAGGTGAAAGTGTTCTATATCAAAGACCTCGGAACATATGCCAACTGGCAGGCCACAAAATCTACCGGCGATTTCGATGCCCGCACTTTCCAGATCAAGGCACGCCCGGAGAAACCTATAGAGAACCTTCGTCCCGGAATGTCGGTGATTCTCGAGAACCATGATGAGTAATCACCTATACATTACGATTCCATGAAGAAAATATTCATAAGGAGCGTGCTTCAGATTGTAAGAAGGCCCATCTATTGGGTGGCCTTCTTCATTCTGCCGTTGTTCTGCTTTCTCTTCCTCACCAATCTCATGGAGGATGGGTTGCCGCAGAAAGTGCCGGCTGCAATGGTAGACAAAGACGGCTCATCGCTGTCGCGCTCCATAACTCAGCAACTCGGAGGGATGCAGCTCGTAGACCTTGTGGCCGACTGCAACAGCTTCACCGAAGCGCGCCATAAGATGCAGGAGGGTGAGATATTCGGTTACTTCCTGATTCCGGAGAATTTCCAGGAGGATCTTCTCGCGGGAAGGAAGCCGGTGATCACCTTTTACACCAACATGACCTACTTCGTGCCGGCATCGATGCTCTTCAAGACGTTCAAGGCCACTGCTCTCTACACCAAGGCCGGGATCGCCCTCTCTGTGCTCGAATCTGTAGGTGCAACCCAAGATCAGGTTACTCCCCTTCTGCTTCCGATTAACATCGACACAAGGGCCATCCACAATCCAGGATTGAACTACGGTATATATCTGGCCAACTCTTTTGTGCCTTGCGTGTTGCAGCTGATGATTCTGCTCGTGACATGCTTCTCTTTAGGACAGGAGATAAAATATGGCACATCGGTGAAGCTTCTGCGGATGGCCAATGGCAACATTTACAAGGCTATTGCCGCCAAACTTCTGCCTCAGACCATCATATGGCTCGTTGTGGCCATATTCATGGAGGCTTGGCTCTATAAGATAAACGGCTATCCAGTCTATGGATCATGGTTCTGGCTCACAGTGTCGGAGGTGATGTTTGTATTCGCCTGTCAGGGACTCGGAGTGTTCTTCTTCTGTGTCTTGCCGAGTCTTCGTCTGTCGCTCTCTGTGTCGGCACTGCTCGGAATCCTGTCATTCTCCATCGCGGCATTCTCCTTCCCGGTCGAAAGCATGTATCCCGCCATCGGAATTTTCAGCTGGATTCTTCCGATAAGATATAACTTCCTTATTTATATCGACCAGGTGCTCGATGGTGTGCATATCTATTACTCACGTGTGTGGTTTGTGGCATATATCATCTTTATGCTTCTCCCTCTCACCCTGCTATGGCGACTTAAAAGAGAGATGGCAAAACCGGTATATGCCCCATAAAAAGATATAACCTATGTCGAAATCCAATAAATCATTATTTCGCCAGCTCTTGGATGTATATTGCCGGGAATTTAAGTTAGTGCTTCACGACCAGGGAGTGCTCATTTTCTTCCTCTTTCTTCCATTGGCCTATCCAATTGTCTACTCGCTTATATATAATCCCGAGATTGTGAGGGATGTGAAAATGATAGTGGTAGACCATGACCGCAGCGACATGAGCCGCGAGCTTGTACGTAACCTCGATGCCACACAGGAGGCATGGGTTATCGGCTACGCTCCCGACCTGCTTGAGGCCCGCAGGGCTATGGCCGACAAGAAATGTTTCAGTATCCTGGAGATTCCGGAAGGTTTCGGCCGGAAGATAGGACGCAACGAGCAGGCAGAGGCGGCTCTTTTCTGCGAGTCGAGTCTATTGTTGCGCTATCGTGGATTCCTTGTGGCCGCCACAAATGTAAGCCAGGCCATGGGAGCTGAGATATTGGCTGAGAAGATCAATTCCATAGCTCCATTGGCTACGACCATAACCGATGGCGACCTTATGCCTATCGAAAACATTTCGATGGGCAACATAGAGAGTGGCTTCGACTCCTTCATTATGCCGGGAGTGCTTATACTTATTCTCCAGCAGGCCATAGTGCTTGCGGTGGGAATGGCCGGCGGTGCAAAAAGGGAAAATCCGGAGCTTATCGGCTATAACGGTGTGAACGAAGCGCCGAGCGTGGCGATGACGATGTTCGGTCAGATGCTTTGCTACGGCACCATCATGGCAGTCCCGGCCATATATATAGTCCACTATGTCCCGTTGATGTTCTCATTCCCCATGGCCGGAAATTTCTGGGAGATAATAGCATTCATCTTCCCGCTGGCTGTAGCATCTGTAGCACTTGGATTCTGTCTGCAAGGAGTGGTATGGGAACGTGAATCTGTGTTCGTATTATGGGTGGTAACCTCTGTAATATTCCTTTTCCTCTCCGGACTCACATGGCCCAGATATGCGATGTCGCCCATCTGGCATTTCTTAGGCAGCTGTGTGCCCGCCACATGGGGCGTAGAGGGTTTCATAAGGATGAACACCAACGGTGCTTCTCTCGCACAGGTACACAACGACTATATCCATCTTTGGATTCTGGCCGGCGTATATCTCGTGCTCGGCTATTGTGTGCAGCGTTGGGTGGTACGCCCCTCCATCTTCAAAGGCACCAGATCCTACGACACCATCCGTCGCAACTCAATCTGATCCCCGGACATAGTCTACAGATATACCAATACTCTTCCAGCGGTAAATATCATTGCCGCTGGAAAATATAGATACACCTTATGATAGCTGCCTTGAAGTTAAGGCGGCTATCATTTTTATATATGACAGCTATGATCAATCTGAGGACTCAATTCAGCGGTTTTGATTTGGTGATTTTGAGTCATACATTTGGTAATTTCAATTCATATTACTAAAAAACAGCTGTTTGCTCCGCCATTACCAGACATTTGGCGCATGGATACTTTGCAAAACATACCTTGCTCTATAATTTTGCAGTGTCGAAAGACATAACATTTTCGTGAAAACAAACAAATTTAAAATACGGACCATGATGCTCAAAAGAATCATTCCACTGATGCTTTCAGCAACTGCTCTAATTGCTGCAGAAGCAAAAGAAAATCCCCTCATCAGAATCTCTACCGACAACACTGAGATGATCATGACGGTAGCCGACAACGGTAATCTCGTACATAATTATTATGGTAAGAAGTTCAAAAATGCACTTCCATACCTGACCAAGAAATATCGTGAGCAACCTGACAACGGAGCCGGTTTCGCGCCCCAGGCGTTTCCATCATATGGGGGATATGTAACGATATCACCGGCTCTCAAGCTCATCCACTCGGATGGCTCGCATACCACACACCTGAAGTATGTAGCCCACACTGTAACCAAACCTCAAGAAGATGTTACCCGAACGGAGATAACTCTCAATGATCCTCTGTATGACATTGACCTCACACTAACATTTGATGCCTACGAAAAGGAAAATGTAATCACTCAGTCATCAACCTTAACCAACAAAGAAGATGGCCGGCTCGTAGTGGAAAACCTCGCCTCATCATATCTCCCGTTACATGCCGACTCCTATTACCTCACCCATTTCCATGGTGTATGGGCAACGGAGATGCAGCTTGTGGAAGAGCAACTTCAGCCCGGAATTAAGAGTGTTGAGTCAAAAAAAGGAGTCCAAGCCACTCAAACCGCAAATCCGGCGTTCCTACTATCAATCAACGGGCCGGCTCGCGAAGATAACGGAGATGTCTACGGAGGTGCCCTTGCCTGGTCCGGCAACTATAAGCTAACTTTCGAACAGGACGAGTGCGGACGTATGAATGTGGTTGGTGGTGTCAATGATTTCGCCTCAACTTATTATCTTGACAACGGAGAAAGTCTTACTACCCCTGATATGGTATGGACATTCAGCGACAGTGGTCGCGGACAGGTATCACGCAACTTTCACGACTGGATACGCAACCATTCCCTCGCTCATTCCGATCAGGAACGTCCGGTGGTTCTCAACAGCTGGGAAGGTGCCTACATGAATTTTGATGAGAAAACTATCACTGACATGATCGAGGATGCCGCCAAGATAGGAGTAGAAATGTTTGTTCTCGATGATG
Organism: uncultured Sangeribacter sp.; assembly: GCA_964513775.1. Lineage (GTDB taxonomy): Bacteria > Bacteroidota > Bacteroidia > Bacteroidales > Muribaculaceae > Lepagella. The sequence continues at coordinate 42,638 of CAZEOI010000015.1, read as the reverse complement.
GTTGGTTCGGCAACGGTGAATACGCCCGAAATACCGATCACGCCGGTCTTGGTGACTGGCAAGTGAACACTAAGAAGCTTCCGCGTGGAATCGACTATCTCGCAAAGCACGCTGTTAAGAACGGTATTAAGTTCGGCATTTGGATTGAACCGGAGATGGTGAATCCCAAAAGTCAACTTGCCGAAACCCACCCGGAATGGATTGTCAAAAGTGGTGACCGCGACAAACTTCAGATCCGCCAGCAGTGGATTCTTGACCTGACCAATCCCGATGTACAGAATTTTATCGTCAAAACATTTGACGACGTACTCTCTCTGAGTCCCGACATCAGCTATATAAAATGGGATGCAAATCGATTTGTAACCGATTTTGGTTCCGAATATCTCCCTGCCGACCGACAATCGCATTTCTGGATTGACTATACAAAAGGTCTTTACTCTATTTATAACAGGATACGGGAAGCGCATCCGGATGTAATGATACAACTTTGCAGCTCGGGAGGTGCACGTCTTGATATGGGAGCTCTGAAATATCATGATGAATTCTGGACAAGTGACAACACAAATTCGCTCGACCGTATTCGCATACAGAACAGCACCAACATCTTTTTCCCTGCTATCGCCACAGCATCACATGTGTCGACCAGTCCAAACCACCAGACAGGTATGATGGCCCCCTTAAAATATCGTTTTGATGTTGCCATGTCCGGACGCCTTGGTCTGGAGCTTCAACCCAAACACCTCAACGAAAAGGAATGGGAATTCGCCAAGAATGCCATCGCATGTTATAAGAAGATTCGTCCGATTGTACAGTTTGGAGATCTCTACAGATTAAAGAATCCGGAAGATGGAAGTGGATGGGCATCCCATCAGTATGTTTCTAAAGATGGTAAGGAAGCGGTGTTCTTCGCATATAGTATGAAGTATCACGGTAGGACCACATTTTTCCAGACTCGTCTGAAGGGACTCAATCCCGACAAGCAATACAAAGTCACTGAAATCAATAAGGCAGGTTGGCCATCGTTCTACGGTGACGGTCAGATATTCCCTGGCGACTATCTAATGAATGAAGGAATCTCGCTCAACGGAGGTAATAACTTCGATAGCACAATACTTCACATAGCAGAAATTTGATCATCTTACATTCATAATTTATCATCATGAAAAAAATAGTAACGATAATAATGTCTCTTCTGGCAATATTACCGATTTTTGCCGGAGAAATCATAACAGTCAGCGGTGTGGTAGTAGATGCTGCTACTCAAGAACCTCTTATCGGTGCAACAATTCTTGTAAAAGGCACTAATAACGGCACAGCAACCGGTATAGACGGTGATTTCAGCCTTAAAGTCGAGGTTGGAAGTATACTTCAGGTATCATACGTGGGCTACACGACTGCTGACTTCAAGGTGCCTGCAAACGGACAGATGAATATTTCTCTGAGTGAAAATTCCTCCATATTAGATGAGGTGATAGTGGTTGGAGCAGTGATGAAAAAAGCCGATCTTACAGGATCTGTGGGATATCTGGATGCTGAAAAGCTCAACGAGACCCCTTCCACCACCGTTGCAGGTGCGCTCCAGGGGAAAATGGCCGGCCTTATGGTGACACCAAGTGGCAAGCCCGGTGAAGACGCTACTGTGAGGGTACGCGGAATCAATACCATCAACTCCGGATCCTCTCCCATATATGTAATCGACGGACTTGTGATGGACGGGGATTTCGGTTCATTCAACTCAATAAATCCCGAGGATGTAGAGTCGATACAAGTACTTAAAGATGCATCTGCCACAGCCATTTATGGTTCGCGCGGTGCCAACGGTGTTATTCTTATTACTACTAAGAAAGGCAGTAAAGGTGAAGGAAAGGTGACTTACGACGGTTGGGTACAGACATCTCATATTGCACATCGCCCCAAAACTATGAATGCCCGACAGCTCGGTGACCTCAGAATCGATGCCTTTGCCAATGGCTACCTATTCTCTAATCCGGGCGCTGACCGTAATGCCTATATCCAGAATACTCTTTTAGGCACAAACATGGCATTCTCCGCAGATGAGCTTGACACCTATAATGCAGGCGAATCATTCGATTGGCTCGACCGCTTCACTCAGACCGGTGTGACTCAGAGCCACACTCTTAGTTTCTCAAACGGAGGCGACAAATATAATCTCTTCGCAAGCTTCAGCTACAGCGGCATCAAGGGTATAACGATAGGTACAAAAAATAACCGCTACTCAGGACGCGTCAACGTTGACTCAGATATCAAGTCTTGGCTCAAAATAGGAACTAACACACAGTTTTCCCGAACTGATGATAAGATACCAACTGACGATGTATTCAATCAGGCACTGGCAGCCAATCCAATGCTTAATCCGGCACCCTATCAGAATCCGGACAGCCGCTACACCTACGATTATCTGACTCTTTACTATCGAGCCCATACAGAGTCAAACAACAACGATTATAATCCTTACAACTCTCTTGAAGTTGACCAAAAACGTGTACGCGACCGTTTGATTTCTTCTAATTATATCAATGTGAACCCAATCGAAGGATTGAACATACGCTCAACATTTGCTTTCGACCTCGCTAACCAGACATGGATGGAATATACTCCCAACTATATCCAGCAAGCGATACGACACTATAATGGTGATGCAAGGGCAAAACATGAACGTTGGACCAAACTTTCCTGGCAGTGGGATAATACTATCACATATCGCCATACTTTCGGAGATATTCATAATACAGACTTCCTCCTCGGCACATCGGCTTCTCGCAACACTTTCAACTATACCAAAGCGCAGGGTGACCGATTCGCATCAAACGATCTCGGGTTCAACGACCTTGGTGGCGCTGCAGCCAACGATAAGAAAGAAATAGAGTCGAATTTCTATGCATCTTCCCTCCTTTCTTACCTTGTTAGAGCAAATTATAACTACGACCAGCGCTACTATCTGACAGTTACAGCCCGTTACGACGGATCTTCAAAATTCGGTCCCGGTCATAAATGGGGAATCTTTCCATCGTTCTCCGCCAATTGGGCAATTACGAACGAGAAATTCATGGAAGACCAACACATATTCGACAATCTTAAGCTTCGGGTAGGTTACGGTGTTGTCGGAAATCAGGATATAGAGAATTATGCTTTCGCCACAATGTATTATTCAACCGTAAGCAATGGATCCGCATCGTATGCCGCAAGTGGACTCCTCGGAAATCCCCTTTTGACATGGGAAAAGCAGAAGCAGACAAATATCGGTCTTGATATGGCATTCCTCAACAACCGTCTACGGTTCTCTCTTGATGGATTTTTCATCAACAATGATAACCTACTCATGAAGCACTCGCTTGCACTTACCTCCGGTTACAGCGAGGAATGGGAAAATATTGGTTCGGTCACTAACCGTGGTTTTGAAATGACTGTCAGCGCAACTCCTATTGACCTTCCTGACTTCACCTGGAATGTCTCTGCCAACCTTTCACTCGACCATAACAAGGTTAAGAAGCTACATGGTGGGGTGAAGAGAATTCTCAACGGGACTGAACGCACCGGCAACATCTTCCTCGGAGAGTCGCTCAACTCAATCTATACCCTTGAATGCGGCGGCATCGCAACTGAAGCTAACCGCGACCAGTGGGAGGGTATTGACTACAACGGTAAGAATGTAGGTATCGGTGATCTCTTCGCCATCGACCAGAACGGAGACAAGATTGTTGACCAAAATGACCGGGTGATTGTAGGATGCATGGATCCAAAGATGTATGGCGGATTCTCAACAGATTTCTCCTGGAAAGGTGTGACTCTCAATGCTATCTTCAATTACTCTATAGGTGGAAAGAAGATTAGCGAATATTATGAATCTCTTCTTGCCTCTACCGGCACCTCAATGGCTTCCACCGATCTTCTTGACCGCTGGAGTACACAGAACCCCAACGGATCGTTCCCGAGAGCGATAACCAATACATCCTCCGGCTATAATCCATATTATGCCTGGGATACAGATTTCGCACTCCAAAACACCTCATATCTGAGGCTCGCAACGCTGACACTCAGCTATTCACTACCTAAGAAATGGATGCAGGCTATCCATTTCGATAACATCCGGGTGTATGCAACAGGATCCAATCTTTTCACTGCTACAAAATATAAGGGCTTCGATCCCGAAACCGGAGACTATGGCTATCCTGCCACACGCTCTTTCACATTCGGCTTAAACATGACATTCTAACACTCTACATCAATGAAGACCAACACTATATCAATCATACTTGCCGCCATATCTATTGGCGCGATGACTTCCTGTTCCGACTTCCTCACGGAAGATAGCCAAATGGGGCTTACCGAAGAGCAGATTTACAGCGATCTCTCATACATTGAGAGCAACCTTACCGGTATCTACGACAATATGCGCGACTGGACACGTTCCGATGAAAGAGCATGGTTCCTGATGACAGGCACCGATGAGATTCAGCGTGGCGCTTTGCAGATGAAAGACGGTGGTGAAAACGCCAGTCTTGACAACTACGACGCCAACCTCAACTCCCTCACAGGGCGCGTCAAGGACCAGTGGAACGCCCGATTCCCGGTAGTGACCGCAGCTGCCAAGATAATCAAGGCACTTGAAAACACCGATATTCAGGCGGGAACCAAGGCTGCCGAACTTCTCGGAGAGGCCTGCTTCATAAGAGGATTTATGGATCTGGAGCTTGCTGCATACTGGGGAGAGATACCTGTCATAGATCTCAACAAGGTAACTGAAACCGGATATGGACGACAATCACTGACAGATACATGGAAGTTCGTAATCGCCGATCTTGAAAAGGCCGCTAAATACTCGCCCGCAAGCAATGATCCGGGACGTGCCACTTCCGGAGCAGGCTATGCGATGCTTGGGAAGGCTTATATGGCCGCACCTGTCGAAACCGGACTCAGGGACTTCTCTAAAGCTGCTGAATGCTTTGAGAAAGTCATGGGGATGAACTACTCTTTGGTGGACTTTGCTGATCTCTTTGACTACAATAAGCCGAATACATCCGAATCCATATATGAGCTTCAATTCAACAATACTCCGAACCAGAACAAGATTATGTTTCAAATAGGCTCGCGTGTGGCACAGAACTGGTGGAGCGATGGATGCTACTTTGCAGGTTACGACCATGTGGTAGTGACAGAATATGCCTATAGCAGTGTTTCGGACGGAGGCATATGGGAGGAAGGAGACCTTCGTCGTGAAGAATCAATCCGCTACGACTTTTCATACTATGGCGAGACTCCGAATCTTGACTGCGTGGCATGGGAAGACCTTGGCGAGGACCATGATGAGCTTAAGCCACATGTAAAGAAGTATGAGGACTTCCGTACCGACCAGCATTCTGGTCTGGGACTGAACAATATGTGGAACTCGGGTAAGAACATTCCGATGCTGCGCTATGCCGATGTACTTCTCTCTTATGCAGAATGTCTTAACGAGCTCAACCGCACCTCTGATGCTGTCGATGTAGTAAACCAGGTAAGAAACCGTGCGTGGGGATTCAACCTTCCTGACGACCGAAAATGGGGCAGCATGACAGCCGATGAATTTCGCGTAAAGATCATGGATGAGCGTATGCGTGAGCTATTTGGTGAGAACTGGCGCCGATTCGACCTGATCCGTACCGGAAAGTTTGTGGAATATGTGAAGGAAAGGAATAAATGGGCGAAGCGTTCGGGCACTATCGATGCCCACAATATGCGCTATCCTATTCCTAACGAAGAAATCGAGCAGAACGAAGATATGACCACCGAGGATCAGAATGAAGGTTATCGTTGACAGGGAACCAAAATATGAATATTAAGTCTATCAGTGGGAATCAGTCGGCCGACTGATTCCCACTGATAATAAAATAGAAGACCATAATAAGTAGACCCATGCTTACATCAGCAAGCCTATGCTTATTCCATCTTACCCACCGGCGATAATCACAGCGCAGGGCCATAAAGATGTAAACAATATGCTGAAGTCAAACCAGCATTGAAAAATAAGATAGGTATTCTATTTTATATTTCGAAAATTTACTAATTTCGTAGTCTAAAAACTTTTAGCAACCTATATCATGAAGCATACTAAAGCAAGATATATTTCATTCAGAATACTTGGCTATATATTTGCCTTGGTTACTCTAACAACGCTTCCTCTTACTATGGAAGCCACATCTTTTGATTATAGTTTCGCACACCTTACTATAGATGACGGATTGTCGGCGAATCATGTAAAAGCTCTTCTTCGCGGCAAAGATGGTTTTGTCTGGATTGGAACTGTAAACGGACTCAACCGTTTTGATGGTGTCAACATTAAGAAATATCATTGCTTTGATAATGACAGACAGATTGGTAATGATAATATAGGGATGCTGTATGAAGATAGAGATGGGATAATATGGATCGGCACAGACCGCGGTGTCTACACCTATAATCCAAAGGAGGACAAGATCTCCTATATTGATATTTGGGACAAAGAAACAGGGGGATTAAACTGGGTTCAGCGCATAAACGGTGACTCAAAGGGTAATATATGGGTATTGGTTCCAGACCAAGGCATCTTTAGAAAATCTGATCAAGGAACAAAGATCTATCAGATGCCTTCCGGGAGCAAGTATAAGGAAGATTATTTTAATGATATATGTCTTGACGAGGATGCAGCTTTATGGGCCTGCACATCCAATGGGAAAATATTCAGGTATGATAAAGGTTATGATGAAATGGTCGAGGTTGACTTTAATCTTCCTGATGATACAAAATTCGCACGTATCTTGCCTTTAACCGAGGGCAAGCTGCTTATAGCATCGGAAAACGCTACCATTTGGTTGCTGGAGAAGAGTAGCCATACCGCCAGTAAACTGAATGTAGACATTCCAGATAATGTATATTTGAGATCCTTAGCTATCATAGACAATGAGATATGGATAGCTACTCAGGCCGGTGTCTATGTGTATGATATGAAACACAGCACATCAAAACACTTCCTTCATTCTCCTAATAATCTTAATTCCCTTTCTGACAATACCACCTATACCCTCTATCCAGATTCAGATAAGAATATGTGGATAGGTACTGTCTTCGGGGGTGTAAGTTATACAGAGAGGAATGCGTTCCATTTCTCCACCATAGAGCCTCGTGATCATGACAGCCGTCGCATCAGGGGGTTGGCTATTACGCCTGAACGCAATCTGGTTGTGAGTGGAAGTGTGTCCAATGGAATAAGTATCTTTGACCTAAATACAAATCGGTTCCTTAATGTTCCTTCTCCACTGGGTCTTGCCAAGCCTATAATGTGTGTAGCGAAATCTGATGATAAAATATTAGTAGGACCCGACCGGTCGGGTCTATGGGTTTACAATCAAGACAAGATACCTTATCAGTATCTTCCCGAACAGCTCTCAAAGGAAAACACTGTATATGCCTATCTCAGAGACTCCAACGGAAATGAGTGGGTTGGATTAAGTTATGCACTTTTTCGGCGGGATAAAGGGAAAGATAACTTTAGAAGAGTCGAGGAGACTCATTATAAATGGATATTTACTCTTTTTGAAGCATCCGACGGTACAATATGGATAGGTACCATGGGATCCGGACTATACCACTATCTTCCGAAAGAAAACAAATATATATTCTACACACCTGATAATGTCACAAATCAAGGGGGATCCATTCGGTCTAATTCCATCAACTCAATTATGGAGGATCGTAAAGGACGAATCTGGATATCCACCGACCGTGGTGGTTTGAGCAAATACAACAGCGATACTGATGACTTTACAACATATGGAATTGAGGATGGATTACCTGATAATGTAGTTTATCCCGTAGTGGAAGATAAAAAAGGGAATCTTTGGTTTGGTACAAACCGTGGATTGGTAAGGATGGATACCAACTGCGAACACATTACAATCTATACCAAAGCAGATGGTCTTCCTTCAAATGAGTTTACATATAATTCCGCTGTCTGTGATGGGGACAGTACGCTCTTTTTTGGCACAACAAATGGTATCGTTCGTTTTAATCCTAATGAAACGATGACCGCTCCTTCTGAATTTCCAATCCTTTTCACATCAATTGACCTTCATGGCAGTTGGGAACACAATCGCAACTTACTTTCCGCAAACAATATAATCCACTCCGCGGAAATACGTATTCCCTATGACTTGAATACATTTTCCCTTACGATAGGAGTACCTTCCGCCATTATGCTGAAAGGATCAAAGAAATTCTTCTACCGGCTTCTTCCTGATGAAGAGAGCTGGATTCCAATGCAGGGTAATCGTATTTCATTTACCAACCTCTCTCCTTCCACGTATACTCTTGAAGTGAAGATGGTATGCGGGGATGTTGTATCCACCAATAAGATTAATCTTGTGATAAAGTCACCTTGGTGGGCTTCAGGTTGGGCTATCTTTACATATGTAATTCTTACGATAGGAATCATAGCCTCGTTTTTCTTTTTATATCGCAGACGTGAACAGAGACGTCTTCATGAACGCCAGCTGATTTTCGAATCGAATAAAGAGAAAGAAGTCTACAAACAGAAACTTAACTTCTTTACAGAAATAGCCCATGAAATACGTACCCCCCTATCACTTATAGACCTTCCTCTTGAGGCTATGGAGGAAAGTGGCCTTCACAGTCCCGAATCTGAGCATTACCTGAAAGTCACAAGGCAAAATACGGCCCGCCTGCTTGAACTCACCTCCCAGTTACTCGACTTCCAGAAGATTGAAGCCGGGAAACTTCGACTTAAGCCGGAGGCGGTGGATATTGTGGAACTACTTAAATATACACTTGATCGTTTTGAACCGACCATCTCTCTGCGTAATAAGAAACTTATGCGAGATATTACCACCAGTAGTTTTATCACGGTAACTGACCGAGAAGCCGTCACAAAGATCTTAAGCAACCTTCTAAATAACGCTATGAAGTATTCTGACAAGAATATCTGCGTGAAACTGGAAGTGACAGATGATACTGTATTCATCAAGGTTATTTCCGACGGTGAGAAAATCGCAGATGAGAACAAAGAACGTATCTTTGAGACTTTCTATCAAACCGATAAGTCGCAGGAACAGAAAAATGGTGTAGGAATAGGATTACCTTTGTCAAAGTCACTCGCAATTCTGCTTGAAGGCTCGCTATATCTTGAAAATAATGATCTGCCGGAAAACACATTCATACTGTCTCTGCCCGTAAAATCTTCTATTCAGACAGAGGTCCCGGCAAACACCGACAGCCATGGCACATCAATTGTATATGAGGAAGAATCAAATCAGACTCCTCTCAAAGCATCGGGATACAGCGTGCTGATTGTTGAAGATAATGAGGGTATTCGTAAAATGCTTAACGACAGACTCGCATCATCTTTCTTAGTTAATCTTGCCTCCAATGGTAAAGAAGCCTTGGAAATTCTCGCATCTAAGACTATTGATATGGTAGTGACTGACATCATGATGCCTGAAATGGATGGAATGGAGCTTTGCCGACAGATAAAGGCAAATCCGGATATTTCTCATATCCCTATCGTAATTATTACAGCCAAAAATGATCTTGAAAGTAAAGTCAAAGGATTACAATTAGGTGCCGAGGCATATATTGAAAAACCATTCTCTATCAAATATCTCAGAGAAATGATAGTGTCTCTCCTTGAAAACCGCCGTAGAGCTCGCGAAGCATTTGCGAAAAAGCCATTCTTTCAAGCCGAAAATATTTCGGTCAACAGAGAAGATGAGAAGTTTATGGAGAAAGTTCTGACTATAATTAAAGAAAATATGTCGGACGAAGATTTTAACGTTGAATCTTTAGGTGATAAGATGTGTATGAGCAGGTCAAACCTCCTACGCCACGTTAAATCGGTGTTCAATCTTTCTCCAAGTGAGTTAATACGAGTAGTGAGACTCAAGACAGCGGCCGAATTAATAAAATCCGGAGGTTACACTTTGGGAGAAATCTCCAAAATGATTGGTATAAGTTCTCAGTCTTATTTTACAAAAATGTTCTTCAAGCAATTCAATGTAATGCCAAATGAATTTGCAAAACAATTTAATGAAGATAATAAGAAGTCGTAAACAGAACTGAATACTCCGCCAAGACAGACCGCATCTTATTCTTCTTTATTTGGGAAGTAAGGATATTTGTAAGATGTATCTTTCAAATTTGCCCATATATTGCCATCTGCATATTACAATATTATGATAAAATTGTAAGATGCAGATGGCAAATTTGTTTCATTTTTGTAAGTTGCATCTTACAATATCTCAAGAAACAGTACGATATAAGAACATTATCTCAATCTCACCGATATCTTTACCTGAATTATTGTCGGGACACGTAGCTCTTTCAATGCAACTTTCAAACTCTATACCCATATTAAGGCATTTTGAGGACTATCTGGACCATGGATACTATCCTTTCTACAAAGAGAATCCACAGGATTTTTCCATGAGACTGGCAGAAGTTGTAAAAATAGTGATTGAGAATGATATACCTGAAACAGAGGAAATATCTTTTTCAACAGTCGCCAAGCTTAAAACTCTCATGATGGTGATTGCTGAAAATGCTCCCTTGGAACCTAATATATCAAAACTGGCTGAACGGCTGGAGTGTAGCAGAGATTTGTGTGTAAAAATGCTTGGACTTTTAGATAGATCCCGACTAATTCAACAAATGTTTAAGCATCCACACACTTACAAACAAATGCGTGGAGCGGATAAAATACTGGGTGGTGACACTAATATCTTACATGCCCTCACGGGGACGGTAAACATCGGCACTTCACGCGAAACTTTCTTCGTGAATCAATTACAAGCAATAGGAGAAGTTATAATTGCCGACCACGGCGATTACATAATCGACGGCAAATATACCTTCGAGATCGGTGGCAGCGGGAAAAAATTCTCTCAGATTTCTGATATTCCCGACAGCTATTTGGCTGTCGATAACATTATTACAGGTTTTGGAGCTCGCATCCCACTGTATCTTTTCGGTATGTTATATTGATCCTCAAATCGGATACTTATGAGTAATTTGAGATTTGTCTCTTCTGCGAGATAAATCGTCAGATACCGAGAATGTTACGGATGATGAACCATGCTGTCATCAGCACGATAAACAGGGTTACTGCGAGTGGGGAAAACATCTTCGCATACAGACGTGGTCGTTTTGTGCGCTGAGTCTCCACATAGATCATGAAAAGTATCACCGGAAGCATCAGCATGGCAAATAGATTTGCCCGAAACGCTCCGGAAATATCTCCATGGAGAAGCGCATGAATCATGCGTTGGCTGCCACACCCTACGCACTGAAGTCCTGTCATTCGATGAAACAGGCACTGCGGCATCCATCCGTGATCAACCGGGTCGAAGATGTAATACACCACTCCCCCTCCCACCAATATCACAATAAGAGAAACCACGAGCCATGCCCGTGGTTTCTCTCTATTATTTTGTGGTCTATTTACCTGTTGCAACATTCTTAACAAATATCTTGTGGTGTATCACTCTGTATGGTCAATCATGAGCCACTCACCATCATAATCGGCATATATAACGTAGCTGAAAGCACACCTAACACAAACGAGACTATTATCCAGATCTCAGCATTACGCGACGCTCTCTTGGCACCCTCCACATCACCTGAGTAGTATTTAGTACTTACTTGCGAAGAGAAGATGATGGCCACAATTCCGGGTATAAAACAACAGAGCACGGTCATTATCACTGACCATACCAGGTAGGTTGGTGGCATCGGCTCATCGTTTACCGGCCGATTGCCATAATAATTATTCTGCTGTCCACCCTGTTGTTGATACCGGGATGTGCCGAATGGTTGCTGATAAGGTTGGCCACCATTCTGCGGACCATATCCTTGATTATACTGCGGATCCTGAGAGCCGTAACCATGACCATATTGTGGATTACGGGTAAAGTCAGGGGCACCCTGTACCGGTGGAACCGGGGGCACTTGACCCGGAACCGGTGGAGGAACCTGCATGCCCCCTGATGCCCGCTGTGCCATCTCCGCAGCACGTGCGGCGGCCTCTTCCGCTCTGTTGCTATCGAAATCGATCTGAAGAGTCTCTGCCCATTCCTCATCCACAGTCTTCGGCTTCTGAGGAGTGTTTAAGTCAGTCTTCTTCTCACCGGCCCTATCGATCGCCGTCAATGCAGCCACCACCTCCCTGGGAGCCTCCTGAGCGGTAGAGAGAAGCATGCAATGATTGGGATAATGCTCCTTAACCCAATCTGCCATTATGCCATCGTAGTTTTCAAAGGCATATAATTGAATTTCACGCGACGCGAAAGTCTCTCCTATCTGCACCAATTCATCCGGCGCACATTCGGGTGCGACACCAATCACCTCTACCCCGTATTCATGGAAACGTTCACGTAAGGATTCGGCGTCGCCATCAGTCACCACCGCCTCCACCCGGATACGGTTGCCTTCGTTAAATAAAGTTATAAGCCGCTCTGCAGCCGCGGCATCTCCGGAAGTGAATACTACTATCTTTTTCATTATTATCGGGATATGGATGTTATTGGATAATTTATGTAGGCCAATGTCGAGATAATCAACCTATGGCGAGAATCACACTTGCTGCATCTCCACAAGACGGCGGTAATGGCCGTTGAGTGCTATCAACTCGTCGTGTGTGCCTCGCTCCACTATGCGGCCGTCATGCATCACACAGATAAGGTCGGCGTTGGCTATAGTCGATAACCGGTGGGCCACAACAAGCGTCGTGCGGTCACGCATCAGTCGCTCAAGTGCTTCCTGCACAAGTCGCTCGCTCTCTGTGTCAAGGGCAGAAGTAGCCTCATCAAGTATAAGAATCGGAGGATTCTTCAAGACCGCTCTCGCAATACTTATACGCTGACGCTGACCTCCGGAGAGACGCCCGCCACGGTCGCCCACCATAGTGTTGAAGCCATCGGGTGTAGCCATGATGAAATCATAGGCATTGGCAATCTTGGCAGCAGCCTCCACCTGTTCCATAGTGGCATTCGGAGTGCCAAACGCTATATTGTTGAAGAAAGTGTCGTTAAAGAGAATAGCTTCCTGATTTACATTACCCATCAATGAACGAAGCTCGCTTACCTTATAATCTTTCACGTTATGTCCGTCAACCTCAACTATACCACAGTTGACGTCCCAGAAGCGTGGTATCAGATCCACAAGAGTAGACTTACCGGAACCCGACTGTCCTACCAGAGCCACTGTCATGCCCGGCTTTACATCAAGCGATACATCCTTCACCACCTTGCGCTCTCCATCATAGCTGAAATCAACTCCTTTGAGACGAATCGAGCCCCGCTCACTCTCCGTGTCGGAAAGCTTCACAGGCTCCTTGGCATCCTTGATAGGATTGTCGGCAGAAAGAATCCAGTCGATGCGCTTTAGAGCGGCGAGACCCTTCTGGATGGTATAGCCTACCTTGGAGAGCTCCTTAGCGGGATTGATGATGCTGTAGAATATCACCATGTAGTATATGAAGCTCGATGCATCTATCATGGAGGTGCCGTCAAGTATGAGAGTGCCTCCGAACCATAACACTATACAGATAGCTATCGTGCCGAGAAACTCACTCATGGGGTGAGCCAACGCATAGCGGCGTTGCATCGAGTTGCTCACCTCAAGAAATTCGTTGGTTTCCTCTCCAAACATACGTTCCATCTGCTTCTCGGCATTGAAAGCCTTCACCACTCGTAAACCTCCGATAGTCTCCTCCGTAGTGGAGAGGATTGTGCCCAACAGCTCCTGTGCGCGTAGCGACTTAGCCTTGAGCTTCTTTCCCACACGGCCCATTATGTAGCCGGCGATAGGTAGAAGAATAAACACAAAAATAGTTAGTTTCCAGCTGATGAAGAGCATCATGGCGAGACATCCGATTATCATGATCGGCTGCTTCACGAGAGCCGACAGACTGGCGGCCACACTCACCTCTATCTCTGTGACATCGCCGCTTACACGGCTCATTATGTCGCCCTTCCGTTCGTGGGTATAGAAGCCGATGGGAAGCGACACTATCTTGCGGTAGAGGCTGTTGCGTATGTCTCGCACCACCCCGTTGCGCAACGGTATCATAAAATAGTCGCTCAGGTAAGCTGTGATCACTTTCAGAAACGTGCCTACGATGAGGAACAAGGCCATCAAAGCCAAGGTAGCCGATGCTCCTACGGAATCTATGAGACTTGTGACATACCAATAGAAATTGTTAAGCACCACATCCTTTATATCTCCGCTCCCCCAGGGCATGAAGGTGTAAACCGTGCTGTCTATCTGAAACAGAATTCGCAGGATCGGCATTATGAATGCGAACGAAAACAGGGTGAAGAACATGGTCAGGAAATTGAAGACCACACTCAGCACCACATTCCATCTGTAAGGGCGCGCGAAACGCCGTATGAACATCATTAAATCTTTCATCGAGTCAGGCAAACCGGTCCTGTTTTTTAAAATTTATTTATGGATTTCCGGTTTAACACGCAAAAATAACTAAAATTTATGAAATCATATCCACACGCCCAAATAAAAATCCATATTGCAGCTCAATCTTTCATACCCTCTGCTATTACCAAGCATTTGTCACTTAACCCTTGTCAAACGGAGAGCATCAATATCGGGCATCTGTGCCTCGGGATAAAATCAGGTTAAACAATCCGGATAAACTATTATGCAACTTTAGATCTTTTAAAGATAATCGCGTCCATCTTGATCAGGTGGACGCGATTATCTTTAATCAAAAATTCTATGTCTAAAAATCCTCTTAATGTGCAAATTGTGATATCTGTATGATTGGAGATCGTCTCTTTATAGTCGGCATCCTAAGGCTATCTATCTCCTTGGCTCGAAACGCATCATATATTTTTTGTCTTGAAAGCCAAAATTCTGTCGGTATTTGAGTAATTCGCTCAAATGCAACGGCCAACTCGTAAGAAATAGGTTGAGTTCCCTTGGCTATTTCTAAAATAAGTTGCTCCGGACGTTCAATTTTCATAGCAAATTCTTCTATACTCATATCCATCTCTCGAAGTTTGGCCATGAGGGTACATCCCGGAGGAGTGACACTCTGAGGGTTATACTGATTCCTTTTTTCCATCTTATTTGCCATGATAATTTGTTATTTCTATAATTTCGACTCCCTTAATTTCAATCCAGATATATTTCCCATTTTCATCCTCAGGAATAGGTTCCTCATGTGGCTGAAAAATCAATCTATAAGGTTGATCAAGATCACAAGCCCACTGACCCTTTCTATCATCTTTAAGTTCATGATAATGTCCCGGCAGGAATCTCACATCTTCAAGACTCACCGCAGCGGCTAAATCGTCTAATCTCGCTTTAAACAGTTCTGCTCTCAACACTCCAAGTTTTCTGATTGCAGATCTATGGTCATTAGCCATCTTGCGGAGTTTTGTGTTATGGAAAGATATGTCCATTTTTAAAACACTTAGGGCTCATTCAAGGTTTGTAAATTTACACAAAGTTAAGAAATTAACTCAAAGTATCCAAATTTTTTTGCATCAAACCTTTTATATATTTAATTCTTAATCCAGACCCAAATTATGGCAACCGTAAGTAAAATCCAGATACCGGAGGACGTAAAGTAAGCAGTAAATAGATAATCCTCCCTCAAGTTTTCGGAAGTAATATTCTATTAATACAAGGAATGACGAGCGTCAAACTCTCGATGAGAGATGAAAAAATCAACTCGAGAATTCTATTTATCCTATCGGAGTATAAATATCAGATTTTTTATTTAAATTTGCAATCGGAATTCTCTCAAAGGATTCTGATTATATTATCATATACAAACTGCCTGACAAAGCTTTACTTTACCAGACATAATTATACTTTAAATGATCTTCGAGCCCGAAATATACCACACGGTCATTATCTGTATGGCCGTGATGGCAGTGATAGTGTTCTTCGCTCTGCAGAAGATTGAGGCCGCTTATGGCATGACCTACAGCCCAAAATGGGGCCCCTCGCTCAACAACAAGCTTGGTTGGGTGCTTATGGAAACCCCGGCATTCATCATAATGGGGCTGATCTGGATGCTTAGTCCACGAGCCGGCGAGGTGGCCCCTTGCATTATGGCCGGTCTCTTCGAGCTGCATTACTTCCAACGCAGCTTCATCTTCCCGTTTTTGATGCGCGGCAAGAGCCGTATGCCTTTAGCTATCATGCTTATGGGTGTAATATTCAATTCAATAAACGCATATATGATCGGTGGTTGGCTCTTTCATGTAGCCCCGGCCAATTATTACACCATCGCGTGGCTCTACTCTCCACAGTTTATTATCGGAACAATCATTTTCTTTGCAGGGATGGCAATAAACATACATTCCGACCATGTGATCCGTTCACTAAGAGCTCCCGGTGATACACGTCATTATATCCCTAAGAGAGGTCTTTACCGATATGTGGCCGGAGCCAACTATTTCGGGGAACTGACGGAATGGATCGGTTTCGCAATCCTCACATGGTCTGCTGCCGGAGCCGTGTTTGCCCTCTGGACGTTTGCCAACCTTGCTCCAAGAGCCAAAAGTCTCTCTGCAAAGTATGCCGACCGTTTCGGAGATGAATTCACCTCTCTGAGGTTGAGATATATCATTCCTTTCATCTACTGACATTTATAGCTACCCATATATGAAACTCTTCACACCCGCCAATATCGGCCCCGTCACACTCCGCAACCGCACCATCCGCTCTGCAGCTTTCGAGGGTATGGGTAAAGACAACAACCCTACTCCACAGCTCCGCGACTACCATTGGAGCGTAGCCGAAGGGGGCGTGGGTATGACCACTCTGGCATATGCAGGCATATGCCGTTCGGCTCTCTCTTTCAAGACCCAGCTATGGCTGCGTCCGGAAATCACGGAGTCTTTACGTGAGATCACCGATGGTATACACCGTTTCGGTGCAAAAGCCTCGATACAGATTGGCCATTGTGGCAACATGACACATATTGCCACTGCAGGGGGCATACCCGTGGGTGCCTCTTCAGGATTCAATCTTTACTCTCCCACCATAGTCAGGGGGCTCAGAAAAGATGAACTGAAAGATATGGCTCGCAATTTCGGCGACGCCGTACGCACAGCCAGAGATGCCGGATTCGATTGCGTGGAGGTGCATGCCGGACACGGCTACCTGATCTCGCAGTTTCTCTCACCTTACACCAACCATCGTCGTGACGACTATGGCGGTTCGCTCGACAATCGTATGCGTTTCATGCGTGAATGTATGGAAGAGGTGATGAAAGCAGCCGGCAGCGATATGGGAGTGCTCGTGAAAACGAATATGCGCGATGGCTTCAAGGGTGGCATGGAGATAGATGAGTGTCTGCAGGTGGCGAAAGAGTTGGAAAATCTTGGCGCGCATGCCCTCGTGCTCTCGGGAGGATTTGTAAGCAAGGCCCCGATGTATGTGATGCGTGGAGAGATGCCTATCTTTTCCATGACCTACTATATGAAACAATGGTGGCTGAAATATGGAGTGAGGATGGTGGGACACCTGATGATCCCGACCGTGCCATTCAAAGAACTCTATTTCCTTGACGATGCCAAGCTATTCAGGAAGAATCTCAAGCTTCCGCTTGTATATGTAGGAGGGGTGGTGAGCCGGGAGAATGCCGACACTGTGCTTGACAAGGAGGGTTTCGACTTCATACAGATGGGGCGCGCACTTCTTAACGAACCGGATTTCGTAAACCGTATGCTCCGTGACGGGCGCCACCGTTGCGGATGCGACCATGTGAACTACTGTATTGCCCGCATGTATTCCCGGGAGATGGCCTGCCATAAGCATCTCAATGATCTTCCGGATGCCATAGTAAGTGAAATCAACAAAATTAAGAATCGGGATGGGAAATCGAAATAATCTCTCCGGACATTGTGCCATAGTGACCGGGGCGGCCGGAGGAATAGGAAGTGCCTTCTGCCACGAACTCGCTTCACGCGGATGCTCTCTTATATTGATCGACGTATCGCGCGATAAGATGCATGAAGAGTATCTGATGCTGCGCAATTCATATCCGGATGTAAGGGTCTATAAACTCCCCACAGACCTCACTTCTCCCGATTTGATTGAGATAATAGAGCGTTTTCTTCATCAGAAAGGACTCGATCCCGACATACTGATCAACAATGCCGGAATCTTTGCCTTCGCTCCGGCCACAGAGATCAGCGACACCCGAATTGATTGCTTTATCGACCTCCACGTCAGAGCTGTGACCAATCTGTCAAAATGGATGGCCTCCCGAAGAGTGCCTAAAGGATCGGGCTGGATACTCAATATGTCGTCGATGTCATGCTGGGCACCGATGCCGGGATTGTCGATGTATGCAGCCACAAAAGCTTATATCCGCGTGTTCTCACGTTCGCTACACTACGATGTAAGAGACAGTGGAGTGAGGGTGATGGTGGCATGCCCCGGTGGAATCGCTACCGACCTCTTCGGCTTGCCCGACAATCTGAAACACCTCGCCCTGAATCTCGGAGCCATTGCCACTCCCCGCAACTTTGCCAGGAAAGCGGTGACGCGGCTTATGAAAGGACGGCAGCAGTATATCAACGGTTTCGTCAACCGTATCGCGATATTCCTCGTAGGAATAATGCCCACCTCGGTAAGAATGATGGTCAAGCACCGGCTGCTCGACAAGGGGATAAAAAGATAATGTAACGTGATTTATGCAATTTCAGGCATACTTTTTTCGTTATAATGTATGAAATATCCGTAATAAAGTATTACCTTTGCGGATAAGTTCTGAGTTGCCGTTTCTTTTGCAATTGGACGGTGCAGAACTACAAGGCATTATGTATCCCTTGTGAAAGATGTGCATAATGTGAACAATATGTTCAAATGATTTGATTTATAAAGTAATGAGTGTGAAGGAAGGGAAGAGTCGAAGAGACTGTTCCCTTTCGTTTTTACTGCGGATCCATCTAAATTTCATTATTTCAGGCCCAACTTATGATTTTTTTTGTAATTTTGCCAATGAAGTTGTCGCTACGCAAAAAAACTGACGATGAGGAAACAGATCTCCACATATTTACAGTGCCATATCGACCGTATTCTGGCAATATCAGCTTCCCTGATAGCTTTTGCAATTTATTTTTTTACGGCCGATAGCGGTGTTTCCTATTGGGACTGCCCGGAATATGTATTGACAGCCTCCTCCCTGCAGGTGGGACATCCTCCGGGCAATCCGGTGTGGACCCTCGCCATGCGTATGGCCACGATCCCCTTCCCCGTTCATCTTCATGCAAGAGTGATAAACATCTGCAGCGGGTTACTGATGGCAGGAGCTGTATTCTTCCTTGCCCGCATCATCTATAGGATGATAAGCTATGTCATGGATGATAAGAAGACAACAGGCCAAAGAGCGTCATGGACCTCCGGTCATCTCCTTGCCTCAGCGGCGGCAGCCATTATCTCTCTATGTTTTGCAGTGCTCGATTCCACATGGTTTTCCGCTGTGGAGGCCGAGGTCTATGCCTTCTCCACATTCCTGACTCTACTCACCATATGGTTGATGGCCAAATGGGCAGAGGCAACTGCAACGGCCACACGCAACAGATGGCTTATTCTGACCGCATACATTCTCGGCTTATCATTGGGAGTGCATCAGCTTAACCTTTTAGTGCTACCTGTGGCTGCACTTATATTCACATTCCGCCGGCATCCTCACGGGAAAGCCACACTCAAAGCATGGTCAGCTATCGCAATCTCTTTTATCTTGGTGGCCGTGATACTTTTAGGGCTGATGCCGGGAGCGGTGGAATGGTGTGCTCTACTCGAACTTCTGTGTGTCAACCATTTCGAACTCCCCTACTTCACAGGGGTGCTTCTTTATCCTGTCATAATGGCGGGGATTGCCCTCCTGTCCATAATCATTATTCCTAAAACGTCAAAGATCACACGGTCTGTGATTTTCACCCTGCTTCTCTGGATCTCCGGACTATTCCTTTTCGGTTCACACCTCTTTATCGCGTTGTGCCTCTCCGCCGTCACAGCTGTGATCCTCGTGAAGCAGCTTTCCCCACGTGCCTTGCTCACTTCGGCTTGGATGCTCATAATGCTTTGGGTGGGCTACTCTGCTATCGCCTTAATATTGATAAGAGGGTATGCCGCTCCACCGGTCAACGAGGGGAGCCCCGGCGATCTGTTCAGCCTGCAACGCTATATCTCCCGTGAACAATACGGTTCAAAACCGCTCTTTTATGGCGCAACTCCTTTCAGCCGTCCGATGTATGAGGAGAGGATAGATTGTAAATCAGGCAGACCTGACTATTCGAGATATGCTCTCCGCAAAGAGAAGCCCAGATATTTCCCGGCTACTGATTCACCCTCTCTGGTGTATCGCAGCCGACTGCTCTCACATACAGATTCCATGCGTAATATGGTGATCGCGGAAAATGGTCATGGTTATATTCTTGCCGACTACAGCTTCTCACGCCGGTCAACTCCGGAGCTGGATATGTGGTTTCCACGCATCACCTCCGGAAGCCGCAATATGCTGAGAGCCTATGCCGACTGGGCCGGCATGACGGAGCAGAATATGAAGCAGGTGGAGATCACAACTGCAATCGATTCCACAGGTAATGCAGTTGGAAAAATGCTCGCATCCGGAGAAAGAGAGGTATCATATGCCAAACGCCCCACCTACCTGCAGAACCTTCGTTATTTCCTCACCTATCAGGTGAGTTACATGTATCTACGCTATCTTCTGTGGAATTTTGTCGGACGTCAGAACGATATACCCTCCACCGGTGAGATTGATCATGGAAACGTGATAACCGGATTCACACCTCTCGACCGGATAATGACCGGCGACGAGCGACTTATGCCACAGGATGCCGGTCCGGATAATCCGGGACGCCACACATATTACGCCATTCCTTTCCTCATCGGCATTATCGGCATGATATGGCTTCTTAACAAAGGGAGACGTGGAAAACGGGTGATGGCCGTAATAACCGTGCTTTTCCTTATGACAGGTGTGGCCATAGTGGTCTACCTCAATCAGAATCCCGGAGAGCCGCGCGAACGCGATTACGCTTTCATTGCCTCCTATATGGCTTTCTGCATATGGATGGCTTTCGGACTCGTGGCTATTGCCGGAATAGTGGCAAGAGCTACAAATAGAGATTGGCTCCGCCTCCCCGTGGCGGCAACTTGCGGCTGCCTGCTATTCTTATGGTATCTCATAGAGAACTATCCCGACCATGACCGATCAGGACGATTCCACACCCGGGCCTTCGCGCTTAATACACTGACCGGGAAAGAGAAAGATATAATCTTCTCCTATGGCGACAACTTCACCTTCCCATTATGGTATGCACAGGAGGTGGAGGGTGCTGCTTCAAACGCCACTATCGTTGATCTTTCCTATCTCGCGACACCGGAATATGTAGTGAATCTTATGCGACAGGGCGACAAGGGATTGAAGTTGACCGCCACACCGTCCGACATCACATATGGAGCATATGCCTTCACACGGATAGCTCCAGAAGCCGACACCGTACCACGTAAGCTTATCGACATCTTACGGGAACTCTACGCGAGGCAGGATGGGAGTCCTACTCTGCATCATTCCAAGGCCATAATACCGGGACGCACTCTGCAAGACTCTCTTGTTCTAAATCTAAAATCGCTTGCTACAGTGTCGGGTATGATTCCATTCCGCACCCTCATGCTTCTCGACATCATCGCCACCAACCTTGAGCAACAAGAGCCAAGACCGCTCAGTTTCCTAAACTCGGTGAGAAGCGAAGTGATGGCTCCTGTGAGAGACGCATTGCTCACAGAAGCATTTTCCGACACATACGCCCCTCATATGGGGAGGGAGGAATACAGGCAACGGCTGCGGGTGGCTATAACTGCCATCGACTCCACTTCGCGGATCCATAACCATGACCGCAATTTTACAGGAAATCATATATATACCGATCCCGTGATCAACGATCAGATCCGTCGACAGCGTGGAGCATTTGTAAGAGCAGCCGGGCAACTCGCAGCCATTGATGGAAATACATATTTGGCACGTTGGGTGATCACAAGATTTCCTGACCTCTATCCGGAAATTTCTCCGGGCTATTACTCAGTGGCCGACACTGCCTTTCACGAAGGTCTGGAGGCTGCCGAACTGATGCTCAGCATCGGCAATAACGTGGATGCCGCAAGAGCGAAATGTATCCTCAAATCAGCCTCCCGTCAGGCTTACCCTTGGAAAAACTACTATGAATCGCTTCCTGCCGGGAAACGACATACAGTGTCGAACGAATCGCGCCGTCTGATCACCACAATTCCGCGCATCGAAAAGCTAAAGGCAAAGGCTGATTCCATTGATCATGACCCTATACTCGAAAGATCAGAACAAGAATATATATTTAATAATTATGAAACCACTTTACATAATAGGCTACATGGGGTGTGGAAAAACCACCTTTGGCCGAGCCCTCTCGGAGGCGACCGGGATGAAATTTCTGGACCTCGATCAATTAATAGAAGACCGCAATAACGCCACTGTGAGGGAGATATTCGACACTCGCGGAGAGGATGAATTCCGACGCATTGAACGTGACATGCTCCATGAGACGGCCGATATGGAAGATGTGATAGTGTCGTGTGGCGGAGGTACACCCTGCTTCTTCGACAACGTCGGGTTTATGAACGCCCACGGTGTGTCGCTATGGCTTGAGGCCACTCACGATTGCCTCTTCTCAAGGCTTATCCGCAAGCGGGAGAAACGCCCGCTCCTTGCCGGACACACCGATGATGAAATCCGTGAGATAATAGCCAACCAGCTGCAGGCACGCACCCCCTTCTATTCGCAGGCAGCCATACGCTGGCAGGGTGATTCTCTCGAAGACCGCCGACAGATTGATGATAACGTAGCCGATTTCCTTAACGCCTTTCCCTCTTACAAGGCGGCTCAGAAAGAGGATTGACGCCGGCAAAACCATCGGCATAACGCCATCGTGCTGCAATTTTTTCAAGCAGATTCTTGGTGGTTTTATCCTTTTGCACTAATTTTGTGGATAAGCAGACACGGCTCAACTCTTTCCCGCCTGACTCTGCCTCTTGAAGTCTAACCAATACTTATTACCCAATCCATTATGGCCGAGAATGAAATAAAAACCACAATAGAGCTGGAGCCTCAGCCTGAGAAAGCAGCAGAAAGCCATGCCTCAAAAGCCTTGAGAATTGGCCTTGTGGCAAACTATACCGACACCGACGAGACACGTTTTCTCCTCACTCCCGAAGGATGTGGACTTCTCACATCAGCAGGGTTCAAGATCGTAATGGAACAAGGTGCGGCCACGGATATCAGTTTTCCGGATTCCGCTTACGCAGAATTTGGAGCAGAGATAGCATCGCGGGCCGAGGCTCTGAAAGCTGATGTGGTGCTCTCCTATCAGCCTCTTCACGTGCGCGACATCAAGAAGATGCGTAAAGGAGCCATGCTTCTCACTATGATGGGCACAGATTTCTTTGAAGCCCCCGTGGTGAAAGCGTTGCTCGAGATGCGTATCACAGCCGGCTGTCTTGACAACATGAGCAGCCATAACGACGACAAGATCTTTGCCGACATCGTGGATGAGATCGACGGACGTGGAGCCATAATCTACGCTCAGGAATTCCTCTCATATGTAGGGGGCGGCAAGGGCGTTCTGTTGGCCGGCGTGGCCGGATTGAATCCCTGTGAGGTGCTTGTAATCGGCGATGGCACCACCGCCTATGCCGCAGCCAAGGCCGCTATGGCAGCCGGAGCCTACGTGACGCTCATGAACAACGATATCTCACAGCTTCAGGTGGCCCGCCAGTATTGTGGCGACCAGCTCAACACCATAGCAATCCATCCGAGAGTGCTTTTCAATAAGGTGAAGTCGGCCGATGTAATCCTCATCGGAGAATGTTCACGCAGTTTCGAATTCCCGAAAAATCTATCTGTGGCGCTCAAAGACTCGGTCTACGTGCTCGACTTCAAGGAGACACATCCTTCGCTATCAGTACCCCGCACTGTAGCGATGGCTCTCTCCAACGTGCTTGTGAATTTCTTTGATGAGATGACCATAAAAGGTGGCCCGGAGGGTATGATAGCAAATACTCCGGGGGTGCATGACGGACTTATCACATACCGCGGCAAACTGGTAGACAAACTCGTGGCCTCCTACCTCAGCCTCCCCTCAGTAGATATCAAGGTAATGATCTCCGCCACCAACTGATCTCTATCGTCAACCATTTAATTCAGTATAATCACTGTGACATGCCGGGCGACAACAGACAACGGACCCTCATTCATATCCTTTCCGACAACCGCTGGGGAGGCATAGCCCGTTATGCGCTCGACATATGCCGCCATTTCAAAGCCGAGGGATGGAATGTGATGGCTTTCACAATAGATGCCAAAGCCGTTGACGCTCTCTTTTCAAAAGAGGGCGTCACGCTTTTACATGCCCCCTTCTGGGGGACATTTGATATTGAATCGGCGCGTAAGCTCGCCCAAACCCTGCGCACTCTTCCCAAAGACTCGGTGACGATACATGCCCACGGGTTCCGTAATGCCTTCACCGCTCTATTGGCAAGGAAATTAGCGGCCCGTAAGGATGTGAGAATCGTTATGACGCGCCATAAGGTGAAACGTGGGATCGACTCCTGGCTCTTCCGCAGAATCTACCGCAACCTCGATGCCATGATATTCGTATCGGAGTTAGCTCGCGACCGTTTTCTCTCCACCTGGCATTCGCGGGAACTCCCCTTCCCGGCAGATAGATTGCACGTGATTCACAACAGCCTCAATCTTCCGGTGGAGGATCCGGCAGAACGCACTGAAAAAGGTCCGGTGACCGCAATGTTTCACGGGCCCCTCGTTCCGGGCAAAGGCATAGAGATACTTATAGATGCCCTCACCCGTCTCAAAGGCTCGCGCATGAGGCTCCGGATTGTGGGCAGCGGCACGCCGGATTATGTAGACCGTATGCGCCGTCGCGCAATCACCCGTGGTGTGATGGATATGATTGACTGGCGCAAACATTCCGACAACCCCCTCGGACATATCCGCGAGATAGATTTCGGTGTGCTTCCCTCAGTGACTGAGGAGGCGTTCGGACTCGCCAACGCTGAATATATGCTGTGCGGACGTCCCCAGATATGCTCCTCAAATGGTGCCCAACCGGAATATATCACCGACGGACGCGAAGGGTTCCTCGTGCCTCCCGGCAATACGGCCATGCTCGCCGATGCCATGCGTAAATTAGCCACCGATGCCGACCTACGCCAAAGAATGGGAGAGAGGGCATACGCTACCTTCCGCGACACCCTCTCCTGGCCTCATTTCATTGAATCCCTGACCCCACTTTATCTTCCTGATCCCGATCAATAAACCCTGAGCAGATTCCGATCAATGAGCGTCGAGCCAGTTCTCGGCCACACCACAGGATGCGGTGAGCCTTACCCGGCCTTTGTAAGCACCCTCCATGCTCTCCACCACTATCTTCTGCACCTCCGGCAATTCTTCAGGCACAACATTGAAGTTCAACTCATCATGTACCTGCATGATCATCTTCGACTTCAGGTTTCTCTCCGTCAACTTACGGTCTATATCCACCATAGCCACCTTTATAATATCGGCAGCCGCTCCTTGAATCGGGGCATTGATGGCATTACGCTCGGCATAACCTCTCACCACAGGATTCTTGCTGTTGATGTCAGGGAGACGCCTTTTACGTCCCATCTGAGTGGAGACATAACCATTCTCACGGGCACTCTCCACTGCATCGCTCATATATTTATGGATAGTCGGGAAGGTAGCGAAATAATTGTCGATAAGTTCTTTGGCATCGGTGCGAGGTATTCCGAGACGTGAAGCGAGTCCGAAAGCCGAGATACCGTATAGAATACCGAAATTGGCGGTCTTGGCGTGACGTCGCTCATCGGCCGTGACCTCCTCACGATCCTTATGATAAATCTTTGCGGCTGTGATTGCATGGATATCGTCGCCGTTACGGAATGCCTCAAGCATGATCTCGTCACCGGCAAAGTCGGCCACGAGCCTCAACTCAATCTGAGAATAGTCGGCGGATAGGAAAAGATCTCCCTGATCGGCTATGAAAGCCCGGCGTATCTCGCGTCCCTGATCCTCTCTCACGGGAATATTCTGCAGATTGGGTGCCGAAGAGGAGATTCTACCCGTAGCGGTAATGGTCTGATTATATACCGTATGCACCTTCCCTGTAGCAGGATTTATAGCAGCCGGGAGAGCGAGCAGATAAGTATTCAGCAACTTCTTCAACTGGCGATACTCCAATATCTTCCCCACAATCGGATTCTTATGGGCCACCTTCTCAAGGATATCCTCGCTGGTGGAATATTGTCCCGTCTTAGTCTTCTTGGCCTTAGGATCGAGTTGTAGTTTATCAAACAGGATCTCCCCCACCTTTGCCGGTGAACCCACATTGAATTCCTCTCCGGCAAGTGAATGAATCTCATGCTCAAGCGCGGCGATACGGCTCTCAAGAGTAGCAGCGGCCTCGTTGAGGGCCTCCACATCCAGCCTCACACCCTCAATCTCCATTTTGGCAAGCACGGAGGCGAGAGGAAGTTCCACATCACGAAGCAATGCTGTCATCCCCTCCTCCTCTATCTCCTTGTCAAGGAGAGGGCGCAGCCGCATCACAAGCGATGCCTGTTCGCATGCCCATTCAGCAATAGTCTCCGGAGAGGCGGCAGGAGTTTTTGAGCCGCGCTTCACAGCAAACTGTGGTTCCGGATGGGAGGTATAGTTGAGGTAGAGTGAGGCAAGAGTGTCAACCGCATGACGCATCTCCGGTTGCAACAGATAATGTGCCAATGAAACGTCAGAATAATTCACCAGCGCGGCGGCATCATCATTACGCAAACGATGAGCCAACACATAGTCACGCTTCGACTGGGCCGTGATCTTCTCGATATCGCCTCGCGCCATTATATCGAGCACCACTCCCATACCCTCGCTGTTGTCAGCCGCTACATAATAAGCCTCACTCTCCGACACTGCCACGGCCGCTCCCTTTATCAGAGCCGTCATATCGTTCTCACCGTCGGCTACAAAGCATAGGCCACAGCTACCGGCTTTCAATGAATGTCTGGAGAGTTCATCAGCCTCCTCTTTGGTGGTTACGATCTTCCATGTCAACGGTCGGTCGGCAGCTGTTTGCATCTCAGGTATAGTAGCATTTTCCTGATCATCGGCCATATCGAAAAGCGAGGTCGGGAATGCCCCGGGTGCTTTCTGTTCGGGTTGCGATGTTTTACCCGATTCCTCATCGAGACGCCGGGCCACACGGTCGCGCAGTGATTTGAACTCCAACTCCTTGAAAATAGCAAACAGTTTCTCCCTATCTTCCGGTTTCCTCACGAGATCCTTCGGATCGGCCTGCACAGGCACATCGGTGCGTATCGTGGCAAGGAAATAGGAATCACGAATCTGTTGGGCATTTTCCTCCACTTTCTTCTTGAGCGCACCCTTCAGCTTGTCGGTGTTTGCCAGCAACTGCTCCACACTGCCGAAATCCTGAATCAGTTTCACAGCGGTTTTCTCTCCCACTCCAGGGCAACCCGGTATGTTGTCAACCTTATCGCCCATAAGCGCGAGAAGATCAATCACCTGAGACGTATTCTGAAGGCCATAACGCGCACACACCTCCTCCTCTCCACGCAACTCAAAGTCCTGACCACGATAGGATGGTTTGTATTGCAACACGTTGGGACTCACCAACTGACCGAAATCCTTGTCGGGAGTCATCATATATGTAGTAAAGCCCTCCTTCTCGGCACGTTTTGCCATCGTGCCTATAACGTCGTCAGCCTCAAAGCCTTCCACTTCAAGAATAGGTATGTTGTAGGCCCTGATTATCTCCTTTATGATAGGCACGGACAGGCGGATATCTTCCGGCATGGCCTCCCTCTCAGCCTTATATGAGGCATCGGCCTCGCTGCGGAAAGTCGGACCCTGAGGGTCGAAGCACACAGCCAGATGAGAGGGTCGCTCCTTACGGATCACCTCCTCAAGAGTATTGACAAATCCGAATATAGCCGAGGTATTGAAGCCCCCTTGCGTGAGCCGGGGCATCTTTATCAAGGCATAGTATGCACGGAAAATCAGTGCGAACGCATCTAAGAGAAACAGGCGGTTTTCATTCATAATTGGTAAAATTTTCTGCTAAATTAACAAATTCATCGCTATTAGTAGGCTTTGTAGAAAAGAATTTATTAAATTTGCACGTAATTTAGTTATGGATCAACTTAGCGTCATACAGAAGAGGCTCTCAAAAGAGCTTGAAGAAATGAATGGTATCATCCGTCAGTCGTTGTTCACCAAAAACGAACTGATGAATACGGTTGTATCCAACTATCTCACCGTCAATGGAAAGCAAATCCGCCCCATAATGGTGATTCTCAGTGCCGGCCTCTTCGGCAATGTCAATGAGCATGTGCTCCGCGCCGGGGCTGCCCTCGAAATGCTTCACAATGCCTCGCTCATCCACGATGATGTGGTAGACGAGACCACAGTAAGACGAGGCCGTGGCACCATCAATGCAGAATGGGGCAATCAGATAGCAGTGCTGGTGGGCGACTATTTCGTGTCAAACGCACTTGCCGCCGGAATACAGACAGGTAACATCGCCGTGATATCCGCACTTTCCGACCTCGGCAAGGAGCTGTCGCTCGGTGAGATCGACCAGATATGCAATGCCCGCGAACATCATCTCGATGAGGAGAGCTATCTCTCCATGATACGGCAGAAAACGGCCTCCCTTTTCCGCAACTGTGCGAAGATGGGTGCTGAGACGGCAGGAGCCACTCCTGAAGAGTATATGCCACTTGTGGAATATTCGGAGATACTCGGACTCTGTTTCCAGATAAAGGATGATATTTTCGATTATTTCGATAGTAAGCAAATAGGCAAACCCACGGGTAATGATCTCCGGGAGGGGAAAGTGACTCTACCTCTGCTATATGCCCTCAACACGGCCCCTCCGGAAGAAGCCGAACCCATGAAGGCATTGCTCCACAAGGGTAATCTCACAAATGAGGAGATCAACACACTGATAGAATTTGCGAAAGCTCACGGTGGCATAGAATATGCCTACGACCGTATGCGCGCTATGCAACAGGAGGCGGACCACCTGATTGAGTCATATCCCGACTCCCATTGGAAACAGTCACTCCGCGACATCTTCGCCTACATCATTGACCGCGATAAATAATCATGCTTCAACCATTTTTAAATCCCGGACTCATTGAAGCCGGATGCGATGAAGCCGGCAGAGGTTGTCTGTGCGGGCCCGTAAGTTGTGCGGCAGTGATACTGCCCCCTGATTTCGAATGTCCGGAACTAAACGACAGCAAACAGCTTTCTGAGAAGAAACGTGCCGCTCTGCGACCATACATAGAGGAGCATGCCTTGGCATGGGCCGTAGTGATGGTTGAAGCTGAGGAGATAGACCGCATCAATATACTTCAGGCATCCATCACCGGGATGCACCGCGCTCTGGATGCTTTGACAGTTCGTCCGGAACATATACTTGTCGACGGTAACAGATTCCGTAAATACAACGACATCCCCCACACCACTGTAGTGAAAGGGGATGCCACATATATGTCGATAGCCGCCGCCTCAATACTGGCGAAGACTCATCGTGACGAACTTATGGAACGCCTGGCCGAGGAATATCCGGAATATGATTGGGCAGTCAACAAAGGATACCCGACTAAGGCACACCGTGCCGCCATTGCCCAATACGGTCCAACTCCGCATCATCGCCGCACATTCCGCCTCACCTGATCACCTGCCATCTCGACAGCTTGATATCATCATCCAAGCATTTGCATGTGGTAGCCGAGAGCGTTAAGCTCCATAGCCATACCCATGATATAGAGCGCATGTAATGCACCGCGATAAGCTTCGACAGCCTTTTCGGTACCTGGTTCGATACCTGAATGTTGAATAGCACTCAGCGTACGTGCCGCACACTCTCCTACAATAGCACTCACCTTCTCACCCTCCTCTTTATCAAGACCGAGCACCTCATAAAGAACGAAGTCGTCCAGGTTATCGTAGCCTTTGGCATCACGGAGATCCGTGTAAAGAGCCTCACCACTCACATTGGCATATTTTTCCCAATCAATATCCCAATATTTTGCCAAAGCCATACCTACAAACATGATCCATCCAAGAGATACCACGGGATATTCTGTAAACTCACGCACTGCATCGGGAAGGTAAGCCTTCTCCACCGATGGCCAAAGAGCCTCCACATCCGGACACTCCGGCAATTTCTCATCCACTCTACCCTCCTTCACCAGATACTGGTGAAGATCTTTCATAATCTGTTCTTCAAATTTCATAACAATAAATTTTATAAAGTCTTATTTACAATGTCTTCAGACTGAATTCGACAATGCCTATCGCTATAACTCAATGCTATCTCTATGGATCGCAGTGTATCGTTTATCGGTATAACACGGTGTAGTCTTTCGGCATAATACGATATCGTCTATCGCTACAGCCTGCAACCATAACAAAGATGTCTATTGATATAGCTCAATGCAATCTATCGTTACAGTATGTAACCATAACAACGATATCTATTGGCATAGCCCAATGCAGTCTATCGTTACAGCTTGTAACCATAACAAGAACATCTATTGGCATATCACAATACAATCTATCGTTACAGCTTGTAACCATAACAAGGACATCTATTGGCATACCACAATGCAGTCTATCGTTACAGTATGCAACCATAACAAGGACGTCTATTGGTATAGCATAATACTGCTTATAGATATAACACAATCCTTCAAGAAGAGTCTTATGAGTCGCGCTACTTTTTGAACAATTTATATTTTCAACGGCACGATTTATAAATTCATTTAGTATGATTTTATATTTACAACTCTGAATAATTAGTATTTTCAATGGTATATGCGAAAAATCTTGACAAAAGACTTGTATAAATGAGAAAAGATGTTTAACTTTGCAATTGCATACGCAACTGCGATGCACCTATTGCCCAGGTGGCGGAATGGTAGACGCGCTCGTTTCAGGTGCGAGTGCTGAGAGGCGTGCAGGTTCGAGTCCTGTTCTGGGCACCCATAAATCCCGTAAGTGATTGATAATCAATTCTTACGGGATTTTTCATTCAATTTTTGTCAGCAAATTGTCAGCGAATACTGGAATTTTTGCGTTTTCAATCCCGCTGAACGCACCTCAATCACATTGAATGAATCAAAATTAAATCTTTTGACATTTATTCATCTAACCAAAAATAATTCATCACCTAACAAACCCATGACTAACGAACAAATTAAGCTATCATATCAACTTGCCGTTGATGTGTTCAACAATGATAAAACTCTCAAAGAAGCAAAAGAGATCGGAGAATCTTATGGTATATCGGCCAATTCCATAAATTACTATTGTACAGCATTTAGACATATGATGAACGGCACAAGGCACACCGGCAGTATTGGGACAGGGGTTCGAGAATATTTCCTTTCTCAGATATTCAACAAGTACGATGATCAAGTAAAGCGAAATGCCCTACTCGCTTTTGAACAAACAATTGAATATGATGAAGAAAGGAATCATTGTATACTTCATAAGAATAGAAGTATTTTAGAAAAATATAAGAATTTCCTTTCGAAAGAATAACTATCTGAATTTATTCTCAATAGGGATTTCTTGTTTTCCGCCGTCTGAATTCCTCTATTATTGTAATCATAAGGTAAAGGTATATGTGTACAATCAAGTACTCTATCTTGGAGGTAAACGTTTGGAGAATCAATAACGAATCATATGTATCTATCTCCGCCTAACGCATCAACATATGATATGACAAAGACTCCCGGAAAGGAGCCTTGTTTATTTGAGGTCGGATTTCGACTGCTTCCAACGGTCAGGCAGCAGATCTCTGTACCTTTTCCAGAGGAGTAGCGAGATTCTAGGAAGCACATATGTTCAGTATGTCAGATATGTATTCCATGACATTTACACCGTTCAGGCGGCATGATACTACATATTTCGGACGAAGCCAGTTCTCCTTTTCCAGTGATATCCGTTCACTCAATCGATGGTTAATGGCGCGAAGTTAATACTTTTTTCTTAAACTCTCTCCGTTGAGCTGGATTCTTGTGGATTTATGTACAGGCCGATCCAGAGATGCTTCCGCTATCAACGGATTCTCAATGACATCATACCAGTCCTTGACCGGCAACCGGGATGTTATGATGAAACCTTTCTTGCGGTAACGGTCATATACGAGCTATTCGAAGTCATCCTGCTGCTATCCATGCAATTTTTTCATTCCGAAGTCATCGAGGATAAGCAGGTCTGTCCTTGCAAGTCTGTCAAGGAATTTGATAGCCTGGCCCTGTAGACGTTCGAAATCAAGCCTTTCCAAAAGCCTCTGCTTGTTGAAGTATGCAATAGACATACCTAGACAGCACGGCCTGTCTCCAAGAGCGGTGACGAGATAGCTCTTTCTCGTACCGGTTGCTCCGGTAATAATTACGGAGTGTCCGACCCGGATGAAGTCACACTTTGCAAGTTGCTCGACCAGCGAGGCTTCCATACCGCGTTTGGGATCAGTGTCGATTTAACTTTCCCGATTTTTGTCGAAACAAAGTTACCGATTACATCCTGTAATCATGGGTCAGAATTTTGAGTTTTTGATGGTCCAAAATTTTACTGCATCCATTTCTTCGTCTAGATGAGCCTTTACGAAATTATCATACCATAAGATAAAATCACATAATCCCATTGTGAGGGAGCGAAGCATATAGGAAGAGCCGTCTACATGAGGAAGATAGTTATCAAGATTCATTGAAGTTTCTTCCCCTCCGGTTGAAGTATGTACCGCGCCACCTGATTGGAAAACTGCTGACTTTAGCCATTGAGATAGTTGTTTCGGGAGAATGGGAGTCTCTGTGTTACGAGTAACCTTTTCCCAAAATTTCTTTTCGCTATCAGGAAGAGTATTGGGGTCTTCTGGTTGGCTACCACCGAGGAATAGACTACTCCAAGAGAGATTGACATTCTCCTTCTTGCTTTTTCCGATAATTATGGATGGGAGAAGTCCCATTTTTACCATATGTCGGAAGATATTTTCAAGTGATTTGCGCAAGTAAACATATCTGCAATTATAGTCTGCGTTTGATATGCCCTCAAAATGAATAGGTTCAAGAAGTCGCATCAGATAATATCCAACCTCACTTGCTAAGTCAAGATGGTCTAGTGCTGAGAAAACATCCGGGTATAAATTGTGTTCAATCTGCATCTCATGGCGATAGTGTGTCACTTGGATCTTAATTCTGTCGAAGAGAGCATGACGTTCGTGTTTTTCATCACCACCAATAATTACTTTGCCGTTCTTGGAGTAGAATCGACGGTTGACAATCCTCAGCCAATCAGCATCCCAATCGTTGGTATCCGGAATGAGATCACGAATATCATCCTCCCCCTGACCGGAAAGAACATACCAAGGTATAGTGCGGTTTTTGCGGGCTGCAAGAGTCATAATCTTCGGAAAGACATGGCTTAGGAATTTCTCCGCTTTGTCTGCATCTTCTTTTCGATACCTACATTTGGCATCCAAGATGATGGCATCCCATCGGCCATAATTATTTTCAAGCTCTACCTCTGCATCTTCCCAGCATGGAAAAGCATGAAGTTCAATACCCGCTACCATATCTGCCTCATTAGGATAGGCAGAAGTAATCAGAGGATCGTCCTCAACCCAGAGGACCTGTATGTATTTGTTTTCGCGCATAGTCGTAATTTTTTAATCTTCAAAAAGATCAATAGTCTCAAAATTGGTCTTCTCAAAGGTGAGTTTATAAATCACTGGGAACTCTGCATCAGGTTGAGATATGACCTCTACTGTTCCGAGTCCCTCCATAAGCGACTTTATCTCGAAACCTCCTTGACCGGAATGGAGTGTTCCATCAGACGCATTTTCGTTAAGGGCAGTTGTAAAGCCACTCATTAAAACATCATCGCCAGAAACCCCTTCTTTTAAAGGTTTTCCATTATTGGCAATAGTAATCACGATTCCCGCATCTTCTGACTTCCAGTCGAATCGAATCTCATTATTTGTAGACTCAGCAGTAAAACCGTGAGCTTTTGCATTGGCTACGATATTGTTAAAGATTCGTTCAAGTAACCTTACAGGAGCATAGAAGATTTCAGCAGCATCCGAATGCTCATACTTTGTATCGCCTATCTCATCGTTGAAGTAAGGAAAATCAACAACATTGTCATTACCAATATTCACCATTCTCACAGAGGGGGACGAATGGGTGGCAATATAATCGTTGATGAACTTGTAAGGATTGATTTCAGCATCCTTACCCCAATCCGGTTTCTCAAAGCGCAGAGATTCAACCTGTCTTTGAAGAGTAGACATGGCATATCCGATACTTCCCATCAAATCCTTGACAGAAATCGGATTAATACGGCCAACAGTATCAGACAACTTAATGCCCCCGTCATGAAGTTCAGCAAACATCTTCAACTGCTCCCAGTTTGAAGATAGTGCGGAAAGAGTCTGTATCATAGCGTGACGGGTGCTTCGCACCTCACGTTTTTGATTATCCAGTGTTACTTGCAGTTCACTTTCCAAGTCGCTAATTTCCGAGGATAGAACCTCGGCAATAAGTTGTTCTCTTTCCTCAACGGTGCCATGAACAGGAACGAGAATCTGGCTTAGATCCAGTTTATTCAGACGAGGGATTGTTAAGCCAACGGCTTGCGCCTTGATTTGGTCTGCTACAATCCTTGTGGATAGTACAGCAGCAAGGTATTTTGCACTAATTCCGTGGATAGGTTTCAACACCTTAATGAATCCAGCGGGGAAAGCGATTTTACCTGTGAACCCTTCAGTATAAACAGTGCGGAGATTTCCACTGACGATAGCAAGTATCACAGATTTTTCAGGGACTTGTACGTATTTCTTTGCCGTGGATACTTTCCCGTCTTCCACCTTTACAGGAACGAAAGGTTTACGATGCATTGCAGCTGGAATAGACGAGCCTGTGAGGAAATACTCTGCAGAAATATCTTTTCCTTGAAGTTCAAGTACCTCTTCGGCAAGGTAAGAAAGAGGTACGCCATTTTCTGGTTTTGGGGCTAGATAGATAGAAGGTGTGAGATCCGAGCCAACGAGTTTATCGTAAGGCACAGCAATACCTGTCTGATCTTCGCAAGGTTCATATCCTTCTTGTGTATCTACAATATCTGCTTCGAAAGCCTCCATAAAACTTTCCAAATCAAAGGTCGTTTCACGATAAATGCTTTTGGCAAAACGGGTATGTCCTCTTGCATCACCAAAATGAATTTCTTCATTTTTGATACCTTTTGTCAGTACAATAGCAGCCTGAGCTATGGAAGAACCTGTGAAAATGTTAGAAGGAAGCATTACAATCGTAGAAATTGCCTTATCTTTGATTAAGGTTTCACGGAGTGTACGTACTTTGTTATGCTTGCGAAACAGAAAGTTGGCAGAGACAATACAGGCCAGTTTACCACCATCCTCCAGTTTACCGTAGAGCATCCTGACAATATCTGATATTTCATGGCCCTCCTCCATAAGATAAACCGGAGAGGTAATGATTGCCTTGAACTTATCGTTTGATTTAATGGACTCAAATGAATCGCCCAATGTAATATCCGCACGTTTATCAGCGAGGTTGGCATACAATCGAATCTGTCCAAGAGCCCATATAGTGCGGTTGATTTCCTCTCCGACCACATGGTTCGGAAGTGCAACGGCGTATGAATCTGCACCCGCAAATGGATTATACACGGTAACATTCTCAGGGAACGAGGCTATCTTACACATGAAGTCGGTGACTTCCTGAGGCTGCACAAATCCATTTAAAGGATGGGAAATACTGCTATCGGGAGACACTACCAATGCAAACACTTCATTGAGGTGTTTGGAGAGAAAATTGAGTTCCTCTTGTGAGAGTCTGTCCTTCTCGAACTCGTATTCATTGAGAATGTTCAACACATCGGGCTTAGCACAATTTCCGGCGGCAATTCGATATGCCTCTACAAGTAACCCAAGACCATTCTGACTAAAGATATTACCCGAACTAGTGAACCTCATGTAACGATTTACCAAATCGGTAACATTGTAACTTTGATGTTCTAGAACGACCTCCAACTCTTTGGCCGCAATAACAAGCTCCTTTTGCTGAGCAAGCGTATGAATTTTAATCCGATGAAGGTTGAAAACAACATCTTCGGGCGTAATCCATGATTCGCCATAACTGGAAATATTACCCCCAGTACCCACTTCCCTCCATGAAAGAGAACTCTCATTTGCATTAATAGGACTGAGTAGATGATTCCATATATTATATTTGCAAGCATAAAACATATATTCCGGAGAAACCTCTGGGGTGATGGTAAATGCCATCAGATATCCGAAGTTCTTGTCCCTTGTGTATTCACTCTGAATATACACTGGATTATCCTCAGAGGCGAGAACATACGCCATCTTTGCTTTTTCTGAAGTAATCAGAAGTGTTGGAGCAATCAACTTCCTCATACCCATTGATACAATCTTAAACTTGAGGTCAAATGGGTCAACGTAGATTGAATCCCATCCTGAAGCGAAATTATCGGGAGTGAAGATGAAACCATAGGTAGCGTCTTCAGTTTTATGCCACTTAGCAGGAAAAAGAATGTCAGTGATGTCAAGTGACTGGAGAGCGGAAGCAGAGTTGGTATTGAGCATAAACTTAAAAAGGTTGTGTTTCGTTTTGATATTGCAAAATTACTGCGGACTTTTGCAGTCATTCTTCAAAAGTCCATAATTTTTACAACTTTCTTTCATAATCTCAATGATTTCATTGCGCAGATGCTCCGGTTCAAGTACTTCCACATCTTTACCAAATCCAAGGATTATGGCTTCAAGTTCTTTGTTCGGTTTTACTTCAATGGTGATGGTATGGTTGATGTTATCTGATTTCTGAGTATGATGAATAGGCTTTGCCAAAACGTATTGATAACGTTTCGGCTCAAATTGCAACACAACTTTCTCGACTTCTCCCTCATTAGGAATAGTGGTGCCAATTACATCAAAGAAATAATCGAATGGGTCTTCAATAAATGTGTCCGGGATAAAATCACAATCCAAAGATTCCACTGCCTTGATTCTATCTAGAGCAAAGACAGATATATCTTTATATGCTTGGTTGTAGCCAAGAATGAACCACCGATTATTATACTGTTTAAGATAATATGGATGAATCTCTGCTACGAAAGGTACTTTACCAAACGGCTCGTATGTAATCTTTATTGGCTGTTTGTGTATAATATAGTTAAACAGTTCTTTGAAACGATCAATTCCTCGCAAGTCTACATTTGAGTCGAATGAAAGGATATTGCGTTGGATTTCTGAGACTTTATACTTCTTCTTAAGTTTAATAATAATATCGGTCATCCAATCAAACTGTGGCATCCCTCTGAAGGAGGCAAGCATATTCACCGTTGCTTCAAGTCCTATCAATTCATTATCGGTCAAATCAACTATTGAAAATCCCTCTTGTGAATATCGGTAATACTTACGCTGCCCATCTTGGTATGCAACGATTGGCGCTTGCATTGAGGGAGATAACTCCATCTCTTTCAAGTCTGCATAAATCTGACGCTTGCTTACTGTTGTATCAATACTTAGTTCCTTTGTTAAGTAATCACAACAAGCCTTCTGCAAATCCTCTATGTAATACTTGCGAGAAAAGTTACTAAGGCACTTGTCAAGTGCCTCATAACGGAGACGTGCGTTTTTGTTGGTAGCCAAAACAAATGTTATCGTTAATCTGAGACCCTCATGGAATCATTAAGTAAATCCTTAACTTTTACATCAAGACATTCTGCAAGAGAGAATAAGATTTCAACACCTGGTTGGGCAGAATTGGTAGACTTCTTAGAAACCGTAGCCGAATCCTTTCCTAATTTTTCAGCCAACCATTTATTAGTTTATTTTTCTCTGCTAACTACTTTTATTCTATTAAAGTCTCTTTCCATTGTTTGTTCCAATATTGAATCAAAAGCAAATTTACTGAATTATTACTAATTATCATAATATATGAGAGGATTTTTTCTAAATTTTA
The DNA here is from genome assembly GCA_964513775.1 of uncultured Sangeribacter sp. Classification (GTDB taxonomy): domain Bacteria; phylum Bacteroidota; class Bacteroidia; order Bacteroidales; family Muribaculaceae; genus Lepagella. The sequence goes on along the minus strand of CAZEOI010000015.1, from coordinate 4,439 downwards.
GGAGATTGCTATCTACACTAAGTTAATCAGCCCCTGCATGAGTCTTTTGATAACAGATGCAACTTTACGAAAATAAGTTACTAGTAATTCGTTGATTGTATCTGTCCCCACCTGACGCATCAACATATGATATGACAAAGGCTCCCGGAAAGGAGCCTTGTTTATTTGATGTCAGATTTCCATAGTAGTTTCTTTAACTCTTCGACATCAGGTAGAGCTTCTCGCAATTTTTCGGGCATATCCTCGCTGATACGATAGGTAGCAACTCCCATCGGCTTGGCATAATCCTGTATCACATACTCTACGAAGTCCTTATTGGCAGTTTTGCATAACACGATACCTATAGATGGATTTTCGTGAGGCTTTTTCACTTTGTCATCAAGAATACGAAGATATGTCATGAGTTGGGCAAGATACCCGGGCTTGAAATCGCCGGTCTTAAGCTCCACGACAACAAGACAATTCAACTCTCTGTTGAAAAACAATAGGTCAGGAAAAAAGTCCTCCGAAAATGCCTCAAGATGATACTGATTGCCAACGAAAGCAAAATCGCGTCCGAAAGTCATTATGAACTTCTTGATATTGTGGATTATCTGTTTCTCCACCACGCGCTCATCTATATCTGCAAGGTCTCTAATACCAATTTCCTCAGTATTGATAAAATCAAGCAGATATTCGTCTTTGAACATATTTAGAGCCTTAATAGCATCCCGGCTATCCTTGATTGTTACGCCAAAGTTTGAAGGTATTGCACCATATTTATCTGCTACATTATCCTTTATCTGTTGTTGGAGGTATTTGGTATTCCAACGATTCGCTAAAGAGAGATGAATGTATTTCAATCTTTTTGTGGCATCTTTCTCTCCATTTAAGATAGCTATGTGATGTGTAAAATCAAGAGATAAAAATGATTCTAAATCGTCAGTCGTAACTGACGATTTAGCTGGAAGCAACAGAGTGGTTTCAATTTCGTCAGTTGCGACTGACGAAATTATCGTAGAGATAGCAGATTTATTGAAGATCGGCTCCCACTCCTCATAGAACAATCTCATATTCTTAAGATTAGTCTCCGAAAAACCTTTCAGTCCCGGTAATTCCTTGCGTAGTTTCTCTGAGATTGTTCTTATGGCTCCAGTTCCCCAGAAACCCTCGCGAGAGTTAGCTGAAATATATCGACCTATACCATAATATAGAGACAGCATCTCACGATTAACCAACTTAGCTGCCTGATATTGGCTGCGAAGAATAGCGTCTTTTATTGTCTGAACAGCGATGTTGTAATCTGCTGTGTTATGCTGAATAAGTGTTCTCTTTGCCATAAGAATGCAAATTTACTAATTATTTGTTGATTGCGGAAATCACAGCCATGATTTGTGCTGAAGTCATGCCTTTTAGTAATTATCTAGAATTCCACATGGGCTGGAGATTGAGAATTCGTTACAGTGGCAATCTTTGGATAAAGGCAATAATTGAAAAGTAATATACATGGAAGACCAAATAATCACAAAAGAATTAGTCGAAGAGTTTCACCCTAACATGAAAATGAATAACCTAATTATCTTCTAAACTAAAAAATTTGTGTTTTTTCATATTTTTCTCAACTACGCAGATAGGCTGCATCTCGGCTTTATAACTTTGCATCGTCAAACAAAAGATAAACCATCTTTAAGGCTATACAATCGAATAAATCCTTACCTTTAAGATGAATGACTCATAAGATGAGACTCATAAGATGAATGTGATGAATGACACACTTGTATGACAACTGAGTCACTTGTATGACGACGGACTCACTTGTATGACGACGGACTCACTTGTATCACGACTGACTCACTTGGAAGTCTAATATTTCTGACTGTGTCATCATTAATTGGGGTGTCGCATAGCGGCTATTGCAGGAGACTGTAAATCTCCCGTCTTCGGACATCGTAGGTTCGAGTCCTACCGCCCCAACCAAAGGTCTCTCCCCAACCAAAGGTCTACCGCCCCAACTTATATGTGAGAATGCCTGAGCGGTTCAAAGGGCCGGTCTGCAAAACCGGTATTCGTCGGTTCGAATCCGACTTCTCACTCAAAAATGAAGGCTTCCAAGAAATCTTACTAAGGATTCTCGGAAGCCTTTCTTATTTTCTCGGAAGTAGTTCTTATTAATTCTCGGAAGCCTTTCTTATTGATGTATCAACAGCGCATTAAGACGTTCCCCAACCTTTTCGAGTATGTTACCAAGATCCTCAACCGAAATACCGCCTCTATGACGTATCATCTTGACAGCCTTTACGACAAGCTCATATGTATCATCGGCTATCGGAATTTCTGTTATCGAGTAATCGGAATCCCCATACCTGTAGTATTTATTGTCGTATACCTCTATTGGGGCATTGTAGCCCAGTTTATCAGACCGCATCATCTGAATGTCGGCCTGGACTGTTCTGACGGATACTCCTCTGGTGATACCCTCCATCTCATAGAGGGCATCCGAGCAAGCCTCTACAAGGTCATCCAGAGTCCACCGTCTGTACCTGTTTCTCAAGCACCGGTCTATGGTCTTGTATCTTAATAAAGCATTCTTGTTTACCGGCATGGCAATTATAAAAATAAATCATATTTTGAATAATTTTACTTGGTGCCAAGCCGTGACAATAAGGATCGTGTAGCCATGACAAGGCACAAAAAAATCGGGAAGCTTTTCCGGACTTCCCGACTGTCTCCTTATTGTCTGAATAATATAAAATCAGACGCAGATACAACTGTAATATCGTCGGAACCATCCATTAAGCAAGCTGCAATAGCTTTTATAGCTATAGCAATAATAGCTTAGGCTGCAACTACCATAGCTGCAGCGGACGGTTGACGATATACTATGTTGCGATATATGCATTGTTCTAAATTTCATTCGCCCCAAAGCGAGCGCAAAGTTAACAGAATTTCTTGGTATAACCAAACGTATCTGAGACAATTAGAGCGTCCGGATAAATCGCTCGCTGAAATTGTATGCAAAATTACAACAGGGGTATGCAGTCTATCTGCGTAGCAACTGTCCATACCCCTATGAGCAGGATGCCATATGATATCGGATTGTGATTAGGGTGCCACGTTATCGGCGGGGAGCAATACTCAGCGCTATTGGCTCATCATCTATTGCCACACACTTTATCATTATTTCAGTTCTATTTGGAGCGATACATTATAAATGTCGCTATTGCTATTGATTTTCAATTCATATTTTCCCGTATAAAGTAATTCGAGGCGTTTACGGCAGTTTTCGATGCCCATGTGTTCGCCAATTCTTTTTACAGGAAATATTTTATTTGAAGAAGAAAATAACAGTTTTCCTTCATTTTCAATAATTCTGATAATGATACGGCTCCTTTCCACCGGCGACACTCCATGCTTAAAACAGTTCTCTACAAAGGTCACCAGAAGCATCGGCGGAATCATAAGGCTATCGTTATGGATATCGATATTCAGTGCTACTGTTGTCATCTCATTCAAACGCAATGATTGAACTTCCACATATTCTCTTATATATTCAGCTTCCCCTGCCAATGAAACCAAATCACGGTTAGACGACGTGTGGATATACCTCATCATCGAAATAAATTTCTCAAGCGAAGGCAGTGCATTCTTATTCCCTGTCAGAAAGAGTCCGTAAAGAGAATTGAGGGTGTTAAACATGAAATGAGGCTTTATCTGAGCTTTATATAGTTCAATCTCGGCCTTGTCTCTCTCGGCTTCGGTTGCTCTTATACGAGCTTTCTGCACATTTGTCTGAACAAGAAGACCAACAGAGAAACTGAACGCTTCCACTATCATAAACAGAGTCCATAGAGCCTGTTGATACTGAAGAATCTGGGGCAAATGTCTCACAATTCCTTTATCGTGAATGTTAGGCTCAGGATTATATAGTTCTATTGCTGAAAAGATAAATGTCACAATAATTGACATTAGTATCATTATCACTGCGCCAATCTTTTTATGACGGTCTCCAAACAAAAATGGTACCGTAAATACACGATTAATGAAATATACGAGATACAGCCATATTCCGGCACACAACATATACGTAGTGAAATGTTGAATCCACCTTTCTATGGGAGACATTGCCACCATTATCGGAAGTACGACAAGGCAGAACGCAAGGTCTATGTAGAGAGCGAGATTTTTCATTACTAATTACACTGCAAAGTTAACTATTTTAGAATTAAGTAAGTAGTCTCTACGCCATCGTTAGCCACTACTATAATGCAGTTGGTCATTTTGTGGTTTGACCGATATGAAACGTCAAGGTTTAATTCTTTAAATTTGTCGTAAAATTAAAGAATCATGACAGTAAAAACTTTTATAGACCGCCCTATTCTTGCGGGAGTCATCTCAGTGTTGATTGTTGCACTCGGCATATTGGGACTTATCCAATTACCGATCGAGCAATTCCCTAACAT